>NZ_JAJNRP010000002.1:0-315907 GCF_021083625.1 Schaalia sp. lx-100 | reverse complement strand
TACGTCGATTGGTACAACAACACGAGAATCAAAACCGAACTCGGCGGGCTAACAATCCGGGCCTACCGCGCAAAAACGTTAACCACAAAAACCCTCTAAAAAAACGTCCGCAGCCCCTTCTGATTGATTCTGTTTGTCAGGAAATCAGGAATAACGGTTTTCTTTTAGCAGGTCCATCTCAATTCCCCGCACTTGTTTTCACGCGCACTTTAAGGCAAAAACAGGGCAGATTCTTATGAATTTTTATGTGCGAGAAGAAAAATATGAGTTAAAAAATCATGATTTCTGCCGTCACATACGCATATGCGCATATGGAAGTTGATATTTCATGGCACTTCACGGTAGTTATTGCAGTGTTCCCGTAGAATATTCAGGTGAGTGACTTCAACGAAAAAGAACCGATAATCCCTGCAGACAATCCTACAGATGATTTCACTGAGGCACAGATCGATGCACATATGCGTACTATGCGTGCATCATTGGAGCAATTCGAGCTTGATGAAGAAGATTTAGCTTTACTTGATGGTGAATTTTTTGAGGATTTGCACCAAAATACCTCTGTTGGTTTACCGGTTGTTGCAATCGTAGGACGACCAAATGTTGGCAAATCAACGCTGGTAAACCGAATTCTTGGACGACGCGAAGCAGTTGTACAAGATACTCCCGGTGTCACTCGTGATCGCGTGTCCTACCCTGCCAACTGGTCGGGTCGTCATTTTACCCTCGTTGATACGGGTGGTTGGGAAGTTGATGTCAAAGGTCTTGATCGTTCTGTTGCTGAACAAGCAGAAATCGCTGTTGACATGGCAGATGCAGTACTGCTGGTTCTTGATACAACAATAGGAGCCACTGACACAGACGAACGCATCGTACAGATGCTCCGCCGTAAAGGAAAACCTGTTATTTTGGCGGCAAATAAAGTGGATTCTGCTCTGCAAGAATCTGAGGCTGCTTACCTGTGGTCTTTAGGTATGGGCCAGCCCTACCCTGTCTCTGCATTACATGGCCGGGGAACAGGTGATCTCCTTGACGCTCTATTGGATATCTTGCCAGAACATTCAGCTGTTGCCACAGCTTTGCCTAGTCATGGTCCACGTCGTGTTGCATTACTTGGTCGCCCCAATGTCGGTAAGTCTTCTTTACTGAATGCTTTAGCAGGTAGTGATCGTGTAGTCGTCAATGAGCTTGCAGGAACGACACGTGATCCTGTTGACGAGTTAATTACTCTAGATGATCGCCAATGGTGGTTTGTTGATACTGCGGGTATTCGTCGTAAAATGCACCGCACCACGGGGGCTGACTACTATGCGTCTATTCGCACGAACATAGCTTTAGACAAAGCAGAAATAGCGCTGGTACTTTTTGATGGGTCCGAGCCGCTGACTGAGCAAGATATTCGAGTCGTCCAACAGGTCGTTGACGCTGGTCGTGCTTTAGTGATCGTGAATAATAAATGGGATCTCGTTGATATTGAACGGCAAGCCATGTTGAAAGCTGAGTTGGAACGTGAACTCGTCCAAATGTCTTGGGCTCCACGTATTAACGTCTCCGCGAAAACTTCATGGCATACGAACCGTATTACACGTGCACTCGATGCTGCACTTGAAGGCTGGGCGACACGTATTCCTACAGGACGGCTTAACGCTTTCCTTGGTCAACTTGTTGCAGCTCACCCTCATCCACTGCGAGGAGGAAAACAGCCTCGTATCCTTTTTGGAACTCAAGCATCCACACGTCCTCCACGTTTCGTACTTTTCACTACAGGTTTCCTTGATCCTGGCTATCGTCGCTTTATTGAACGTCGTTTACGAGAAGAATTTGGTTTCGTTGGATCACCTATCCAGATTTCCGTGAGAGTACGTGAACGCCGTCGCCGCTAAGGGATGAGACTTTCACTTATTGCATTCGTGGCCTCTGATTGTACGATCAGAGGCCACGAATACGCGCTTATATAAGAGATAGAAATACTCATTCATGTATGGCAGAAAGCTGATGGGCAAGCGATAACAATGGTGCTTCTTGCATGCCGATAGCTTGTACTGCTAAAGGCAAACCATGTGAATCATTCCCCCACGGTATTGACACTGCAGGTTGCCCCGTCACATTCCACAGTAAGGTGTACACCACTGAAGGAATAGAAGCTATCTGAGAGCGCACAGGCCCTAAAAAGGCTATCCGATCCGCACGATCTGGACGTGAAGCAGTCGTTGGTGTAATGACGACATCGTATTTTTGCCATAGAGGAGCAACCTGCTCCGCAAGCACATCAGAACGTTTCAGCGCCCACGAAACCACACTTTTCGGTAACCGCGCACCTACAGCAGCAAGCTGCCGAGTACGTTTCTCAAGGTGATGAGGATACTCGCAGGTGGAAACTTCCTCATAGATACTTCGCAAGAAAAGGATGAGGAAGGCAATAGTCGGATCAGGAAAACGCGGATGTATATGTTCCACCTGATGACCGGATTCAGCAAGGAAGCGTGCCACCTGTTGAACAGTAGATACATGATCTTGATGCGGACGCGCTAAAGGAGAAACAGTATCTACCGTCCACCCAATTCGTAACGAGGTATGAGGCTCAAGCTTCGAACTAAAATCAGTAGCACAGATAACATCATATACCAACGCACTATCACGTGCAGTACGCGCAAGAACTCCCGCCACTCCTAAATTAAGCCATAGATGAGGATAGGGAGCCGTACTGACCAATCCACGACTTGGTTTTAATCCAACAAGTCCACAGTGCGCAGAAGGAATACGGATTGAACCACCACCATCGCCTCCTAACCCTATAGGAACCATACCGCTAGCTACAGCCGCCGCACTCCCACCAGAAGAACCGCCAGGGGTGCGTGTCATGTCATAAGGATTCCGAGTGACACCACCTGATTTGCTGATCGTAAAAGGCCAAGCACCACATTCAGGCATCCGTGTTTTCCCTATAACGATTGCCCCTGCCTTTTCTAATCTCGACACAATTTCAGAGTGTGACGTACGTGGGGTCGTGTATGCATTCGTTCCAAATGTTGTGACACAACCTGCCACATCAATTTCTTCTTTCACCGCGAAAGGGAGTCCATGAAGCGGCCCACGTTCATGTGGAGCAAGACGATCCAATTCACGTGCGCGTTGCACAGCAGAATCGGCAAGGACCACAGAAAAAGCATTTAACTGAGGGTTATACGCACGAATCCGTTCAAGACAGGCACAAACACCATCGTAAGCTGAGGTTACCTGTACACGTTCAATCCACTCACATGCGGTAAGTTCATGCCATGGTTGTGTCATTTCCATAGGTCATAGGGTACGTTCTCTCATAGTTATATGAGTGATACGACACGGAACCATCAGCTTTATTCAAGTATTTTCAGCTTTCGTGAAGCAGACTCCGGTGTTCAGTATTTTCTTTAACAAGAAGGCAGATTTCATTCACAACAGCATCAATTGATAGGCCTGTTGAATCAAGTGTGTGGACTCCGGGAGCAGCTTCCATGAACTCTGACACTGTTGAATCTGCTTTATCACGGTTTTCAATCTGCGCGCGAACCACATCCATATGTTCAGGAGCATCGTCACCGTACAATTCCAAGGTCCGACGACGCAGACGAGCCTGCGAATCAGCTAATAAAAGTACTCGCACATCCGCATCGGGACATACAACCGTTGTTATATCACGACCTTCAGCAACCATTCCTGAGCCGAGTGAACGTGCCTGCATCATACGTTCCCGTTGTTCACGAGCCATCCATGCACGTACTTCCTTATTTGTTGATACATGAGGGATCCCCAAAGCAATACGAGGCTCACGGATAGCCTGCGTCACTTCTACTTCACCAACAAAAAAATGAGGATCCAGCGGGTGAGAATCCATATGTAGCGGCATGTCATCAGCAAGGGCACGCAATGCTGCCTGATTTGTTAGTTCTACTCCTGTTTCCAGCGCGTACCACGTTAACGCACGGTACATGGCACCAGTATCTAGATAACCGATTCCTAAAATATCAGCAATCCGGCGTGACACTGTAGATTTGCCTGACCCTGCTGGCCCATCAATAGCAATAGTGACCCCAACTTTTTTTACTAAACGACGGCATTCTTCATAGAGTTCGTTGCCTTCAGCGACTTTTTCCATGTTTTTTTCACTGAGTGACATGTGCGTTCTTTCTGCTGAGTGTACGGAACTATAGTACGGGTTCAGCGTGGCATTTACGCTGTTTCAATGGCGTGGGTGATAAGTCTCCAGCCACGCGATTCCAGCTCTTTTTGTGCCTGACGTAGACGGGATGGATCAATCATGACACGTGCTAAACCTACATGTTGACCTGCTGAATGTTCTAAAGCAAGGTCTTCAATATTAACCCCGATTTCACCTAGCTCAGTGAAAAGTTGACCCAAAGCACCAGGGGTATCAGGAATTAAAACTTCCAGTTCAGCGTAGCGACGCGGAGCGCCACCGTGTTTACCGGGGATACGTGCTACTCCCCTATTGCCTGATTCCATTACGCGATTAACTGCTCCGACAGAGCCGCCACGTAAAGGTCCGAGTTCTGCTGCTTTATCCAAATGCGTAATCAAATCTGCAAGGTCAGATTGCAACTCACGTAAAATTGAAACAACAGGTCCCGCGTTCCCCGCCAAAATGACAGTCCACAGGCGCGGATCGGAGGCAGCTATACGTGTCGTGTCTCGTAAACCTTGTCCAGCAAGTCCTAATGCTTCACTGGAAGCATCCACTAGACGCGAAGCAAGGAGGCTGGATACTAGCTGTGGGACATGCGAAACTAAAGCTACTGAACGATCATGCGTATGAGCATCCATTTCCACAGGGAAAGCACCCACATCCGTCGCTAAAGCACGAATACGCACCACAGTCTCGTGAGAAGAATACGGATGAGCAACTAGCACCCATGGTCGACCATAAAATAAGTCCGCATCAGCAGCTCCCGCACCGGAACGTTCCCGTCCTGCCATGGGATGCGAACCTACATACCGTCCAAGAATGGAGTAGTCATCTGTATGCGCACAATAGGACAACAGATCCTCAAGAACAGCTTCTTTGACGCTTGCTACGTCAGTGACTACCGCTTGCGGCCACGTCTGTAAAGCAGAAAGCACACACTCATGCGCCACATCCGGTGGAGTTGCCACAATCACGAGTTGCGGTGGTAAACCCGACCATTCTTTGAGGGGAATACCTGCACCAATATCTTGTGCTAAGCGAAGCGATGTCGGTGAAGTATCCTGCAAAAGAACATCAATGTGCGAAGCACGTAAACACAAACCTAAAGACGCGCCTAGCAGACCCGTCCCGATAATGAGGACAGGTCCTTCGGTAACAACAGGACGGTGCGTAGTCACATATGTCATTTCAGTTTTCCTTATACGCGTGGCTTGTGACAACATCGGGTGCATCAGCATTGACTTGTATAAACAAGGCGGATACGCAGTGATACTGAATACTCAACGCGAAGCCTCAGAAAAAGAGAGACTGTACCGCGGCACCCATTGTGATGCTTCGACGAAGAGGCTTATAAATCAACCGTTGAATACAGACGAACGAGCTGATTACCTTTCACTCGTCGCAGTGTTCCCGGTTGTAAGCGTTCTAGGGAAATCGGACCAAAATGCGTACGCACAAGTTCACGTACTGGATAGCCAACAGCTTCCATTAAACGCCGCACAAGTCGGTTCCGTCCCTCGTGCACAGTAATTTCAACAGTGGTGATGTCACCGTACGTTTCCAATGTGCGGAAAGCATCCACTTGGATTGGGCCGTCTTCTAGCTCGATTCCTTCAAGGAGGCGACGGCGCACACCGGATTTCACTTCACCATGAACACGCGCCACATAGGTTTTTGACACTCCCCATGAGGGATGTGTCAGACGATTTGCCAATTCCCCATCGTTTGTTAAAAGCAACAAACCTGAGGTATCAATATCTAAACGTCCGACGTGGTATAAGCGTTCGGGATAGTCCATAAGCATGTCAGCAAGTGTTGGTCGTCCTTCAGGATCCGACATGGTGGATACAACTCCCACCGGCTTGTTGAGTGCAAGGACAATATGTTTTGTTTCATCCAAAATCAGACGTTGACCGTCCACGTGAATAACCTGTCGATCAGGGTCTACACGTAAACCTTGGGTGCGGACTACTTTGCCATCCACCATCACGCGTCCTTGATCGATCAGATCTTCAGCAGCGCGACGTGAAGCCACTCCTGCGCGAGATAAAACTTTTTGCAGACGTAGGCCACCCTCAACGTAGGGATCATTTCTCACAGTAACTCCTCTAGTTCGTCCAGTTCTTCTTGAGCTGGAAGGTACGGCGCGAGTGGCACCAAGTCATCCAACGAATTGAATCCCATGCGTTCCAAAAACGCTGGGGTTGTTCCGTACAAGCGTGCTCCGGTAAGGCTCTCATCGACTTCTTCGATTAAACCTCGTGCTACTAGAGTACGCACCACGGCGTCAACATTCACGCCACGAATATGCGAGATACGCGACCGTGAGATTGGTTGACGATACGCGATAACCGCTAAAGTTTCTAGAGCGGCTTGGCTGAGCCGTGTTTGTGCTGAGCCTACAACGAAACGGGCAACTACATCACTGTACTGAGGTGCTGAGTAGATGCGCCAGCCTCCTGCTACTTTTTTCACATAAAATCCATGAGGACGCCCACGATTTTCGTTGTTTTTTGCTGCGGTGTACGTATCTGAGGCAAAGGAGGTCACGCTGTTTGTGCGATCGTCAGTTCCTTGTATTTCGTGGTTTTCCTCATCCGTATGAGGAGCTGCATCGTAGGAATGAGGTAACGGGTACTGTGCAGCCAAATGCTGTAAGGCACATTCGGCTGCTGCTGTGCTCACTCCGAGGGCAGGTGCGATTTGAGCAGCAGTTACTGGAACCTCAGCTACCATCAAAATTGCTTCAATGGGGGCAAGGAGTGCATCAATATCCCCTGTTTCCTCTGGTAGGTGAGAACAATCTTCCTGTGAAATATCCTCATATTCTTGAGGCTTATTCATTGATCCTCCTCATCAATGTGCACATATGTTTCCTGTTCTCCACCGGTCCACATCACCAGTAAACGTCCTAAAGCTTCATTTTGAGTAAAATCAACTGCGCCAGCACGATAAAGCTGTAATACCGCTAAAAAGCGTGACACTACCACTGCTTGCGTTGCAGCATCCGAAATTAAATCTGTGAAGGTAAGCGGACCTCGCCCTCGTAACTTGTTTACCAAAATATCAACCTGAGTGGCAACCGGAACAAGCGGATCATGTAAATGCGTAATTTCAACAGTGGGTGGCTTATGTGAGAGTGCGTCTGCGGCTGCCCTCGCTAAATCATGCGCACTGCAAGCCCACACGAGGTCTGGCAGTAATTTCGCGTAAGCATCTTCCATAGGCACAAGACGTGGGAATGAAGTGGCCTGCGCTTCTAAACGCTGGCCGATCGCCTCGGCCGCTACGCGAAATGCGCGGTACTGTAAAAGACGTGAGAAAAGGACATCCCGTGCCTCTAAATCCTGCGCGGACACATCTGAAACTGACTCATCGCGCGGCAATAAATGTGCAGCCTTCATATCAAGCAGCGTGGCAGCAACAACTAAAAATTCTGTCGTAACTGATAGATCTGGGAAAAGTTGCATATGAGCAATGAACTCATCTGTTACTTCAGCTAATGCTACTTGAGTGATATCCAGTCGTTTACGAGCAATCAGTTGCAGCAGTAAATCAAAAGGTCCCTCAAAAACTTCAAGGGTTACCTGAAACTGATCGATACGCCCCTGAACGAGTACGTCCTGCGAGGCGTGACTTTCAGGCTGCATCTCCACGAGCAATCAACTCACGAGCTAAACGCCGATAGGCCTGAGCACCCGCATGTTTAGAAGCATAGGTTGTAATAGGCTCAGTTGCTACAGTAGCGTCAGGGAATTTTACACTCCGCGCAATACGAGTTGTAAAGACCAGATCACCAAAGGCTTCCTCTAAGCGGTCAAGTACTTCCCGCGAATGTAAAGTACGAGTATCAACCATAGTGGCCACAATTCCGTCCATTTTGAGGCGAGGATTAATACGGTCACGTACTGTTTCAATGGTTTCGACCAGCAAAGCCACACCGCGTAATGCAAAGAATTCAGCAGCAACAGGAACTATTACACCATGCGAGGCAGTTAAAGCATTAACGGTGAGCAAACCTAAAGAAGGCTGACAATCCACCAAAATCACGTCATATTCATTTTCCAGATGACGTAAAACCCTTTGTAAAGCAGATTCACGTGCTACTTCATTTACCAATTGGACTTCAGCAGCAGACAAATCAATATTTGCCGGCAACACGTCCAAACCCGGTAGATCAGTAGGACATACTGCGTCGTGAGGATCAAGCCGTGAGGACATGAGGAGGTTATAAATAGTGACATCCATATCCAAAGTGTTAATCCCTAGACCCACCGAGGCTGCCCCTTGTGGATCAAAATCCACAACAAGGACGCGGCGACCATATTCCGCTAGCGCAGCACCTAAATTGATGGTTGTCGTCGTTTTTCCCACCCCACCTTTTTGATTACACATAGCAATCACACGCGCAGGACCATGATGATCCAAAAGCGCAGGAACAGGGAAATCGTTATCTTCTGGAAGAACGTTCTCTGTTAACGTCGGCTGGTTAAAATGACTCACACACCTATTCTAGGACATCATTGCCTTTGCTGAAGCAGCACGAGATGCTCGTGGATGTGAGGCTCGGTGTACTTCCCGTAAAGTCAGCGCAGTGACACGAGTGTAGATCTGCGTTGTTTGTACATGAGCATGTCCAAGGAGTTCTTGAACGTCACGTATTGATGCCCCGCCTTCTAAAAGGTGAGTCGCAAAAGAATGACGTAAGGTATGCGGGCTTACACGTCCGTTTAGTCCTGCCATTTCAGCAATACGAGCAACGGCTGCCCATGCAAGTTGGCGTGACATCGGCGTCCCACGTAGGCCAAGGAAAACATGATGTGTTCCTTTTCCTGAGGCCGCTAAAACTGGCCGAGCACGCACAAGATACGCCGCTAAAGCCTCACGCGCATATGACCCCATAGGAACTACTCGTTCTTTACGTCCTTTACCAAAGAAACGCACAACTGGTAATTCTGCATCCAGATCAAGGTCATCGATGGAAAGTGATACTGCTTCAGATACTCGCGCCCCGGTTGCATAGAGGAGTTCCAGTAGGGCCGTATCGCGTATGTCACTGGGGCGTTCCCCTTTATGGGCACAGGCAAGTAAGGAAGCGACTTCATCAATTGTCAGCGCCTTTGGTAAGTGTTCTGGCGCGCGAGGGGGATGCACACCCGCTGTCGGATCAAGTGAGCAGTACCCTTCACGCACAGCAAAACGATGGAAACTGCGTACCACTGATAGTGCGCGTGCTAGTGATGCAGCCGCACTAGGTTTCCCTGTGATTGAACCATTCGATAATGCTTCAATATAGGCTGTCACGTGATGCGCAGTTACAGTATCAAATGTGTCGATGCCTTGGGAGTCCAGAAAAAGAAGCCAGCGTTTCCCCTCACGCATGTAGTTAGAAATCGTGTGCTGCGAAGCGCCTTTTTCAATGCGCATCTGCATGAACCATTCTTCTAGCACCATTTCCAGACGAACCATGTCCTTATGGTGTCACGTATCGTAGTATGAGCGCATGTGGACTACCCGATAGCGCAGATTTTCACCTGCACACACGGTGAGCACCTATGTTTTCTTCATTTCATGTAGACGTGTTTTACTTGTTCACACCGCATACATGTTTCTTTTCCATGTCGCAGGTCCCGCATATTCTTACCTGCGCACGATAGAATGAGCGATGGTAAATATTAAATGTCCCCGTATGTAGGGGCTGATCCGGCATGGAGGCCGACGTGACGTTTAAGTGGAATGAATACGATGATCGTGCTGTCAAGACAGCAAAGGTTCTGGCAGCTGACGCCGTAGAAAAGGTAGGAAGCGGCCATCCTGGTACAGCTATTTCTTTGGCTCCTGCTGCTTATGTGTTGTATCAGCGTCATTTAACCATTGATCCAAAAGATCCTCGCTGGTTAGGGCGTGACCGTTTCATTCTTTCCGCAGGTCATTCATCTTTAACACAGTATTGCCAGATGTACCTTGCAGGACAGGGCATTGAAAAATCTGACCTTGAAGCTCTACGAACCCAAGGCTCTCTTACCCCCGCTCACCCTGAATATGGGCATACAGCCGGCGTAGAAATTACTACTGGCCCTCTGGGGACAGGTATTGCCTCTGCCGTTGGTTTTGCTATGGCGGCACGTCGCGCTCACGGTGTTTTCGATCCTGAGACACCGATGGGTGAGTCAATTTTCGATCACCACGTATATGTTGTCGCAGGTGATGGCTGCTTGCAGGAAGGCGTTTCTGCTGAGGCTTCTTCTTTAGCTGGAACTCAGAAACTGGGGAACTTGATTCTGCTGTGGGATGACAACCACATTTCTATTGAGGATGACACTCAGATTGCTTTCACTGAGGATGTCCTTGGACGTTATGAAGCCTATGGATGGCATGTGCAGCGCGTTGATTGGTTGGCTGCAGATGGTTCGTACAGTGAGAACGTGGAAGCCCTCCACAATGCTATTGAAGCTGCAAAAGCTGTTACCGATCAGCCGTCAATTATTGCGTTGCGTACTATCATCGGTTGGCCGACTCCTGGTAAGCAAAATACCGGTGGTATTCATGGCTCTAAGTTAGGCACTGAAGCGCTGCGTGGTTTGAAAGAAGCTTTAGGTTTTAATCCGGATCGCATGTTCGAGGTGGATGAGGAAGCTGTTGCTTATGCTCGTGCGAATGTGGCGACACGCGCAGAAGCGGCCCGCGCTGACTGGGATGCACGTTTTGAAGCGTGGAAGGCAGCACACCCTGATCGCGCTGAATTACTTGATCGTGTACTCAGTGGGAGCCTTCCTGAAGGCTGGGAAGCTGCATTGCCTACTTTCGAAGCTGGAAGCAGTGTGGCTACGCGTTCTGCATCAGGTAAAGTAATCGCTGCTTTGGCGCAGACATTACCTGAGTTGTGGGGCGGTTCTGCTGATCTTGCAGGTTCCAATAACACTCTCATGCCATCAGAGCCTTCTTTCTTGCCAGAAGGTCTGAATACGAAGGCTTTCCAAGGCAATCCTTTTGGTCGTAATCTGCATTTTGGTGTCCGTGAATTTGCTATGGGCACGATCATGAATGGTATTGCTGCAGATGGTTTAGCTCGTCCTTATGGCGGCACGTTCTTCGTTTTTGCTGATTTCATGCGTGGTGCTGTTCGTTTGGCTGCTTTGATGGATCTGCCTGTGACTTATGTGTGGACGCATGATTCGATTGGTGTTGGTGAGGATGGGCCTACACATCAGCCTGTAGAACATTTGGCGGCCTACCGTGCTATCCCGAATTTAGCTGTTGTGCGCCCATGTGACGCGAATGAAACAGTGGCAGCGTGGAAAGCTATCTTGGAGCAGCGTCATCCTGCAGCTTTGGTTTTGTCTCGTCAGAATCTTCCCGTATATGAACGAGGCGAAGGTGCTTATGCAGATGCTGATTTTGTGTCGCGTGGCGCCTATGTTTTGGTGGATTGTGAAGGAACACCGGATGTCATTGTGATGGCTTCTGGTTCTGAAGTTCAGGTTGCTGTTCAGGCTTATGAGGAGTTAGCTTCTCAAGGTATTGCTGCCCGTGTGGTTTCTGTTCCATGTATGGAATGGTTTGAGGCTCAGTCTGAGGATTATAAGGAAAGCGTTTTGCCGGCAGCTGTGCGTGCGCGTGTTTCCGTTGAAGCTGGTCTTGCCTTGTCATGGCGTGGTTTGGTCGGTGATGCTGGCCGAAGCGTGTCTTTGGAGCACTATGGTGAGTCTGCTTCGGGTGACAAGCTTTTTGCTGATTATGGCTTCGATGCTGCTCATGTGGTTGCTGCTGCTAAAGAAAGCATTGCAGCAGCCCGGTAAGCACTGGAGTTATGCAGCGGGGTGTATTTCTTTGACGTAAGACAAGGAATACTGTTACTGCGTTGCGTATATGAGTACACGTAAATAGTAGCCAAGGGCAGGATAGGAAGAAATCGTATCCTGCCCTTGGTTTTTGTGCGTGTAGCCCTAGGCTTATCCGTTATTACAGAGTCTCTTTGGCCTTTTGTTTGTGATTGCTTTAGTCGCATATCGCCTAGATGCTATAAGTGATAGAAGCCTGAAAGTTAAGGGTCTATATGTCCTACAAAATAAAAAGTCCGCCATAGTCTACTGCTACGGCGGACTGGTACGTCTCTTTTCAGACGGTATGTAAGCTCAGAATACCCACTTCATCAGCAGAGCATAACCAATGATGCTGGAAATCCACACAAGGAGTACACCCAGCGTAATACGATTCAAGTTACGCTCAGCAACGCCTGATGAAACAGCAGAGGAAGTAATACCGCCGCCGAACATGTCGGAGAGGCCACCGCCTCGTCCCTTGTGCATAAGAACGGTTAACGTGAGCAGCACGCTGGTTAAGACAATCAGAACGAGCAGCGTGATCTTAAGGACGGTCACAGTGGCTTCCATTCAACTAAAGGACAGATGTACTCAACAAAGTATAAGGATACAACAGATCAGGGACCATGTGGCGCACATATGGTCATTGTGTCCACATGGCCCCTGCTCTTTTGTGAGGAAAAACTCAGGCGTAGAAACCACACATTGCTGCGAAAGACTCTGCTTTCAGTGAGGCTCCACCGATAAGCGCACCGTCAATATCGGGTTGGGCCATCAGTTCTTTCACGTTACCCGGATTTGCTGAACCACCGTAAAGCACACGTGTGCTTTCAGCGGTCTGCGCACCAAAATCTTCCGCTAATGCCTGACGAATAGCGCCGCATACTTCCTGTGCGTCAGCAGCAGTTGCTGTTTCGCCTGTACCAATTGCCCAAATAGGCTCATAGGCAATAACGATTTTGGCTACATCTTCAGCAGACCAGTTTTCTAAGGCCGCACGAATCTGTGAAAGAACAAATTCGACATGCGTCCCAGCTTTACGTACTTCCAGAGCTTCGCCGCAGCACAAGATAGGGGTCATTCCCGCATCTAGAACTTTACGTGCTTTAGCGCCGACTAGTTGATCTGATTCCGAGTGGTATTCACGACGCTCTGAGTGTCCCATCACCACATATGTGCAGCCCAGTTTGGTGAGCATCGCAGTGGAGATTTCACCGGTGTAGGCACCGTTATCATGGATTGATACATCTTGAGCACCGTATTTGATGTTTAATTCTTCAGAGTCAACAATCGTTTGAACAGTACGAATATCTGTGAAAGGTGGAATAACCAGAACTTCACATTTATCGTAGTCATGATTATTGTCACGCAGATGCATTGCAAGGCCCTGAACCAGGTGATTTGCCTCTAAATGATCGAGGTTCATCTTCCAGTTACCGGCCATTAAAGGTGTACGAGTCATTTTCAGTCCTCCAAAACTGCGATACCTGGCAGAACTTTACCCTCAAGTAGTTCGAGGGAAGCGCCACCACCGGTGGAAATATGAGAGAAAGTTGCTTCATCGAAGCCAAGCAAGCGAACTGCTGCAGCAGAGTCGCCGCCTCCAATGACAGAGAACATATCGCCGTGTGACAGAGCCTCTGCAACTGCGCGAGTGCCACCAGAGAATGCATCAAATTCAAACACACCCATCGGGCCATTCCAGGCGACGGTACGAGCCGTGGCAAGTTTACGAGCGAATAATTCACGTGAAGCCGGACCAATATCCAAGCCCATCTGATCCTCAGGAATTGAATCTGCGCTGACGATGGTGGCAGGAGCATCTGCAGCAAACTCAGGAGCGATAACCACATCAATTGGCAGTACCAGGTCAACTCCGCGTTCAGCTGCCTCTGAAATGTAGCTTTTTACCGTGTCGATCTGATCTTCTTCTAGTAGTGATTTGCCGACAGAGTATCCTTGAGCTGCAAGGAATGTGTAGGCCATACCGCCACCAATGAACAGCATGTCAGCTTTGGTCAGTAAGTTGGCGATAACACCCAGCTTATCTGACACCTTTGAGCCACCTAAAACGACACCGTAAGGACGTTCAGGGTTTTCAGTGGCTCGACGCAGGGATTCGATTTCTTTAAGTACCAGTGAACCCGCAGCGCAAGGAACCAGCTGTGCAATATCGTAGACAGATGCTTGTTTACGGTGAACTACACCGAAACCATCCGATACGAATGCTTCGCCTAGTTCAGCAAATTCTGCTGCTAAGGCTTGACGTTCTTCGTCAACTTTCGAGGTTTCACGTGCGTCAAAGCGCACATTTTCAAGCAAAGCAATTTCGCCGTCTTTCAAGGAAGAAACAACAGCATGTGCTGATTCGCCTGTAACATCTTGAGCTAAAGTAACTGGCACGTCAATAAGCTCAGCAAGACGCTTAGCAACAGGAGCCAATGAGAAAGCAGGGTTCACCTGTCCTTTAGGACGGCCAAGGTGAGCCATAACAACGACACGCGCACCGGCTTGGACAAGACGTGTCAAAGTAGGTAAAGCCGCACGAATACGACCGTCATCGGTGATCACACCGTCTTTAAGGGGAACATTGAAATCGGAACGGACGAGGACGCGTTTACCGCGAACGTCACCTAAAGAATCAATAGTCTTCATAGAGGCCTCTTGTGAAAAGCTAGGGATACATACGCGACACTCACTATTGTGGGGAATGTGCGTATAACGAATTCAAAGAAAGAGCTTTTACAGGAAATACGCCCGCGCACGCAAGAGGCGTACGCGGGCGCAAACCTATGAAAAGCTCATACGCGGTCAGTCTCAGAGACGGTCGCCTACGTAAACGGTCAGCTCAACGAGACGGTTCGAGTAGCCCCATTCGTTGTCGTACCAAGAAACAATCTTCACCTGATCGCCAATGACCTTGGTCAGTTGTGCGTCGAAGATTGAGGAGTGAGGATCGCCCACGATGTCGGTGGAAACAAGCGGTTCCTCAGAGTACAGCAGAACACCCTTGAGTGGGCCTTCAGCAGCAGCCTTAACAGCAGCATTGATTTCTTCAGCAGTTACAGGCTTAGAAGGCTTGAAGGTGAGGTCGGTAACGGAGCCAGTAGGAACTGGAACACGCATGGCGTAGCCATCAAGCTTGCCCTTGAGCTGAGGCAGAACCAAAGCCACAGCCTTAGCAGCACCTGTGGAGGTAGGAACAATGTTCAAAGCTGCAGCGCGGGCGCGACGCAAATCGCCGTGGGGCGCATCATGCAGACGCTGATCGCCAGTGTAAGCATGAATTGTCACCATCAGGCCGTTTTCAATGCCGAAGTTCTCATCCAGCACCTTGGCAACAGGAGCCAAGCAGTTTGTGGTGCAAGAAGCATTCGAGATGATGGTGTGCTTTTCAGCATCGTAATCGGTGTGGTTCACGCCGATAACGAAAGTGCCATCTTCGTTCTTTGCTGGAGCAGAGATAATGACCTTCTTGGCACCGCCTTCAATGTGCGCCTTGGCCTTGTTTGCATCGGTGAAGAAACCGGTAGATTCAACAACAACATCGACACCCAGGTCGCCCCATGGGAGGTTGGCCGGATCACGCTCAGCCAGAGCAACAATGCGGTGTCCGTTAACAGTGATGGACTCGTCATCGTATGTCACTTCAGCATCGAGACGACCCATGATGGAGTCGTGCTTGAGCAGATGAGCGAGAGTCTTGTTATCGGTGAGGTCGTTGACAGCAACGATCTCAATGTCGGCGCCCTGCTCCAAAGCAGCGCGGAAGAAGTTACGGCCAATTCGTCCAAAGCCGTTAATGCCAACGCGGGTGGTCACTATTGTCCTCCTGCTTGTGTCATAAAGACACTTCATGTTCGTGCAACCAAAATCCACGGGTTGTGAATTTGGCCCGCAGATCTACTGCGGCTCAGCACTACAAATCTACACCGAAAAGTCGAATCAAGCAGTGTCGAACGTCCCTCAAATAAAGTGGCGCTGATCTCCAGTATGCGCTAAAGAATTAATCTTCTTCTAACATTTCCAAGGTTAAAGCCGCTTCAGTGTCAGGAATTCCACGCTCATGAGCTGCTTTATCTGCCATAGCTAACAGACGTCGAATACGTCCCGCCACCGCATCTTTTGTCAAAGGTGGGTCTGTTCGTTTGCCTAATTCTTCCAATGAGGCTTGTTTGAATTCGATACGTAAACGTCCGGCTTCTAAAAGATGCTCAGGAATATCTGAACCTAAAATCTCAAAAGCGCGTTCTACACGAGCGCCCGCCGCAACAGCAGCACGTGCTGAACGTCGTAAATTTGCATCATCAAAATTCGCAAGGCGATTCGCACTCCCCCGCGCCTCACGCCGTTCTCGACGAGCCTGCCATGCTTCATAAGTTGCTTGAGCTCCCATCGCTGCAATTAAAACCCCAATGGCTTCGCTATCACGCACAGAAACACGATCTGTCCCACGTACTTCCTTTGTTCGAGCCACAGCTCCCAGTTTTCGCGCACACCCCAGCATTGCCAAAGCAACTTCAGGTCCCGGACAGGTAATTTCTAAAGATGATGAACGCCCTGGCTCCATCAATGAACCACGCGCAAGAAATGCACCCCGCCACGTTGCAGCAGCAATCTCTTTATTCCCCGCCACCAAAGTAACTGGCAACCCTCGAACCGGGCGACCCACTGAATCAATAAGTCCTGTTCTGCGAGCTAATTCATCAGCATTCTTCACAACACGCACGACGTAGCGTTTCCCGCGACGCAAAGAACTGCCTGAGACAACAATCACTGAGGATTCTGCGTCATATAAATTCGCAAGTAACCCACGTAAACGACGCGCAGCTATCGGAGAATCCAATTCAGCTTCGATGAGGATACGACCTGCCACTAAATGCAGTCCACCTGCAAAACGTAGAGTGGCTGATACTTCCGCTGCCATTACCGCATGTTGTGTCAGAGCTGTACGAGCAAGCTCATCCTTCATGTCACTGGTTAAAGACATAAGAATCCTCCCTCTTTTACACATGCTGCACATACATGCGCTTGCAGTGAATAGCTAAGCTGACACATATGCGCATATGTGCTGCAGAAACACGTCTTCATATAGGCGTTCTACTCCCTCAGCTCATATCATCACTGCTCATCCAAAAACAATCATCACATTCTTGAGCCACATATGCACGCCGATAGATTTCTCGTGTACTTCACCTGAGAACATGGAACCATTATTTCCTCGTACAAATCAGACAAGCCATGGTTCCGCACGGCCTACCTCACCAAGAAAACCGTCAAATGCGTCACGTAAAGCTGCAGCTAACCTTAAAGGATCATGATGCGGTTGCCCGTCGCCTGTACGTACTTGCCGCAAAAGCAAACGCGCCCCTAAAGATTCACTGGCAGCAACAAGGTCATCAACATCATCAATAGTTGTTGGGTCAGCAATAACAACATCCAATTTCAGATCCGGAGCATATTGACCCAGAACACGCACATGATCTGATGTTGTCATCCGATCTGTTTCACCACGTTGGCGTGCCAAATTCAAGACAAGAGCGCGATGAGCATTTGTTGTCACTAAAGCACGATGCAATTGTGGAACCAAAAGGTGCGGAATAACGGAGGTGTACCACGACCCGGGACCTAAAATCACCCAGTCAGCCTGTTCAATTGATTCAATCACAACGGACGGAACCGGAGGCTCCTTCGGCGTTAAACGAACGTGACAGACAGACCCTGACGCCACTGCAACTTGCGATTGTCCTTCAACGGTGTATTTTCGTCCTGCATCATCCATGTCAGCTTCAATATGTAAAGGAACTGAAGACATGGGAAGAACACGTCCAGCGGCTCCTAATAGCCGTCCAACAAGATCTAAACTTTCCACAGGATCATCAAGAAGCTGCCACATTCCTGCAATCAGGAGATTCCCTAACGCGTGACCGTGTAAAGGCCCTGTGGTATTCAAGCGAGTTTGCATGATGTCACGCCATGTCAAACCCCATTCGCTTTCTTCACATAAGCTCGCCAGTGCCATACGTAAATCACCTGGTGGCAGCACATCCATTTCTTGACGTAGACGTCCTGAGGAGCCACCATCATCTGCCACAGTAACCACAGCGGTTAAACGTCTGGTGATATGACGAAGGGCACGCAATGTCGCAGAAAGACCGTGTCCTCCACCCAAAGCGACGACACCGTACCCGTTATCGCCACGCTGAACCCATCCAGCAGCGTCAAGGTACACCATCATTCCCTCCCTAGATCACGATGAACCACCCGTACAGAAAAACCTTTGTCCCTCAAGACGGCGGCAATACACTCACTCACAGCTACCGAACGATGCTTTCCGCCTGTGCAGCCCACTGCAATAGTGGTGAACGGCTTTAACTCGACCAGATAGCCATTCAACATAGGTGCTAAAAGATTCGCATATCCTTTGGCAAATGCGAGGGCACCGGGTTGATTTAATACATAATTCGCCACTGCTTCATCGCGTCCAGTTAAATGGCGTAATTCATCAACCCAGTACGGATTTTTTAAGAAACGAACGTCAAGCACATGGTCTGCATCCAATGGAATACCGCGTTTGAATCCAAATGATTCAACGGTGACTTTCAGAGGACGATTTCCCTCTGCCGCGATAACGTCTCGCACATGACGCGAAAGGTCATGCACATTCATATGCGTTGTGTCGATAACTTCATCAGCGCGGCTACGCAATGGTGCAAGTAAACGAGCTTCTGCGTGTATGCCGTCCAGGAGCATTCCATTACCTTGCATAGGATGGGGACGACGATTGGATTCATAACGACGTACCAGCGTAGCTGTATCGGCTTCAAGAAAGAGGATTCTGTGAGGAACACCCGTTTCTGTCAGTTGTTCCACAGTATTGATGAGTTCTGTAAAGAATGCTCGTGAACGCACGTCAATAACGACCGCTAAACGATGTACCCCTGCGCCTGCCGGAGCCATCATTCCCACCAAAGCAGGAAGCATCTGCGGCGGTAAATTATCGACAACATACCAGTCGAGATCTTCTAAAGCACGCGCTGCGCCTGTGCGACCTGCTCCCGAATATCCGGTAATAATGAGAACTTCATTATTTTGCGGTTCCTGTGCGCGCGTGTACGCATCTCGCAACGGTATCCCATCAGGAACTGTCCGAGGCGCTGGCTGATTACGTTCATTAACTTCGCCATAGTCGCGCCGAGGTTCATCCGATTGTAAAAAAGCGCTGTCTGCGCGGCTGGGATCATTTATTTGGAAAGAATCTTTCATAGCAGCATCATTTTATTCGATGAGTCACAGTAACGAGAGCGGCAGCATGGCAAGCAGCGCGTCGAGCCTGTTCAGTTGTATCTGCGTGAGTAAGTACAACACCTAGACGTCGCCCAGCTCGATTAACAGGTTTCCCAAAAATTCGCACCTGAGCACCCAATGCAAGCGCCTCTGCAACACCCGTGTACTCGGGTTTTTCTACAGATTCAGTCGATTTAATAACTGCGGAGGCACCATGGCGATTTATGCTGGTTTCTACGGGGAGCCCCATGATGGCACGTGCATGAAGATCAAATTCATTCAAATCTTGAGTAATCATGGTGACCATGCCCGTGTCATGTGGTCGTGGGGATAATTCCGAGAAATACGCCTCATCACCCTTAATAAAGAATTCCACTCCAAAAAGACCTAACGCAGGCCCGCATCCTGCATCAGCCAACGCGTCAGTAACAGCGCAAGCCATGAACTGACATTCTTCAAGAGCAGCAGGTGACACATACGCGGGTTGCCATGACTCTACATAATCGCCCTCATGTTGACGATGCCCGATAGGTGCACAAAAAGAAGTCCGTATTTCTTTACTTTCCTGATCCCACCATCGGATTGTGAGCAGTGTGATTTCGCTGTCAAATTCAACGTTTTCTTCAACAATTACCCTACCGGTATGCGCACGCGCTCCATGTGAGGCATTTTCCCAAGCAACCTCCACCTCTTGTTCGCATGTAATACAGGTTTGCCCATGCCCTGATGAGGACATTGTTGGTTTCACAAAAGCAGGCAATCCCGTATATGCAATCGCTTCACGTACCTCATCGAGACTAGAAGCAAAACGGAAACGCGAGGTACGCACCTGCGGTAATTCTGCTACCAATGAGCGAATACGCTGACGATCCATTGTGGTGATAACTGCTTGGGCATGCGGAATCACACGCATATGACCTTCACGTTCCACTTCGGTTAAAACGTGAGTAGCAATCGCCTCAACTTCAGGAACAATGAGATCAACATTGACTTGCGCTAGAAGTTCCTTCAAAGCTTTTTCATCTGTCATATCACAGACGAAAGACTCGTGCGCTACCTGCATTGCAGGAGCATTCGGGTATGAATCAACGGCAAGAACGTAGCAACCGAGGCGTTGGAAAGAAATCGTGAGTTCTTTTCCTAATTCCCCTGAGCCTAAAAGTAAAATACGCGCAGGTAGGGATAGCGGCAATTGCTGGAGAAGGTTCATCTCATGCCTCTCTTTGTGAGGTGGGTACTTCTATTGTGCCTTGATTCAGTGCATCATGAATGGTTCTTGCAAGATTCGGTCCGATTCCTTTGATTGCAGCAATATCTTCTACCCGAGCTTGACGCAATCGTTTCAACGAACCAAATGCACGTAAAAGAGCGCTTTGCCGTTGAGGGCCAAGTCCTGGGACAGTGTCGAGAAACGAACGAGTTTGAGCATGCGTTCGTTTTTTCCTGTGGGCACGTATAGCGCTTCGATGCGATTCATCGCGCAGATGCTGCAGCATGTATAAAGACAGGCTTGTGCGCGGCAGAATAATTGGAAATTCTTCGCCAGGTATCCAGATTTCTTCAAGTCGTTTTGCCAGTCCAATGACTGGAAGATCAACCCCTAGTTCCTGAAGGGTTCGCTGCGCTTCATTAACTTGAGGCAATCCCCCATCCACCACGATAAGGTCAGGCGCATAGGAAAATCTGCGTTTTTTCCCTGTATCAGGATCAATTGCTCCACTGTGTATGACAGATGCAGAACTTTCTGTATCGTGAGGGTTTTCTTCTTCGTGTAGTCGATGAAAACGACGTGTCAGCACCTCACGCATGGCAGCAGTGTCGTCATGTGTCGTAGTGTCGTTTCCACGAATAGCGAATGTCCGGTAGGCGTCTTTGCGCGGAATACCATCTTCAAAAACAACCATCGAACCCATTTGATGTTGCCCTTGCGTATGCGAAATATCATAACATTCAATACGTAGTGGAGGCGTAGGCAAATGAAGATTTTCTGCTAATTCTTCTAATGCCTGCGATCGTTGTGTTAAATCACCGGAACGTTTCATTTTGTGATGGGTAAGTGTTTCCTGAGCATTTGTTCGCACAGTATCAAGGAGAGCCGCTTTAGTACCCCGTTCAGGAACTTTTAATACAACTTTTGCTCCGCGTCTCATAGTGAGCCATTGAGTCAGTGTCGTAAGATCCTCAGGTTCAACTGACACTAGAATTTCTTTAGGTATGGCATGAATAGGCGTATGAACAGTATCGTCAATTGAAGAAGGGCTCACTGTGTTACGCAACATTTGATGCCTCTGATGAGGTTCCATTACTGGAAAATCACCATAGACTTGTTCAAGTAAGCGGGCCATCAGTGCAGGTTCTTCCGCCGCATCTAATCGTGAGAGCACCCATCCTCGCGTACCTCTGATACGACCACCACGCACATGAAAGACGTAGACTGCCGCATCCAGGTCATCCGTAGCAAGTGCGAATACGTCAACGTCGGCTCCATCATCAAGGACCATTGCATTACGTTCAAGAACTGTCCGTAAAGCTGTGATGTCATCACGTAATCGAGCAGCTCGTTCAAATTCAAGGTGCTCTGATGCGTGACGCATTTCGTTTTCAAGGTGACGTATAACAGGCCCTGTCCGCCCGTCAAGGAATTGACATAGCTCACGTGCAAGTTGCATATGTTTTTCTTCAGTAATGCGACCTACACATGGGGCGGAACACTTTCCAATATCAGCAAGTAAACAGGCACGTCGTTGTGCTTGCGCTCGTCGAAATACGCCTGCTGAGCAGGTACGCACAGGGTATACGCGTAGCAGATGATCGATACTTTCACGGATAGCCCATACGTGGGTGTAAGGGCCGAAGTATCGTTCGCCTTTTTTCTTTGCGTCACGTGTGACACGTACTCGGGGGAAGCGTTCACTCAGCGACACGCTCAGATAGGGGTAGGATTTGTCATCTTTGAATACAACATTGAAGCGTGGATTAAATTCTTTAATCCAGGTGAATTCAAGGGTAAGCGCCTCTATTTCATTTGCTACTACTGTCCATTGAACACCGGCCGCCGTGGTCACCATTTGCTGGGTTCGTGGATGCAGGGCAGAAAGATCCTGAAAGTAATTCACGAGGCGCGCGCGCAAGTTTTTTGCTTTTCCAACGTAAATTACTCGATCATGCGCGTCTACGAAACGATAAACACCAGGATTTGTTGGTATTTCTGAGGTTTGGGGACGGTATGTTACTGGGTCGGCCACTCCCTAAGGGTAATAGTTTTTAAGCGAGGCCTCTCGTCCAGTTTCGTTGCTTTAACTACTGATGTCACTCTGCGAAAATCAATGTGGATAAGCAACGCATAAAACGGGGTTTTGCTCACATTATGGGCATAGATTTTCTTCAGCATAGACTCCGTAACTAGAATAATTTTGGTTAAGATTTGGTTATTTCTTGACGCTCTACCACCGAGCACAGGCTGCAATGCCAGGAAGGACACCCCGTGTTCACTACCCCCTCAGAAGTTCTTGAATACATCGAACGAGAGGGCGTCGAGTATATCGATGTCCGTTTTTGTGATTTACCTGGGGTGCAGCAACATTTCACAATTCCCGCGACAGAATTTACAGGTAACGTTTTAGAAGACGGAGTCATGTTTGATGGCTCCTCAATTCGCGGGTTCGCACAAATCCATGAGTCTGATATGAAGCTCATCCCCGATGTCACTTCCTGCTACATTGACCCTTTCCGTGTAGCAAAAACATTGGTGGTCTTGTTCTCTGTCGTCGATCCTTTTACCGATGAGCCTTTCTCGCGCGATCCACGTCAAGTTGCCCTCAAAGCTGAAGCCTATCTTCGATCAACAGGCATTGCCGACACCTGCTACATTGGCGCAGAAGCTGAATTTTATTTATTTGATGATGTACGTTTCCGCATAGCGCCCCACGACACTTTCTTTGCCGTTGATTCTATCGAAGGACACTGGAACACCGGACGTCATGAAGAAGGCGGAAACCTCGGCTATAAAACACGACACAACAGCGGATACTTCCCCGTTCCCCCAGTTGACCACTTTGCCGATATACGAGATGTCATGTGTCGTAGGCTCAGCGATGTCGGTTTAAGTGTGGAGCGTGCGCACCACGAAGTCGGATCAGGTGGGCAACACGAAATTGGTTATCGTTTCGCACCGCTGAAAAAAGCAGCAGATGACATGATGGTTTTTAAGTACATTGTCAAAAATACGGCAATGGAATTTGGTCACACTGCAACTTTCATGCCGAAACCACTCTTTGGTGACGCAGGTTCAGGGATGCACACGCATCTATCGTTATGGAAAGATGGCGAACCTCTGTTTTATGACGAACGTGGATACGGGTCTCTTTCAGATACAGCACGTTGGTTTGTGGGAGGTCTTTTAGAACATGCTCCCGCCTTACTTGCTTTCACTAATCCATCACTTAATTCCTATCGTCGTTTAGTTCCTGGTTTCGAGGCTCCCGTTAACCTTGTTTATTCGGCACGTAACCGTTCAGCATGTATCCGCATCCCTGTTACCGGTACTTCACCGAAAGCAAAGCGTGTGGAATATCGTGTACCAGATCCTTCAGCGAATCCATACTTGTCGTTTTCTGCTTGCCTCATGGCTGGTATTGACGGTATCCGTCGGCGTATCGAACCTGCCGCTCCTATAGACAAAGACCTGTATGAGCTGCCCCCGACGGAGTATCAAGATATCGCTAAGCTCCCCTCGTCCTTAGAAGGCGCACTTGAGGCATTACGTGAGGATCACGATTTCCTTACTGAAAGCGATGTATTTACACAGGATCTTATTGATACGTGGATTGATTACAAGGAGAAATACGAAATCACACCTATGCGATCGTATCCGCATCCTTTTGAGTATCAGCTGTACTACGACTTGTAAAAATTCATCTGGGTCAGTACTTATACACACCAGCAGATCACAGGTTTATCGCTTGTATAGCCCCTTATACGCCTGCTCCTAGTGGGAAATATAAGGGGCTATCGCTCTTTTTAGCTGAGGCCTATGACAAGGGTTATGGGACAAACAGCCTGATCGTGTTGATTTTTGGGGAGGGTTTGTGGTTGAACTGACGGATCGCCTTTCCTTTCTCATGCCTTAATTTCTGTGAAAATCAGGCATTTTACGCACATTTACCCAATATGTAGCAAGTGTTTCATCCCATATGTAAGGTATCGTTCTTCACGCGCGCCTTATCGGCAAACAGCTCAACAGACACCTAAACTATCTAGTGTTCAGATTTTTAATTGTTGATTATGTGGGGGTCATATGAAACGGCATAGGGATGGCACCTGGTCTGAAAAAGCTCGCTTTACCCTTGACTCAAAAGACACAATCCCTTCGCTTTTTTTACGCCGCGCACACACGCGCCCCAATGAAGTTGCCGTCGAAGAACGCTCAGAAGTAGGCGCCTCACAACACCTGACAACAGCACAAATCCAGCAAGATGTTGATGACATAGCCAAAGGACTGATTGCTCGCGGCATACAACCGGGACAGACAGTTGGAGTCCTTTCTGCTACTTCCTATTCGTGGATGCTCCTGGACCTAGCAATCCTCAGTATCGGCGCTATTACCGTCCCGATCTACGAATCAGACTCCGCTGCGCAGATACGTCATATCCTTGAAGATGCAGGTATCGTCTACGTCGTTACCGCTACACTTCAACAAGCTGACCTTGTCAGTTCAGTAGCAACTCCACATGTTCTCGCAATCGAAGCCATTGATTCTGGAGCTATACGCAACCTCATTACTGCAGGGCAAAACACAGCATCACAACTGCTCTACCAACGTCGCGCACTTATCGACATTGATGACATGGCAACCATTATCTATACCTCGGGTACTACCGGGAAACCTAAAGGTGTCATCCTGACACATCGCAACTTTGTTGCCCTGATACGTTCCATTCAACAAGCGCTTCCTGAAGTTGTTCAAACAAAAGAAACACGTTTACTTCTTTTCCTGCCGCTTGCGCATGTCTTTGGACGTTTTGCAATGCATCTCGTTCTCGCTGGATCAGGTGTTATCGCCTTTTCTCCTGACGTGAAAAGGCTACTCCCCGATATTGAGGCATTCCAACCCTCTGTGCTGTTAGCTGTTCCTCGTGTCCTTGAAAAGGTCTACAATGCCGCCGCAGCAAAAGCGGGAGGTGGCCTTAAAGGGAAAATTTTCTCGTGGGCAGCTCATCAAGCTCGCCGTTACACCACCAAATCACATACACGACTAGGCCCTTCACCTTTACTCAGACTACGTCACCTTGTGGCAGATAAACTCGTCCTCCACAAGATCCGTGACCTCTTGGGTCCACGACTCAAATACGTAATTTCTGGAGGCGCGCCACTGACCACTGACCTCATCCGCTTCTATGAAGGTATTGGCCTCACAGTTATCCAAGGCTACGGTTTATCAGAAACCACCGGCCCAATTACCGGTCAGTGGTTGGGGAATAATTCTATTGGCACAGTCGGCTCAGTTCTTCCTGGGAACAGCATTAAGATCGCACCCGACGGGGAAATACTCATGAAAGGTCTTTTTGTTACTCCTGGGTATTTCAATCTCCCTCAAGAAACCGCAGCTGCAATACGGGACGGTTGGTTCCATTCCGGCGACCTTGGAAGTATTGATAAACGCGGGCAACTCACCATTACGGGGCGCAAAAAAGAACTGATTGTCACCGCTGGTGGGAAAAATGTCTCCCCCGAAGTCTTAGAGGATCAGCTGGCTACCCATCCCCTCATCGGCACGATAATTGTCGTGGGGGAAGCACGCCCATATATCAGCGCCCTCATTACCCTTGACCACGATATGCTTCCCATTTGGTTGAAAAATCATGGTTTACCACCGACAGGTATTGCTGAAGCAGCTCATTTACCAGAGGTACGAGCCTCGTTAGACCGTGCCATTGCGAAAGCAAATAAATCTGTTTCCCGTGCTGAATCAATACGCCGTTACCGCATTATTGATGCCATGTTTACCGTTGATAACGGCTACCTTACTCCTTCATTGAAACTGCGACGTTCTCGGGTACTCGCAGACTTTGCTCACGAAATTGATGCGCTTTATCGTGAAGGCGAAGCGGAAAAACGCAACGGTAAAAATCGTTAATACGTACCACTCATAACAACACACAGGGACCATTCGCACCACACCCGTGCTGGAAAGGAAAAACTCATGGCTCTGCGTCGACTCGACGATACTACATGGGAAAATACTGCAACACGTACAGTGGATCCACGCTGGAATCTACCAAAAATGCTCCTTCAACGTGCTGAGGAGCATCCAGGGCAAATAGCTATTGAACGGCGTACCGATGTCGGTGGCTGGCGCAGAGTCTCCATTAATGAATTCACACGTCACGTTGAAGATGTGGCACGTGGGCTCATCGGCCTTGGCCTTAGCGAAGGCGAACATTTCGCTATCTTGGCACCGACTTCCTACGAATGGGCGCTTTTTGACCTTGCAGCATTATCATGTGGTGCGATCACTGTTCCAATCTATGAAACAGACTCCGCTACACAAATAGCACATATCCTACAAGATGCTGATGTCACTATGGTTGTGACAGCCACATCACAGCAAGCTGATCTTGTGGAATCTGTACGCACACCGAAACTACGGCAAATACTGTCACTCGATCGCGGTGCTGAGCGGGAGATCGCAACTGCTGCAAAAAGTATCGCCCCATTGGAAGTGGAAGAACGTTCTCACCGTGTAGGCCTTCACGATGTTGCAACTATTATTTACACTTCAGGTACAACAAACCGTCCAAAAGGTGTTGTTCTCACGCATGGGAATTTCATTGAAAGCTTTGTGCAGGCTCATGATTTCCTGCCTATGCTCATCAATGAGCCAAAGTCACGTACCTTGCTGTTTTTACCGGTTGCTCATGTACTTGCACGCTTCGTTATGTATGCAGTTCTTACTGGGCAGGGCCGTATTGCTTTCTCGCCGGATACCCGAAATCTCCTATCAGATATTTCCACGTTCAAACCCACTATGCTCCTTGTTGTTCCCCGTGTTCTTGAGAAGGTCTATAACGCGGCTTCAACTAAAGCCGGCGGTGGTCTCAAAGGCACTATTTTCTCGTGGGCAGCGCAGCAAGCACGCGAAACCTCTCAAGCGAATGCCTATGTCACACCGCAACAGGTTGAGCATACGAATCGTGTCAGCGGAATTAGCGCCGATACTTCAGTGGTTAATGATGGGACAACTCATGCGTCCCCTGGTTCTTCTGTGAGCTTACGTCTGCGGAAAAAACTTGCAGACGCTATCGCTTTACGTAAGGTCAAAGCTGTTCTTGGACCGAATTTACACACCATTATTTCAGGAGGCGCTCCCCTAGCCCTTGATTTAGCGCATTTTTACAGGGGACTTGGGATTACCCTCTTACAAGGGTATGGGTTATCGGAAACAACTGGACCTATTACAGTTGAAATACCAGAAGATTTCCCACCGGACTGTGTGGGATTCCCGTGGCCTGGAAATAAGATCCGTATTGCTCCTGATGGGGAAATCCTCCTTCAAGGCGTATCTGTTACTTCTGGGTATCACAATCTTCCTGAAGAAACAGAAAAAGCTTTCGTAGATGGCTGGTTCTGTAGTGGCGACTTGGGTGCGTTTGATGATTCTGGGCACCTTCGTATCACGGGTCGTAAAAAGGAACTCATTGTGACAGCGGGAGGAAAGAACGTATCTCCTGAGGTCCTTGAAGACTCTTTACAAACCCACCCTTTAATCTCGCATGTCATTGTTGTGGGCGATCAGAAGCCTTATATTGGCGCATTGATTTCTTTAGATAGTGAAATGTTGGGGCCTTGGTTAGCAACTAAAGGTTTGCCTGACGTTGATCCTGCGAAAGCCGCTGATTTGCCGCAAGTACGTGAATCTTTGGAACGGGCTATTGCGCGAGCAAATCGTAAAGTATCCCGCGCTGAATCAATTCGCCGTTACCGTATTGTTAATGTGCTCTTTACTGTGGAAAATGGCTATTTAACACCCTCGCTCAAACTGAAACGTCGAGCTGTTTTACGCGATTTTGCTGCTGAAGTAGATGCTTTGTACGCGGCAGGGGAAAATAACCGATGAGCACAAAAGACCGCCCTGTTGCCCTCATCACGGGTGCTACACGAGGACTGGGTTTAGCTATTGCGCAAGAGCTCAGTACTGACCATCACATCGTTATTGGTGGTCGTAACGAAGCTCAAGTACGTGCTTGCGTGGATTCTTTCCCCAGTGCTTCACCTTTCATTGCGGATCTCACTATTCCTGAAGAACTTAAACGTGCGTATGCTCAGTTTGAGAATTTAGGACTGCCTTTGGATGTACTCATTCATAATGCAGGTGTGGCTGCACGCAGAACCGTTGCCCATGCGAGCCATGAAGATTGGTCGCAGATACTTGCAACAAATGTGATAGCAGTTGCAGACCTCACGCGTCTAGCTTTGCCTCTATTACGCGCTTCACAGGGTTTGGTTATCACTATTAATTCTGGTGCTGGGGTTCGAGCCTATGCAGGTGATACTCCTTACTGCGCTTCAAAATGGGCTTTACGTGCTTTCACTGAGTGTTTACGTGAAGAAGAACGCGGGCGGGTCCGAGTATGCTCGATACATCCTGGTCGTATTGACACTGACATGCAAAAGCATCTGTGTTTAGCAGCGGGTGACACGTACAATTCGGCTGACCATATGCCTCCTGCTGAGGTGGCCCGCACGGTAAGGCTTGCTGTCTCTTTCCCTCACACAATGAATGTGGATGAGCTGCGTATTCGTACGACAGAACCAAAGTAGCTCCCCTTTTATTGGAGAAATTCTGAGCCGTCCCCGCGTTACCTGTAGGTGTGCGGGGACGGCTAAAAATTGGGAAACTACTCTTGATTTTGGGTGCGTTCTTGTTCTTTTCGCAGAATCTCGCCTAAATACTGTCCAGTGAAAGATTCTGGTACCAAGGCAACATCTTCAGGCGTACCTTCAGCAACAACATGCCCACCACCTGAACCACCTTCAGGTCCCATATCAATAATCCAGTCAGCACATTTAATCACATCAAGATTATGTTCAATGACGATCACTGTATTGCCTTTATCCACCAGAGATTGCAAGACAAGAAGTAATTTGCGTATATCTTCCGAATGTAAACCTGTTGTGGGTTCATCCAAAACATACACGGTACGACCATTTGATCGGCGCTGTAGCTCTGAGGCTAACTTCACGCGCTGTGCTTCACCACCTGAAAGTGTTGTAGCTGATTGTCCTAAACGTACATATCCCAGCCCTACTTCAACAAGAGTATTCAGGTGGCGGGCAATACGACTCACCGGCGCAAAAAACTCAGCAGCTTCAAGAATAGGCATATTCAATATGTCTGCCACATTCTTACCTTTGTACAGCACTTCCAATGTTTCACGGTTATAGCGCGCGCCATGACACACTTCACAAGGAACATAAACATCCGGAAGGAAGTTCATTTCAATGCGTAGTGTTCCATCACCTTTACATGATTCACAGCGCCCACCTTTGACATTGAAAGAGAAACGACCAGGACCGTAGCCACGCATTTTTGCTTCTTGAGTTTGAGCAAATAGTTGTCGAATATGATCCCACACGCCTGTATAGGTAGCTGGGTTCGAGCGCGGAGTACGGCCAATAGGTGACTGATCGACGTGTACTACTTTATCTAAGGCTTCTGTCCCCACAACAGAGCGATGTCGCCCAGGAACTAAACGCGCACCATTCAGGCGTGTAGCCAAAGAACGATACAAAATATGGTTGACTAATGTGGATTTTCCTGAACCAGAAACACCAGTGACCGCAGTAAAACATGACAGGGGAAATGAAACCGTCACATTATCCAAGTTATGTTCACGTGCGCCTTTTACTGTCACCATACGCTGAGGATCAACAGGACGACGCTCACGAGGAAGCTCAATGCGGCGATGACCAGATAAATACTCCCCTGTTATTGATCGTCTATTACGACGCAGATCGTCGAGGGTCCCTGAATGCACTACCCATCCTCCGTGCTCACCGGCACCAGGCCCAATATCAACAATCCAGTCAGCGGCCTCCATCGTTTCTTCATCATGTTCGACAACAATTAATGTATTACCTAAATCACGTAGTTTTTCCAGTGTGTGTATAAGTCGACGATTATCACGCTGATGTAAACCGATAGAAGGCTCATCTAAAACATAAAGAACACCAACAAGTCCTGATCCTATTTGTGTTGCCAAACGAATGCGCTGCGCTTCGCCTCCGGAAAGTGTTCCTGCAGAACGTGACAACGTCAGATAGGACAATCCCACATCAAGTAGGAAATCAAGACGGGCGTATATTTCCGTCAGAATTGGAGCAGCAATCGTTGAGGATCGCCCATCTAATGCGAGATCTGTCAAATGCTTACGGGCTTCAGCAATTGATAAATCTGATAACTCCGCAATAGATAAACCACCGACGGTGACAGCAAGAACTTCTGGTCGTAAACGTGCGCCACGACAGGTTGGACACGGGACTTCACGCATATACGCATCCAGCTTGTCTGTGACGATCTGCGATTCTGTTTCACTGAGTTTACGTTCAATATAAGCAACAGCCCCCTCGAAACCTGTTGTATAGCTGCGCTCACGTCCCCAGCGGTTACGAAACTTAACTTTTACTTCATAGTTTCGGCCAAAAAGTATGGCTTCTTTAACTTCCGTACTTAAATCTTTCCACGGAGTCGTTACATCAAAATCTAATTCTTTTCCTAAAGAGGCCAATAATTGTGCATGATATTTATTATGAGCTGGCCAGACACTCACTGCCCCCTGCGCTAAGCTCAATTCTTCGTCAGGAACAACAAGTTCCGGATCTACCTCTGAACGCATACCAAGACCAGTACAATCCGGACACGCACCATAGGGTGCATTAAAAGAAAAGGTACGCGGTTCCATTTCGTCTAACGACAAGACGTGATCGTTAGGGCAAGATCGTTTTTCTGAATAGCGACGACGGCGCTGCGGATCATCCTCATCTTTATCAACGCAGTCAATGATGACTAACCCATCAGCTAAACGTAAAGCTGTTTCAACTGAATCGGTGAGACGCCGACGTATCCCTTCGCGGACTACTAAGCGGTCAATCACCACTTCAATGGTGTGTTTCAGTTTCTTTTCTAGTGTCGGAGGATTTTCTAAACGAATCATTTCCCCGTCAATGATGGCACGCGAAAAACCTTGTTGCTGTAATTCCTGTATGAGATCGTGGTATTCACCTTTACGTCCACGTATTACAGGTGCAAGAACTTGGAAACGTGTACCTTCTTCGAGAGCACGTACACGATCCACAATTTGCTGAGGCGTTTGTGCTTGTATACGTGAACCGCATTGCGGACAGTGAGCTATACCTGCACGCGCATACAAAAGACGCAAGTAGTCATGTATTTCAGTAATTGTGCCAACAGTTGATCGAGGATTACGTGATGTGGACTTCTGATCAATAGAAACAGCCGGCGATAAGCCTTCAATAAAATCAACATCTGGTTTATCCATTTGCCCCAGAAACTGACGCGCATAAGAAGATAAGGACTCAACGTAGCGTCGTTGTCCCTCAGCGAAAATAGTGTCGAAAGCAAGCGATGATTTTCCCGAACCTGACAGCCCTGTAAAAACAATCAGTGAATCACGCGGTAAATCAACATTGATATCTTTCAGGTTATGTTCCCGCGCACCGCGGACGATCAGCTCATTATGCACTCTTTTATTTTAGCGACTCATATTCCCACACGTCGTACATGTGTTCTATTCCACGGTGCTATTACTTAGGCCGTGAGCACATGATTTATAAGCGCACCGGCAACAAGATGCGGATATTCTATGGCGAGCATATGTCGCGCACCGCCGATAACAAGGGAGTGAATATCCTGCGCAGGATTCACGTCGCGCATATGTTGAACAAGTTCATGACATGCTTCTGCATTAAAACCAGCATCTTCAGAACCAGCCATCACAAGGACAGGACTTGTGAGCTCTGATAACCATGGTCTTGCATCCGTTGAGCCTAAAATATCGCAACATTGGATATAGCCCTGCGGATCGCACTCGGCATATATTCGCTCAATATCCTGAACACGAGCCGCGCCTCTTCCCTGACGAAATACGTCAGAAAACCAGCGAATCATCGTGTCATTAATCAGAGGTTCTACTCCGTTTTCTTCAACACTTTTCACCCGATCATGCCACAGGGTCGGTGAGCCCGCAGAGGGTCCCGAAGCCATTGTTGTGACTGAGCGGATTCGTTCACCCAAAAAATGCGGTGCTGATAAAGCAACAAGGCCCCCAAAAGATAAGCCGGCAATGTGAATATCATCGATTTCCTGTTCATCAAGAGCAGCCGCAAGCCCATACACAATATCTTTCATTTGTAGCTTGTCAGTGGCCGATGGAGAATCGCCATGTCCTGGCAGATCATAGGTATAAACCTGAAGCCACGGTGTCAGCAGTGGAAGCAGCTCATCCCACATCCGGTGGCTTGATCCTAAAGAATGTCCTAGTACAAGCGTTGGCCGACTAGAATCTTCGTGTTCACAGCTCATACCGTTAGCGCAAGTTGCATATGTCAGAGCAGGTTTCCAGAGAGTATCCACATGTTCTATTGTGCCTGAGGGTACAGAAAAACAATAGGGTAATCGCAGTGGGTTCAGAAAAAGCCCTCTGCACATTTATACACTCTGCGCAGGAAAGGACCTTCACATGCGTTGTGTGAGGGAATCCTTACGATGTGCGATATACATATTCAGCCGGTAGGCCGCTTCAATAAGCGCACATTCACACAGTGAAACCAACAGAATCACCATCCATGTATCCGGCGTTGGCCACATAAGCGCAAAGAAAGCACGCGTAGGTGGTAAAAGGATTCCACCAATTGCGCTCCCCGCTACAGTAACTAAAAGAATGACACGCCAGAGAACCAGCGGACGCGCAGTGATTGAAAGCAGCCACAGCCCACCCGCCATCATTGTCACAGTCGCTGCAGTTGCTGCCTGAGGGCTTCCTCCACCTATCCACCAGTTCACACCCAAAGCAGCGCACGCCATAATAAAACCAGCCGGTAAAGCCATACTCAGAGTACGGCTCAAGAAACCTGATATATAACGCCGAGTATTAGGCCCTAAAGCAATAAAGAAAGCCGGAATACCGATAGTCAAGGATCCAATATACGTGTAGTGACGCGGTAAGAAAGGGAATCGCCACGATAATAATGCTGTTAAAAGCACCAAAACTGTTGCGTATGTTGTTTTGGCAAAAAACAGGGCAGATACTCGCTCCATATTGGCGATGATTCGCCGTCCCCGAGCAACAACTTCCGGTAACTGTGAGAAACGACCGTCCAGTAGGACTATCTGTGCAACTGCTTTTGAGGCACGTGCGGCGTTGCCCATTGCGATACCAAGGTCTGCTTCTTTCAGAGCTAAGGCATCATTAACACCGTCACCAGTCATTGCCACACAATGATTTTCTGATTGTAGGGCGGAAACCATCGCACGTTTTTGTTCAGGTGTCACGCGCCCGAATACATCATGGTCACGAATTGCTTCAATAAATTCTTGGCTATGCAGATCAGCCGGCAGATCACGTGCATCACAGGCTCGTGCTGCTTGACCATCAGGTCCCATCAGGCCAAGTTGATGCGCGAGGGCCGCAACTGTACGTGGATTATCACCTGATATGACGCGGACACGCACTTCCTGATCGGCAAACCACTGCAAAGTTTCACGCGCATCATCACGAAGTTCTTCTTCAAGGATGACAAGAGCAACAGCTTGCCGTGTGGCAGGAAGTTCTTCCCCCAATATTTGTTCATCAGCATGAACGAGCGCAACTACTCGACGTCCGGTATCAGCAATAGCAGATACCTGTTCTAATACTTGTGTTTGTGTGACCACAAGTTCAGGAGCACCAAATATCCACGTACCATGCGTAGGTGCTGACCACGCTGACCATTTACGTGCAGAAGAAAAAGCCACCACCGTATGTTGGGGATCTGTCAGTGGTTTTTCATCTGCGTAATACTGCGCTATAGCCTCGGCAGTAGGATTCGTAGAATCGACATTGAGCGCCGTAAGTACTGCTCGCACATCCTTTTCCGCATACTGTGAATTCACTGTCAGAACAGAAGAAACACGGATACCACCTGTCGTTAATGTGCCTGTTTTATCCAGGCATAAGGCATCAACACGGGCAAGAATCTCTACGGCAGGAAGTTCTTGCACAAGAACATTTTTTCGAGCCAATGCTGCCGCACCTATTGCGAAATTCATTGATGTCAGCAGAACTAGACCCTGCGGAATCATTCCCACAACAGCTGCCACAGCAAGAACAAGTGCTGTTGCCCATGTGCCATGGAATCCTTCACCTGCTATCCGCGTTTGTGTCCACACTGTGACAACGACAATCGGCAGGATCGCTAATGAAATAGCCCGAAGAACATGATTCACACCAGTCTGTATTTCTGACACAGCGACCGAAAATTCACGTGCTTGGCGAGCTATTCCTTGAGCATAAAGGTCCTCACCAACAGCGGTCGCACGTATCAGACCTTTACCAGCAACAACGGAAGTTCCTGCCAAAACCTGATCTGTCACTTTTTTACGTACAGGCCGCGATTCACCTGTGAGCATGGATTCGTCTACTTCAAGCCCCTGGCTTTCCAGCAGGATTCCATCTGCGCAAATTTGATCGCCTAAAGCCACTTCAATGAGGTCATCGAGAACAACTTCTTCGATACCTAGCTCATGGATCCCATTCGACCGGCGTACATGTGCTCGCGGCGCATCCACAATTGCTAAAGCATCTAATGTTCGTTTTGATCGCCACTCAGAAAAAATACCGATAGCGGCGTTTACGATCATGACAACACTGAAAACCACGTCCTGCACGTGCCCGAATATGAGGATGATGAGTGCTGCAACGGTCAATATGCCGTTAAAAAGAGTAAAAACATTTGCTCGGATAATTGATACGAGTGAGCGCGATGTAGTGAGTGAAACCGTATTTATTTGCCCCATCTGCACACGTTGTGCAACGTCTTGTTCAGATAAACCCGCATAAACATGTTCTTGATCGCTCATATGGTCATCCTTTGGTTTCATTCGGTAGCACTCCGGGGTCTCATGGCACAGGAATGTCCAATACGGTTTCGCTGTTTTTATTTATTCTTTTTCCTCTGAGGAGTCTATATGCTCGGCACTTCGACGCACTTTCCACATGGAAGCAGCAATTGTGATAGCTATGGCGGTAAGGATAAAGGTCAAAGAAAAAGCGATTCCAAATTCGGGAACGAAATGGATTCCCTGACCGTTATTAATGAAAGGCAGGGTGTTTTCATGCAAAGCATGGAAGATGAGCTTAATACCGATAAATCCAAGGATCGCAGCAAGCCCATAATTCAGGTACACCAGACGTTCCAATAAACCGCCAATGAGGAAGTAGAGTTGCCGCAGTCCTAATAAAGCAAAAGCGTTTGCCGCAAAGACAAGATAAGGTTCCTTCGTTAAACCAAAGATCGCAGGAATTGAATCAAATGCGAACATGATGTCAGCCGACCCCAAAGCGAAAACAACAAGCAGCATGGGAGTAAGGTATGTTTTCCCGCCATGACGGTAAAGGAATCGTTGCCCCATAAAGCCATCTGTTACAGGGAATACGCGGCGGACTGTCCGGACAAAACGATTTTCATGGTATTCCTCGTCATCTGTTGAGGATGGGGTTTCACCGAGTTGGCTCCATGCAGTCCATAAAAGCCACGCGCCGAAAATAAAGAAAACCCAAGAGAAACGTTCAACCAGTGCTGCGCCTAATAAAATGAAAAGAAGGCGGAAAACAAGGGCTAAAACAATTCCCGATAGTAATGCTTTTTGCTGGTATTCCCGTGGTACACGGAAAGAAGCCATGATGATGATAAAAACAAAAAGATTATCTAGCGACAGTGATTTTTCAGTTAAAAATCCGGCAATATATTCACCGGCATACTGTGGCCCGTACACAAAGAAAATAACGAAAGTGAATGATAAGCCTAAAAGGGTGTACCCCAGTGACCACCATGCAGCTTCACGCAAAGTTGGAGCATGCGGAGTGCGTATATGACCAAAAATATCAACTGCTACAAGGACAACGATAACGGCAGCAAGAGCGCACCATCCAAGAAAATGAACATCCATTGAAAAATGGGACCTCTCATGTACGGGGAGTTAAACGAGGTCTGTTCCCACCTTTTATTTAAAGGCGATGACACCGGGTAAAACCCTAGGCAAGGGCTTACTACCGTACTGACGGCACCATACTTGTTGGGATTACTCCCCTCGGTGATAGATACTAGCGATAAAATGAACAGAGTGCCTTATCAAAAAAGGTGGTTATAACCACGTATACCCTTTGTGATTGAAAATGCAGGTGTATGAGGGACAACTCGGGGCATTCCCTGAGCAGCTTATGTGGATTCAGCCGATAGACTAGCGTTTATGGCTTCATTAATAACTTCGCCCTCTGCCATATGGATGGCAGTAAAGGATGCTTTCTTTGGCTCCCCTACTGCTCCCCTACGTTTGCAGGCGATGACGAGGCCGTTAATTCCCTCGGCGGTATGTCGTGCAGCAGGAGTCAATCGTTTAGCTGAACTTGGTAGACGTGAGGTTAAAGAAATTAACGTGAGCGACCTTTATGATGAGGATGCTTTTGTTCATCGCTTGCGTGAAGCCATTGAAGGTCATGAATTATTATGGGTTTTCTCTGAAGCCTCCTGTGAACGTATAAGTGACTTGCTTGAACGTTATCCAGCACTTATTACGCCGCTGAATGAGGAAAAAACTTCTTGGGGAATCAACGTATATAAGATGATTTCCTTCTATCTTTCAAAGAATTCTCAGGCAATTCGTAGGCTTAGCGGTGTAGATGTGAGTTCTACTCCCGTAAGATTGCGGTTGTTGCTGCACGAACATCACGTGCCTGTACGTCGTTCTTCTTTGCCTATGCGCATTGTGCGTGATCCTCGTACCTGGGTATATGCGGCAATCTTTATTTATTCGTGTTTACGCGCACTTCCAGTGATTTTTGTTCCACAATTTCATGGCAGCATACTTGTTTTATGGCTGATTGACGTAGTAACAGCTATCCCGTACACATGGGGTGTTCTGGCAATGGTGACAAGTAAACGCATCCGCCAGCGTCTGGCGGGAACCCTTATTGCGATTATTACGTTCCTTGCGCCCTACTTCTATTTTTGGACACATGGCAGCGATTATCCCCTGACAGTCACCATTACAGTGACTGTCATGATTGTGGGGAGTTTTTCTGTTGAAGCCTTACGTTTTAGGCAGGAACGTCGTCTCGAACGTCTTTACGGTAGTGAATAAATTCGCGAGTACTACGCCATGCGCTAATAAGCATCAGCCAGATACCACCAACCCACCACAGAATATGCACAAGTGTCGGCCGTTGCGGGTAGGTACTTATCAAATAAATCGTTCCTCCTACCCATAAAACCGCGGCTACGATATTAACCGGCATAAGAGTTCCCACACGGAATGGGTGAACGAAAGTAATTGGCATAAGCGTCAGTATTGCCAAAACCACGCAGAAAATAATGTTGATAACCGGGCCGGTGTGCATAATCCACATGATGATTGCTACAACATTCCATGCTGCGGGGAATCCCATGAAATAGAAGTCATGCGTCTTCATTGCTGTGTTGCAGTAACAGAACATGGATGATGTGCAAATCAAGACGAAAATAAGCATTGCTGCCCACGGTGGCCCCAGGGGGATATGCAGGTACATGAAGGCAGCGGGAATAAATGTCCATGTCAGGTAATCAACGATCAGGTCGAGTGCTTTACCATCAAAATGAGGTGCCCAACGAGTAACATCGGCTCGCCGCGCGAGTGTCCCATCAATGCCATCGACTATCAGTGCCACTGCCAGCCACATCCACATTAAAGATGGGCTTTCATGAACCAGTGCAAGCATAGCGAGCCCCGCCCACATGACACCGGTCATCGTAAAAGCATGAACACCCCAGGCTGCGCATTTACGAGCAAAACACTGACCTTTTGATAATTCAGTGTAATCCTTATGCTTTTTACCCTCAGTCACGCGTGTTCTCCTCTATCGCAGTTGAGGTAGTCAAAACATATCAATCATAGGGTACAGATTACGTATTTGATAGAGGCACGCATATAGGAGGCTACGGTCAGACATAATCTTCACCGGGAATGCGATTAATCGAATTCTTTCATCTGACGTAGTTCTTTCTTAAGTTCAGCAACTTCATCGCGTAAACGAGCTGCCAATTCAAATTCCAAATGTGTTGCTGCTGTGCGCATCTGTTCAGAAAGTTCTTCAATGAGGTCTATGAGATCACCTTGAGCACGTTGCGAAAGCTGTGATCGACGATCTGTTGCATCAGTATGCTTATTGGCGGCTTGAGAACGCGTTTTCTTTTCCTGACGATACCCAGCTTTTATCAGTGTTTCTGTATCTATTTGCTCACGTGCCAGCATATCTGTGACATCAGCGATTTTCTTACGGAGTGGCTGTGGATCGATCCCGTGTTCCGCATTAAAAGCGATTTGGAGTTCACGGCGACGTTGCGTTTCGTTAATTGCTGCCCGCATAGAATCGGTCACTGTATCAGCGTACATATGCACTTCCCCTGATACATTTCGCGCGGCACGACCAATTGTTTGAATCAAGGAACGCGTTGAACGAAGGAAGCCTTCTTTGTCCGCATCCAAAATAGATACTAGGGAAACCTCAGGAAGATCTAATCCTTCACGCAGCAGGTTAATGCCAACTAAAACATCGAAACTGCCTTGACGAAGTTCACGGAGTAGTTCTACTCGACGCAAAGTATCAATATCTGAATGTAAGTATTCAACACGGACACCACGCTCAGCCAGATATGTTGTCAGGTCCTCGGCCATACGTTTCGTGAGTGTTGTGACGAGGACTCGTTCGCTTGCTTCGGTTCGCAAACGGATTTGTTCAAGTAAATCATCCACTTGCCCTTGCGTTGGTTTGACGACAATCAAGGGATCCACTAGGCCTGTGGGGCGAATAATTTGTTCAACAACACCATCAGAACGATCCAGTTCATAGGATCCTGGGGTTGCTGACAGGTACACGGTTTGTCCGATTCTTTCAATGAATTCATCCCAACGTAAAGGACGATTATCCATCGCAGAAGGTAAACGGAATCCGTGTTCTACGAGAACACGTTTACGTGAAGCATCTCCTTCAAACATTGCACCAATTTGAGGGACGGTGACATGCGATTCATCAATAATGAGGAGGAAATCTTCAGGAAAATAATCCAATAATGTGTGAGGGGCACTCCCCGCATCACGACCGTCAATGTGGCGTGAATAGTTTTCCACTCCAGCACAACTACCTATTTCACGTAGCATTTCGAGATCGAATGTTGTACGCATACGCAATCGCTGCGCTTCAAGGAGTTTTCCTTGCGACTCAAACCACGTCAGGCGTTCATCCAATTCTTCTTCGATAGAAGCGATTGCCCTTTTCATTCGTTCTTCACCGGCCACGTAGTGTGAGGAAGGAAAAAGATACACGTGATCGACATTTTGTATGACATCGCCAGTCAGTGGATGCAGTAAAGCTAAGGATTCGATTTCGTCACCAAAGAATTCAATACGAACAGCGAGTTCTTCATATACAGGAATGATTTCCACCGTGTCACCACGTACACGGAACGTACCGCGTGTAAAAGACATGTCATTTCGGACGTACTGCATGGACACAAATTCACGTAAAAGCGCGTCCCGATCAATGAGAGTTCCGCGTTCAATTTCCACCATGCGTGCTACGTATTCTTCAGGTGTACCTAAACCGTAAATGCACGAAACAGAGGACACAACCACCGTATCATGTCGAGTCAATAATGAGTTTGTAGCACTGTGACGCAAGCGTTCGACTTCGTCGTTGATCGAGGAATCTTTTTCGATGTACGTATCAGTTTGCGGCACGTAGGCTTCTGGCTGGTAATAGTCGTAATACGACACAAAATATTCCACTGCATTTTTCGGCAGTAATTCACGAAATTCTGCTGCCATTTGCGCTGCAAGTGTTTTATTTGGTTCCATGATGAGGGCAGGCCGTTGGAGTTCTTCAATCAGCCAAGCAGTTGTCGCTGATTTTCCTGTGCCGGTTGCTCCCAGGAGTACCACATCAGTTTCCCCGTCACGTATCCGTGCAGCAAGCTCACGGATAGCTCGGGGCTGATCTCCTGAAGGTGAATATTCTGAAACCACGCGAAAAGGGTGTTCGCTGCGAAGAATACGTTTGTTCGTCACCTCTCCAACGGTAGTATCTGATCACAGTGTCAGCATGAAGAAATCACCTGCATACGCCTTGTTAAACAAAAATGAGAGCTATCCCCTACTTCCACTCATTTGTCCCCTATCAACATATCCACTGTGCCCTTTCCCGTATCTTGTGTTGTTTTTGTTTGTCTATCCATTTTTTTAGCAGGAAAGACCAATATGCATCATGAGTATTCCGCCCAGGAGCGTACATAGGAAGTAGAACACTACTGATCTGTACTTCCCTAGGCGAATAAGCTCTCCTATTTCTTTTGCCAGAGTGGACCATGTTGATAGTGCTCCTGCAATACCAGTAATCGCAAAAGCCAGGATTTCCTGTGATAATTCAGGGGCGTGGGCGCTCATAACACCGCAAAAGAAACATGCTGTCAGGTTTGCGATAAGTGTTCCCACATATGGTCCGCAATGTGCCGTAAGTGCTCGGAGTATACCGCCAATAAATCCTCCTGCACATACACAGAGTATGAGTATCATTGCTGTTTTTTCTGTAGGAGCCGATGGATTTTATCTCCTGCCCACCATGCGGCAAAGCAACTGCACGTTGTGATACAGATATACAGGAATCCACTGTAATAGTTCATGTGAGCATAGGTGAGAAATATAAAAGTCGAGAAACTGGTGAATCCTCCCAAGAATCCCGTGGTGAATATCGGGTGAACACTTTGAAGAATCCCCATAAGGAAACATCCCATTACATTGATACACAACAATGAGAACGGGGCATCCACATACCAGTAGGTTGCAATAGCGTAGCGACAACACGCGCCAAGAGCAGCTCCGTAACCGATAAGTAAAGTATGACGCACACGCACAGTGTAGCGCGGGAACATTTACACTAGATGGGATGAGGTGGTCTATACGCCGGGTTCTGTTCCGCGTTACCGTTACCGGTAACACGGTGGCGACCATCTATCTAGGACTGGTGTTACCACCAGCCTCAAGCAACCTACCCGCAGATATTGGACGAGCCGCCCGTATCATCTGCTGCTTGGTCTTGCTCCAAGTGGGGTTTACCTAGCCGACACGGTCACCCGTTTCGCTGGTGGGCTCTTACCCCACCGTTTCACCCTTACCACAAGAACTGCGGCGGTTTATTTTCTGTGGCACTATCCCGCGAGTTACCTCGGGTGGCTGTTAGCCACCACTGTGCTCTGTGGAGCCCGGACGTTCCTCGGCACTGACGTGACGCGGCCGCCCAACCACCTCATCCATACGTAATACTAACGTGCAGACAAGCACATCGGAAATGGGCTTTCTTTTCTTTCCGTTAAGAGCACATGTTTTTCACCTATACGGGGACCACAAAGTGACGCCTTTTTTCATCCGTCACATGAATCTATTACGCTGGCGAGCGTGTTTATATGGCTTCCCCCATCAGAAGGCAAGTATGTTCCCGAAAACGGGCCAGCACTTGATATGCAGCTTTTACACGCACCTGTTTTAACATCGGCACGACACCATATCCTTCACCTGTACCAGCAGAATATGCAAGACTCTGCCAGATCTATTGGCTTTCCTTCTGCGGACATCATGAATATCCCCTGCGCCCGCGCATGCGAGGTGTACAACGGCGTGCTGTATCAGGCTGCCAGTTTCGCTTCCTTTGACACCGATACGCAAGCTCGTGCAGATCGCGTTATACGTATTGTGAGCGGCTTATATGGGGTTGTGAGTCCGAACAATATGATCGCCCCCTACAAACTGCCTATTCAGTCACGTATCGGTTCTTCACCTGTTCTCTCAACATATTGGAAACCTTTTTTAGATGAGGCATTATCGCAAGAAGCTGCTGAGTCCATTATTGTGGATTGCCGGTCAGGACCATATCGGAAAGCTTGCCCTGCACCGTGGGCACATACTGTAGAAGTCACTGTTGTCCGTGAATCAGGTACACAGCGTTCAATAGTTTCACATGAGGCAAAACGGTGGCGAGGCCTACTAACTGGCGCTTTAATAAAGCATCCACATTGCGATGAGGTATGCGACGTTGTTGACCTCGTTGATTGGATACGTGATCTCCTGCCCTCTATTCATGCCACTGATGCGCGCGGCCGCGAGTATTACGCACAAAGCCTTGAAGTAGGGCCGACTCGCACATATTCTGCGGGTGGTTCACATCGCATCGCTACCCTTGTCATATGTGAACGCATGAATTAAGACTGCAGTTCGCGCCTATTCTTGTGTCCGAATAACAATTTGTCCGGTGTCTTCCGTCCAATACATGTGGTCGGCTGGGGTACGTCGGATAGTGTCTAATTCTGCAGGTGATATATCAGCGCCTGCTCCTTGCACAACTCCGTCACGCACTTCAATCACCGCAAAAGCCCCGTGACGTGTACGGGCACGCTCATATTCAGCCAGCACAGTTTCGCCCAGCTTTTCTGCCACTTCACGCCTACGTGCAATCACCGCACGCAATTCAGTATCACTGGTAGCTACATCTTCAAGGAAACGTGCTTTGACGTCTTCAATATCAGCGGTGATAGCAGCGATACGTTCTTTTATTTGTTCAATGGTGTTACGGGTTTCTTCTAAACGTTCTTCTGCGTTGAGCTGCTGGTTTTCTAAATCTGACAGGCGTTGGACCATCTGGGCAATTTCATGCTGCATCGGGTTAATATCCCGTAAAGGCACGTGGCCTTGTTCGATGCGTTCTTCTTGACGGTCACGGCGTTCACGTACCTTGCGGATTTCGTTTTCGCATCGTTCAACCTCGCGAGTAATGTCTGCAATCACCGCATTTTGACCGATAAGGGCACGCTGAAGATCTTCAACTCGACCTGCAAATTCACGGACCGTAGCATGTGCAGGATGCGCATTACGAGCATGTCGCAAAGCGGACTCTTTTTGATCTAATGCTTGTAAATCAAGAAGTACAAGCTGATCAGCATGCGCAACAATCACTGCAGTCCCCCTAGGGTAGGTTGATGACGAATCCATGGTTCAGTACACATCGTAGAGACTTCTACGCTCAAAGACACATTCTCAGCAGCTGCTTCAGCTTGTATACGGTTGGCAAGTACAGGTAGCCACGGCCATTCTGTTGCCCAGTGGCTTGCGCAAAACAAAGCCGGCGTTCCTTTTTCACAATGCTCAGAAGCAGGATGATGTCGCAGGTCAGCGGTTAAATACACATCTGCCTTCGCTTGGCGAGCCGCGTCAAGAAATTGGTCCCCGGCTCCACCGCTTACAGCAACGGTCCGCACCGGAGCATCTATGTCACCGCCAACAAAAAGACCATGCGTCCCAGCAGGTAAGACTCTCGCAACATGATCTGCAAAGGCAGTAACTGTCGTTGTTTCCACACAACCAATTCGACCGGTGCCTATTTCGTGTTTTTCTGTGTCATATCCTTCAGAAATCAACGGACGCATATCGCGTAAGCCCAAACGTTCACCTAAAGCATCTGCCACGCCTTTATGTGCAATATCTGCATTTGTGTGGGCGGTATATAAAGCAATATTTGCGCGTATAAGTGAGGCGACCATACGACCTTTCGGATCGTTTTCAGGAAGGAAAGATGTGCCTCGTAAATACAACGGATGATGTGTGAGGAGCATGTCATATGCACCTGATATAGCTTCGTTAACTGTTGCCTTTACGGGGTCCACTGCCAATAGGATACGTTTCACAGGTTGTTGCGGGTTTCCAAGGACAAGACCCACACGATCCCATGTGTGTGCGGTGCGGGATGGATACCATCGTTCCATCATTGCGATTACGTCACTGACAGTCCACAACTTACTCATATGTGTGAGTGTATTCGCTGATAACTCAGGCACTGTATTTTGTCTCGTCACAACATATATTTCACATATCGTATTCTCAGATGTGCCTGTCCCCCTCTGCCTTTCACATGAGGGTAGGATTATCTTTCGTGCGCATCATCGATTTGCTGCCTCACGGCTTGGTTGATTACATAGAAGTAGACCATCTTCAACGCGCCTACCATACCGAAGTGCTCGCTGGCGGCGAAGATACCCTTATCATCAGTCAATTCACGCCAACGTGGACCGCAGGACGACATACTCGACCTGAAGATATACCGGATACCACTGTGCCTGTTGTCCATGTTGATCGGGCAGGTTCAGCCACATGGCATGGTCCAGGACAGGTTGTGATTTACCCTATTGTTCGGCTACGTGAACCTGTTGATACACTCAAATGGATTAGAAGCGTAGAAGCAGGAGTGTTGCACGCTCTTGCAGGCCAGTGGAAACTGCCTGTTGAACGTATCGAAGGGCGGGCAGGAGTGTGGTTACGCGAGCAGGGGCGGCGTGACCGTAAAATATGCGCAATCGGGTTGAAAGTCGCGCGAGGGGTTACGCTCCACGGTATTGCCCTGAATGTGAATATTGATATGGCACATGCTTTCCGCGGCATTATTCCATGTGGTCTTGTCGATGCTGATGTTGCTTCCTTACATATGGAGGGGGTCCACACGGATATGGAAACTGTCGCTCAAGTTTTGATCCATCATCTTGTTGAATCTATTGCTGATTGCCTTGCTTCTCCCTCCGATCACATGCGGTATATCCGCGATTTACATGATTTGCCGACAACTCTTACTTCTGGAGCTCACTGATGAGTACTTTGCCGCAGCCTGAAGGTCGCAAGCTTCTGCGTATTGAAGAACGTAACGCGCAAACACCTATTGAAGATAAACCTGATTGGATTCGTTCGCGTGCTCGTTCTGGTGCGAATTACATGGATATGCGTTCCCTTGCGTCGCAGAAAACTTTACATACTGTGTGCGCAGAAGCGAATTGTCCAAATATTCATGAATGTTGGGAAGACCGTGAGGCCACATTTTTACTTGGAGGCCGTATATGTACACGCAGATGCGATTTCTGTAATATAGCAACAGGTCGTCCCACGGAATATGATACTGATGAGCCGCGTCGCGTCGCAGAGTCAGTACGTGACCTCAACTTGCGTTATGCGACTATTACCGGTGTTACACGTGATGATTTACCTGATGGCGCAGCATGGTTATACGCCCAAACGTGCCGTTTAATCCACGAGCTCAGTCCTCATACCGGTGTTGAGTTACTCGTTGATGATTTTCGCGGCCATCATGAGGGTGTCGAAGAAGTAGTAGCAGCAGACCCTCAAGTTTTTGCACATAATCTCGAAACTGTCCCTCGGATTTTTAAGAAAATTCGTCCAGCTTTTCGTTATGAGCGCTCATTAGATATGATCCGTTACGCGCATGATCTAGGGGCACTCACTAAATCAAATCTCATCCTCGGCATGGGGGAAACACGTGATGAAGTGATTGCGACGATGAAAGATTTACGTGACTGCGGATGTGATTTGCTTACGCTTACCCAGTATTTGCGTCCTTCTGCAATGCATCATCCGGTGGAACGATGGGTGCATCCAGAAGAATTTCTTGAATTATCTGTTGAAGCAGAACAGATGGGATTTGCCGGTGTCATGTCGGGGCCCTTGGTGCGTTCATCGTATCGTGCTGGCTCTTTATGGGTTAAAGGTATGCGCGCTCTGCAACGACCAATACCTGAACACCTCAGTCATTTATCAGAGTCAGGTTCAACTGTCCAAGAAGCCAGCACAGTTTTACAGGATTTACGTCGCCGGCGTGCTGCGCGACAGGCTGTTCGTCAAGCTCGTATGGATTCTTCAACGTTTCTGACAGATAATTCCGCAGAGCATGCAAATATGGAACTTTCTTCTGCTCTTGAACATACGGAACCTCTCACCGTACAGGGACATTGCAGGTAATGGTCAGCATATTTATGTGAGCCATTCTCGTTTTATACAGAAAGATTCCATGTATGCCGCTTATGCCTGATTACGCTCCCGCACGGCCTTTATTTCACGCGGCGCTTCAACACCCTCACCGTATTTCTTTGATTGAGGCTTACAGTGGACGAACGTGGACTGTGAGCCAAGCCTGGGAAAGTGTGTGCCGTATGAGCGCGGTTTTTCTGTCACATGGAGTAAAGGCAAGCGATCGCGTCGCTATTGTTGCGGTAAATAATCCTCGGCATTTCATTGCTCATGTGGCGCTTTCTTTACTTGGAGCTGTCACTGTTCCTTTGTCACCGCGTTTACCTGACGCTCAACTGGAGGTCTTATTTACTGATTGTCGTCCACACTTAGTTATTACTGATGGCCAGTCACAATCGCGCGCGTGTTTTTCTGCTTGGCCAACTGTGACATGGGATGAACTCGATCAGGCACTTTCAGGTGTGCAACCGTGGGCGGGAACTATTACCCCTCGGGATCATGAAATCGCTGCCATTGTCTATACCTCAGGCAGTACAGGATTACCTCGTCCAATTTCTTTAACACATGCGCATCTGTGGTGGGCTTCAGTAAATTTCCGTGATGGTTTTGAATATTCACCCGGCATCAATGTGGTGGGGGTTTGTGCGCCTCTGTCACATATTGGCGGTTTTAATGGGACGAGTATGGATGTCTTTACTCATGGTGGCACCGTCGTTGTTTTTGATAGTTTCAACCCGGTTTTTATTTTGCGCGCCATTGAACGCTATGAGATTTCGATGATGTTTGCCGTCCCTGCGATGTGTCACGCTTTCTTGTCTGCCCGAGAGGAGGCCGCAGCGGATATTTCTTCGTGGACCCGTCCTTTGATTGGTGGTGAGCGTATGTCCACTCATTTAGCAAAGCGCTTACACGAGTGGGGTCTGCGTCCTATTCATGTGTGGGGTATGACTGAAACCGGTGGGGCTGGTCTAATGTGTTCTCCTGATGCTCAGTCAGCGCATCCTGGTGCGATTGGCCGCCCTTTCCCTTATGTTGAAGAACGAGTAGTCGATGATGAGGGTTCCCCTATACATTCTCCGCATGTATTAGGCCATTTGCATGTGCGTGGGCCGGGTGTGGTTACTTCGCGCGCAGATGGATGGTTGGATACAGGCGATATGGTTCACTACGATGAGGGAGGTTTCATTCATTTTGTTTCGCGTCTGTCGCGTTTAATTAATACTGGTGGGGAACTCGTTGCTCCGGGAGTTGTTGAGGATGCTGTGCGGACTTTAGATTCTGTGGCAGATGTCCTGGTTTTAGGTATTCCCAATGAGCGTTGGGGGCAAGTTGTTGCTGCTCTCGTGGTACCTGATCCTGCGTACGCGTCGAATATGCAGGGTCTTCCCTCACTTCAACAGATTCAACAGTTCACACGCGACTTTTTGGCTCCGTGGCAGCAACCTCGTCTTATTCGTTGGGTGGATTCTTTGCCGACGACTTCAACAGGGAAACCTGATCCTCATGCTGCCCGCGCGTATTTTGATAGCGCTCAGTAAAACCTCAAGGGATCTGGCCTGCTGCCTTGCACTGTGATGCAGGGGGAAGCGCGATTCCTCATGCATGTCACGCATTGTGTTGAGTATCAACACAAAGAGCATATGCACCCTTCTGTTGATTGTTAGGTGTACGACACATGGTGGTTTGAGTGAAAGTACCCACGCTCAAGGGTAGCTAGTGGTAGCGAATATCCGTATTTTTGTGTCCTTGAGCCACTGGGAAAATAAAGGATTAGATGATTCACATTCTCTGTTCTATGAAGATAGCCCTTATTTTAGTAACATACCTGTGTCGTAATTACAGGAGAGAGTATGAGTACCCATCGTATCGTTATTATTGGTTCAGGCTTTGCCGGCTTAATGGCAGCACGCAGGCTGCGCACAGCCAATGCCCATATCACCATTCTCGCTCGCACAAGCCATCACTTATTCCAACCATTACTATACCAAGTAGCTACTGGGATTCTATCTGAGGGCGATATCGCACCAACTACACGCGAAGTCTTACGCCGCCAGAAAAATGTGCATATCAAACAAGCTCTGGTCGAAGACATCGACACCGATAATCAAATTGTTCACTGGCGTAACCATAATCGCGCCGACCAAACCCCATATGACACGTTGATTGTTGCCGCCGGAGCAGGCCAGTCCTACTTTGGAAATGAGCATTTTGCTGTTTTTGCTCCTGGAATGAAAACTATTGATGATGCACTCGAACTACGTGCTCGTATTTTCGGTGCTTTTGAAAGTGCAGAAATCGAATCTGACCCAGAAATCATTAAAAAACTCCTCACTTTCGTTGTCGTTGGTGCTGGTCCCACTGGTGTGGAAATGGCTGGGCAAATCCGTGAGCTTGCCTCGAAAACACTACGCGGAGAATTTCGTCATATTGACCCCACTTTGGCTCGCGTCATCCTCGTTGATGGAGCCTCCGGTCCCCTTCCTGTCTTTGGCGATAATTTGTCCGAAGTAACCCGGCAAGCCCTTGATCGCCTTGGCGTAGAAATGCGCATGAATTGTTTCGTCACCGACATAACAGCAGATAGCGTCACATTGAAAGACCGTGAAGGCAATACGGAAACAATCAACAGCATATGTAAAGTATGGGCAGCAGGTGTTCAGGCCTCTCCTTTGGGGCAGGTCCTCCATGAGCACACAGGTGTTGAGCTTGATCGTTCGGGACGTGTCATTGTTGAAAAAGACCTCACAATAAAAAATCATCCAGAAATTTTTGTTGTCGGCGACATGATGTCTGTCCCCGGTGTCCCTGGGGTTGCACAAGGCGCCATCCAGTCTGCACGTTTTGTGACAGATATTATTCAGGCTCGTCTACGTGGAATTTCACCAAAGAAAACCGTTTTTACCTACCGCGACAAAGGCTCAATGGCGACAATTGCTCGTTTCAAAGCTGTGGTACGAGTGGGGAAAATGAGCTTAAAAGGTTTTCCCGCATGGTTAGCATGGTGTTTCCTGCACTTGCTGTATATCGTTGGTTTCAAGGCGCAAGTAGGCACCCTCCTTCATTGGTTTATTAGTTTTGCCTCTGGTGCCCGCACGGAACGCACTGTGACAAATCAGCAAATGGTTGGCCGTTTAGCCTTAGAAAATCTGGGAACAGGTTCTTCTGGACGCCTTGTTGCAGGTGAGAAGATTATTCCTTCTCCCGCATCTGAATCTGCAGATACTGCGGCAAAGATGGATTAAGGTTTTCCGCATGTGTTAAGTGCAGAGCAGTGCGCCGTATAACGCGGTCTGGGTGACATACATATGTGTTGCCTAGGCCGCGTGACATTTTATTTCCACAGGGGCATAGCTCCGTTTGCAGTGTTTCGCGTACGTACCGTAAGCAGTCATTAGTGTCTGCACGGTTGATAAGTTATATACCAGAATGCATGGTGGGCCTGACCGGGTTCGAACCGATGACTTCTGCGGTGTAAACGCAGCGCTCTGACCAACTGAGCTACAGGCCCCAACGATGCCCTCAAGAAGGCACCGAACTATTGTAATGGAAAAATCCTGTGAATGGAATTCCAGCACTTTCCTTAGGTGCAATATGCCGAATAAATCACAATCTTTCACTAAGAATTGAAAGCGCTACAAGCTGAAGAAAAGAAGTCCCTATCAAAGAAGCTGCATGTACACAAAGCACAGCTTGCCCTGATCCCCTTCTATGAGCCTCGTATCATGTACACAAGACTATCTCAAAGATATACGGGCATTCGGAAGCACAATCTTATTACCGCCTATACCGCGTATCTTTGCCTCAGCGATTACGCGAACGAGCAGTTAAACGAATTCCAGCCCATTCAGGCCCCACCGACGCGGCTGACGTTGTATGCAGGCCAGCAACTTTCGCTGCTTCTTCCACATCAGCAACCGGAACAGCGCCAGGACGTCCTGGTTTAGGAATGAGTACCCAAATCAGACCGCCATCGTCGAGATTCGACATCGCATCTACCAGAAGATCAGCCAAATCTTCTTCTTCAGCATCATCTGAACGCCACCAGACAATTGCGCCATCAACGACGTCACCGTATTCATCGTCAACAAGCTTTTCGCCTGTGCTCTTTTCAACTGCTTCGCGCAATGTTTCGTCAGAGTCATCGTCAACATAAAATTCTTGAACGATTTGGCCAGTAGTGAAACCTAAACTTACGGTCACTTTAACCGACCACCTTCCGACGAATACGTCACATGTATTCTTGCAGATACCACATGGATATCGTAAAACACATTCGCCCCCTCTTTGCCTCATTGCCCACAATATTGACCAGAGTGTTACAAGAATGAGGTTTTTCTCATGGGCCAGAGGTCCTTCACAGGGTCGCAAATCTCGTCGTAAAAGGGGACAATAGACGTAGGTATTCACAAGGGAGTGTGAACTGCGCACTCCTTTTACTGAGGAATTGAGGAACCATGAGCTCAGCGAGCGATATGCACCCTGTAGTTAATGGCCTGCTCAGCCAGGTCCCTGACAATGATCCCGCTGAAACCGCCGAGTGGGTGGAATCTCTAGCTGGACTCATTGAAGAAAAAGGTGGCCCCCGCGCCCGCTACATCCTTATTCACATGCTGGATGAAGCACGGCGAGCAGGAGTCCAACTTCCACAGAATTACACCACTGCCTACGTCAATACAATCCCTGTTCAGGATGAACCCTATTTCCCTGGTGATGAGGCAATGGAACGCCAGTATCGTCGTTGGATTCGTTGGAATGCTGCGGTTCAAGTCACCCGAGCACAACGTCCTGGCGTAAAAGTAGGTGGACATATTTCCTCTTACGCTTCAGTGTCCACTCTGTACGAAGTTGGGTTAAACCATTTCTTCCGCGGAAAAGATCATCCTGGCGGTGGTGACCACGTATTCTTCCAAGGGCACGCCTCCCCTGGTCCGTATGCACGCGCATTCCTCGAAGGCCGCCTCACTGAGGAAGAAATGGACGGCTTCCGTCAGCAAGTATCAACACCTCATGGATTACCCTCATACCCGCACCCTCGTCAGCTTCCTGAATTCTGGGAATTCCCAACCGTTTCATTAGGTCTTGGTCCTGCTGCCGCGATCTACCAAGCATGGTTTGACCGTTACTTGCATTTGCGTGGATTAAAGGACACTTCACAGCAACGCACATGGGCTTTCATTGGCGACGGCGAAATGGATGAGCCTGAATCACGTGGCCTCCTGCAATTAGCAGCCCAGCAGGGATTAGATAACCTCACATTCGTTGTCAACTGTAATTTGCAGCGTTTAGACGGACCGGTACGCGGAAATGGCAAAATCATTCAAGAACTTGAAGCGTTCTTCAAAGGTGCCGGTTGGAATGTCATTAAAGTTGTATGGGGTCGCGGTTGGGATCAGCTCTTAGCCACTGATAAAGACGATGCCCTTGTTCACCTCATGAATGACACGCTTGATGGCGATTATCAGACTTTCAAAGCAAATGACGGTGCTTATATCCGCGAGCATTTCTTTGGACGCGATCCCCGAACGAAAGCAATGGTTGAAAACTGGACAGATGACCAGATTTGGGCTTTGCAACGTGGTGGCCATGACTACCGTAAGGTGTATGCAGCTTATAAATCAGCAGTCGAACACACTGGGCAACCTACAGTCATCCTCGCCCACACAATTAAGGGGTATGCACTCGGCTCTAACTTCGCAGGCCGTAACTCAACTCACCAAATGAAGAAACTCACCCTTGAGGATGCGAAACTGCTACGTGATCGTCTGCAAATTCCTATTACAGATGAACAACTCGAAGCAGATCCGTACAAACCGCCGTACTACATGCCACCAGCAGATCATCCAGCACTGCTCTACATGAAAGAACGACGTGAAAAACTTGGTGGTTGGGTTCCTGAACGTCGCACAGACCGTAATCCTCAACTCCCAGAGCTTCCGGCACGTCCTTTCGATTCTTTATCAAAGGGATCAGGTCAGCTCGAAGTTGCGACAACAATGGCTCTTGTCCGTTTGATGAAAGACCTCATTAAAGACAAGAATGTGGGACGCTACATCGTGCCGATTATTCCTGACGAGGCACGTACTTTCGGCTTGGATGCTATCTTCCCTTCAGCCAAGATTTTCAATACGCATGGGCAAAATTACACGGCCGTTGATGCTGACATGATGTTGTCCTATAAGGAATCTGAACAGGGACAAGTCCTACATACAGGCATTACGGAGGCCGGTTCTGCGGCAGCTTTCCAAGCTGTCGGCACGGCGTACACCACTCATAACCTACCGATGGTGCCGTTCTACATTTTCTATTCCATGTTTGGTTTCCAACGCACAGGTGACCAGTTCTGGGCTGCTGCTGACCAACTGGCACGCGGTTTCGTCATTGGTGCTACCGCAGGCAAAACCACCCTCACCGGTGAAGGGTTACAACACTTGGATGGGCACTCCCCAATCCTCGCCGCAACAAACCACGGTTTTGTCGCTTACGATCCGGCTTACGCCTACGAAATCAAACACATCATCTGGGATGGTTTACAACGCATGTACGGCCCCGAAGATGGCCGTAATCCTGATGTGCTGTACTACCTGACCGTGTACAACGAGCCTATTCATCAGCCTGCTGAACCAGAAAACCTAGACCGTGAAGGCCTGCTGAAAGGTATTTACAAAGTTGCAGACCATAACGGCACAGGGCTGAAAGTTCAGCTAATGGGTTCTGGTATTTCCTTGCCGTGGGTATGTGAAGCCAAGCGCATGCTCGCCGAAGAATGGGGTGTAGATGCGGCTGTATGGTCCGTGACTTCATGGACTGAACTTCGTCGTGACGCTTTGGAAGCCGATGAATATAACTTCCTGCATCCGCAAGAAGAAGCACGAGTCCCATTTATCACGACCCGTTTGGGCGGCGCAGAAGGTCCTTTCATCGCTTCCACTGACTACGATCGCATACTTCCCGATATTATCCGCCAGTGGGTGCCAGGCCGCTACCATGTACTCGGTGCTGACGGCTTCGGTTTATCTGATACACGTCGCGCAGCTCGTCGCCATTTCCACATTGATCCTGAATCAATTGTGTTACGCACCCTCCAAGCCCTCGTGGAAGAAGGTCGCCTTGATCGTTCAGTTTTGCAGCAGGCAATTGACCGATATGACCTGCTGAATATTCCAGCAACGGAACCTGAACACCACTGAAATTCATCCTCAGAGTGCCCTCGCGTATGTGCGGGGGCACTCTTTTTATACGCTTAACTCAGGTTTCTCGACAATTTCAGGTATGTTCCACGCAATCACGGTCATTATCCACTTACTTCCCCTGCATCCACGACCATAGAACAAGGGCCACAGGACAAGCCAGGCCCAGCACATTGATAGCTATGCCTTTTCTGCACGAAAAGGTAAAATTCCACCCGCTTTCAAATAGCATGAGGGGCACAAAGACTCATATGTTACTTCCACTCCATCAATAGCGACCTGTTCACCATCAAAAACAAAGTGACCATCAGCTTGGCGACCATTGAACATGGCTTTACGCCCACACCTACAGATAGTTTTTAGTTCTTCCAAAGAGTGCGCAATTTCAAGTAAACGACGAGCACCCGGAAAAGAAAGCGTCCGAAAATCGGTACGTATGCCATAAGCCAAAACAGGAATCCCCATTTGAACAGCAATAACCATTAAGTCATCAACTTGAGCAGGCGTTAAAAACTGCGCTTCATCAACTAAAACGCAGGCAATCGGTTTCTGAGCCTGCGACAGTGTCTCTGTGATAACACGCATAAGATCAGCCTCAGCGGGAACAAGGATATCCACGTTACGCGCCACACCTAAGCGTGAAACAATACTGCGTCCACCTTTTGTATCAACATCCGGTTTAACCAAAAGGACATTTTGGCCGCGTTCCTCATAATTATGAGCTGCTTGCAAAAGCGCTGTTGTTTTACCGGAGTTCATTGCCCCATAACGGAAGTATAGTTTCGCCACTGAAGGCTCCTTTCACACGGTAGAGATGGTATCTCACTGACTTCAGACAACGCAGCTTTTCTAGGCCCTCACACACAATCATGCAGCCGGATATATCTATACGACTGAGCCGCCTACATAAAACATTTCACCGCGCATCTGTTTATTCCTTATCAGACACGCGGTGAATTTCTATGAGAATTATCGTGTGGCTTTGACGAAGTGATTGACTTTTATCATTGCTGCACTATCAGTTGCCTATAATCGCCAGATTTTTATTCTTCGCTTTCGCTTTCTGGTGCCAGCACTCGGCCTCTAAAAGAAGGATGTGCCAAGTTTTCTGGAGATAAAATCTGATCAACTTCAGTTTCACTGAGCAATCCCATCTCAAGAATTACTTCACGTACTGTGCGTCCTTCTGCCGCAGCGCGGCGACCTACGATATCACCCATGTGGTGCCCGATCACATCGTTAAAGTAGGTGACCACACCAATCGAACCGGTCACATACCCCAAGCACACATCCGTATTCGCTGTTATGCCTTCGACGCAACGTGTGCGCAAAGTACGACATGCATTTACCAGTAAAGACAATGAGCTGAATAAAGACTGTGCAATCACAGGTTCCATCACATTCAGCTGTAGTTGCCCAGCTTCAGCAGCCATAGTGACAGTTTGATCATTCCCCATAACTTCAAAACACACTTGGTTCACAACTTCAGGAATCACGGGGTTCACTTTGGCGGGCATAATCGAGGAACCCGCAGCCATTTCAGGAAGGTTAATCTCATTCAGTCCAGCACGCGGTCCTGAAGCCAAGAGACGTAAATCATTACAGATCTTTGATAGTTTCACAGCTGTGCGTTTAATAGTTGCATGCATAGAGACATAGGCGCCTGTATCTGAGGTTGCTTCAATAAGGTGAGCAGCTCCTTTAACAGGCAATTGAGTAATAGAGCGCAGATGACGTACCGCTGATTTTTGGTAACCGGGAGGCGTGTTTACTCCCGTTCCAATTGCTGTTGCCCCAAGGTTGATTTCCAACAGCAGATCAGAATTATTTACTAGCCGATCATCTTCTTCACGTAAGGTAACAGCAAAAGCCATCATCTCTTGCCCTAAAGTCATAGGGACTGCATCTTGAAGCTGGGTACGTCCCATAGTGAGGACATCAGCGAATTCTTGGCCTTTCGCAGCAAATGCGTCAGCAAGTTCACTGAGGGCTTGTCGCAGATGCTTTACTTCACGATGGAGGGCAATACGAAATGCTGTGGGGTAGGCATCATTTGTTGATTGAGAGCGATTAACGTCATCGTTGGGATGAATCAGGGCGTATTCGCCTTTAGATTTCCCCATGAGTTCGAGGGCGAGGTTCGCAATTACTTCATTTGCGTTCATATTGACGCTTGTTCCTGCGCCACCTTGAAATTGGTCAACAGGAAATTGATCCATGCAACGTCCTTCATCAAGGATGGAATCACATGCGGCCACAATAGCGTCAGCAACAGCGGATTCCATAACGCGGAGCTCTTTATTTGCCAGTGCTGAAGCTTTTTTCACCTGTACGATTGCGCGAACCATCTCGGGGACTTCTGAGATGCTTCGTCCTGAAATTCTGTAATTCTCTATGGCACGGAGTGTATGGATCCCCCAGTATGCTTCTGCAGGAACTTCACGTGTACCTAAAAGGTCTTGTTCAATGCGCACGTCCATGTGCTGTCCTTCCATAGGAGTTATGCCTTAAGTCCTACATAAATATTAGAGGTTTACATGCCCGTGTGGAAGCGAATCCGAATAATTAATGCAAATTTTACGAATAAGGTAAAGAAAAGCGAGGAAAATATCAGGTTCATGACACATGCTCAGTTACAGCTTGAAGGAAATCCTCTACCGTGTGCCATTTATGTATTTCCAGATCAGTAAAAGATATTCGGCACTCATGTTCAATAGCCGAAATAACCGCATATAAACCAATCACATCAAGATCAAGGTCCCCACGTAAAGTGAGGTCTGCGCGCATATCCTGTGCTTCAATACCTGTTTCAGCCAGAAGCGCTGTCATTGCTATTTCTTGTGCTTGCTGGATAGGCGAAAGCAAAGCGGCGGTCTGTTCCGTTTCTGTTAAATCAGTGGGTGAAGAATCATCAGAATCATCAGAATTTTTCTTTGCTGCGGTGTCAGATGGAGGCGTATTTTCATCTGCTAAAGATTCGACGGCAAGTTGATACCCTATAAGTTCAGCAATTGTTCCCATAATCGGTGCAGCACTTTCTCATGGTGGGATGGCATTTTAGCCAACTTGGTTGAGCCATCTGACGGCAACACCGGCACCGGCATAGCGGAATGGCTCCAGTTCATCATCCCATGCTTGCCCTAATGCAAGGTCAAGACGTTCACGTAGTTCTTCATATGATGAGGAAGATTCTATTGCAGCGCGTACACGGTCTTCCGGTATCACGACATTTCCTACACTATCCACCTGTGAATGAAAAATCCCTAGCGAAGGCGTATGCGCCCAACGGCCTCCGTCAGTTGTTGCTGTGGGTTCTTCGGTCACTTCGTAGCGCACATGTTCCCAGCCGCGCAAAGCGGAAGCGAGACGAACACCTGATCCAACAGGTCCCACCCACGGATATTCTGTGCGCAGCATTGAAGGTGCAGCATCCTGCGGTGTCCATTGCAGGTGCAGCTCTTGCCCTAACGCCGTGCCAGCCGCCCATTCAATATGAGGGCACAAAGCCGCCGGTGTTGAATGCACAAAAAGTACACCGCGGGTGTAGATTCCTCTCATCATGACCTCCCAGTATGTTGAGGATCGTCTTCCCCTACGCCCTCGATCATCTGTTCTTTTGTCATGTATAAGCGCATAAATGCTCACAGTGTTACTTCATTATCGGTGTTTGCGACAAGAAAAGCCAAGGGACACGCGGAAAACACTACACGCGACCCTAATCAGCCTTACCTACCTCATTTTGCGCAACACGCACAAGCAACACGTGCGTATTAGACTCAACACGCTTTACAGCACTGGATGCGACACGCAGAAAACTCAGAAAGCTTTTTCTCGTATATCACGTAAAGCTTTCTTACGTGTTGCACGATCTAAACGATCAATATAAATCATGCCGTCAAGATGATCGGTTTCATGCTGCAAACAGCGAGCCATTAACTCCTCACCTTCAACAATGACAGGTTTGCCATCAAGGTCAATCCCCTCAACACGCGCATACCAGGCGCGCCGAGTCGGATACCACAGCTCCGGAACCGATAGGCACCCCTCGTCACCATCTTGGTACTCATCCTCAGATAAAGCCACCAATGTCGGATTCAGAACGTACCCGATTTCGCCGTCAATATTCCACGAGAAGGCCCGTAGCCCCACGCCAATCTGATTAGCTGCTAACCCTGCGCGTCCATCCAAGTCAACACCTTCAAGAAGGTCCTCAACCAACGCTTTGACACGCGCATCAATATCAGTAATAGGTTCACAGGGCGTCCGAAGAATAGGATCACCAATAATACGGATATCACGGATAGCCACGTAGGATCACTCCTTTTCCTGCAAGTCGTGATACAGCTTCTCAACAGCATCACAAGCTTCTTCTACAGGAACCTCTATACGCTCCCCTGTTGTCCGCACACGAATTTCCACTTTACCGTCAGCAAGACCACGACCCACAACAACCGCAATTGGCAGACCAATAAGCTCCGCATCAGCAAATTTCACACCCGCGCTCACTTTGCGACGATCGTCGTACAGAACATCAAGACCACGTTCTTCCAATAGTTCTGACAGGTGAGTAGCCGCAGCAAAAAGCTCATCGCCTTTACCTGTAGCCAGCACATGAACATGGAAAGGTGCCACATTAACCGGCCACGAAAGACCACGATCATCGTGATAAGCCTCAGCTAACGCTGCCACGACACGTGAAACACCGATACCATAAGACCCCATTGTGACCACCTGCGACTTACCGTTTTCATCTAAAACAGTCAGCCCCAAAGCCTTTGCATACTTATCCCCTAAGGCGAAAATATGTCCCACCTCAATACCACGAGCTAAGTGCAGCGGGCCTGAGCCATCTGGTGCAGGATCGCCTTCACGAACCTCTGCAGCTTCAATGGTGCCATCAGCCTCAAAATCACGGCCCTTCGTCAACCAGAACACATGCTGGTCCACAGCATTTGCGCCAGTAATCCACGTTGTGCCCTCAACAATTCGCGGATCAAGGAGGTAACGCACTGAACCGGAAATATTTCCTTCATCATCGACCACACGTGCTGGCGAATTCGGACCAATAACTGAAGGACCAATATATCCAGGCACAAGTTCAGGGTGCGTTGCAAGATCTTCAGGACTTGCCATAGCAACTTCAGCGGGCGCAACTGAAGCTTCTAAGCGCTTCATATCGACGTCTCGATCCCCAGGGATTCCCACAACTAAAAGTTCTTTTTCACCATCAGGATGCGTCAAAGTCACAACGACATTTTTCAAGGTGTCAGCAGCATTCCACGCACGATCTTCACGCGGGTGCAGACGATTAGCCAAATCAACCAAAGCATCAATAGTCGGTGAATCTGGCGTATCAAATATTTGAGCAGGAGCAATGCCTTCAAAAGGAACAGCATCTGGAACAGGCGTTGTTACCGCTTCAGCATTTGCCGCATATCCCCCAGCAGAACGCACAAAAGTATCTTCACCAATAGGACTTGGATGTAAGAACTCCTCAGAATGGGAACCTCCCATAGCACCCGACATCGCAGAAACAATGACGTATTCCAAACCAAGGCGACGGAAAATACGTTCATAGGCCCCACGTTGAGCCATATAGGATGCTTCAAGCCCTTCGGCGGCTAGATCAAAACTGTAAGCGTCTTTCATGACAAATTCACGCCCACGAATCAGACCCGCACGGGGACGTGCTTCATCCCTGTACTTTGTCTGGATCTGATACAAGGTCGAAGGCAGATCCTTATATGAGGAAAACATATCTTTCACCAGCAAAGTGAACATTTCCTCATGGGTAGGAGCTAAAAGGTAATCTCCTCCCTTACGATCATGCAAGGTGAAAAGAGTGGGTCCGTATTCTTCCCACCGATGTGTTGCTTTATACGGGTCAGCCGGTAAAAGTGCCGGAAAATGTACTTCCTGACCGCCTATACGATCCATTTCTTCACGAATTACTTGCTCGACATTACGTAAAACACGTAAACCCAAAGGAAGCCACGTATAAATACCTGGCGCTGTGCGACGAATGTAGCCAGCACGAATCAGCAGTTTATGGGATGCTACCTCAGCATCGGCAGGGTCTTCACGTAAAGTACGTAAGAAATATGAAGAAAGCGTTTTTAGCACGCTCTTAAGAGTAGTTCACTTCCCCCATGCACGTACAACTGAGCCTCACCTGTCGAACAAATAAACGGCACGTATCACATCAAAAATCAGCTCAAGAACTCATCTTCTACACAGTTACGACTGCTTTGAGAAGTCCATCTGAAACAAGCAGACCAAAGGTTCAACTCCTGCCACGCTGTATCGCTCCGTTTCAGAGCACATGTGGATATCTGTGAACAAACGAACGTGACACCGCCACTTGACAGCAGCCTACGCTCAGTCGCCCTCTAGAAAAGAAATAATTATTCACTCCACGGATGGATGTATTAGTTCATTTCTGCTACATGTTTAATGTCATACAACATGCGCAAAGCAACAGGAGACTCCAAAGCTAAGAGAGCGCGAATTTTACGTGCAGACATTTCTGGTGAGGATGTATGACGCTCACGCATATGCACACGTGTTGTCCCATTCGCTTCAGGTAAAAGCACAAGAGCACATGTCCCCTGTACAGGCGAATCAGGTTCTTGCGTAGGATAAGCTGCGCGTAAAACCATGCAATCACACGGTTCTTTCACCAGAACATCCTTTTCCTCTGCATGGAAAGCTGCATCAATCACTTCCCATACTCGTTCAGGTGATGCATGTATGAGGACAGCGCGATCAACGACAACATCTGCTGAAGGAGAAAGCAAGTCACCTGGTAATGACACGGCTGCTTGACTTTGTGTCAGACCAATACGCGCAGGGAAACCTGTCATCCGTATAAACACCGCACCTAGTGCGGCACCTGTAAGGAGGAAACGAAGTTTACGCATAATGAACTGCTTTCTGTACGATGTTCACCGGGTAACCGGTAGGACTTCCACCTGACCATCACCTTCGTTAAGGCCAAGTTTTTCTGCCAAAATATTCGCGTGTCGAATGAGGGTTTCCACAATCTGATCTTCAGGAACAGTTTCAACAACCTCGCCTTGAATGAAAATCTGTCCCTTACCATTACCGGAAGCAACACCCAGATCAGCTTCACGTGCTTCACCTGGCCCGTTCACCACGCAACCCATCACCGCTACACGCAAAGGCACAGTCAGGTCTTTTAAGCCCTCTGTGACATTATCCGCCAAAGTCCACACATCCACTTGTGCTCGCCCACAAGAGGGGCAAGACACGATCTCTAAAGTGCGGTCACGTAACCCCATAAATTCAAGGAGTTTACATCCCACTTTCACTTCTTCAACAGGCGGAGCCGATAAAGAAACACGAATAGTATCCCCAATACCCTCAGCCAAAAGTATCGAAAAAGCGGACACTGACTTGATTGTTCCCTGGAATGCGGGACCAGCCTCAGTCACTCCTAAATGCAAGGGCCAGTCCCCCTGCTCGGAAAGCTGACGATACGCTTCAATCATTGTGAGCACGTCATGGTGTTTCACAGAAATCTTAAAGTCATGAAAGTCATTTTCTTCAAATAACGAGGCTTCCCACACAGCAGATTCAACTAATGCTTCCGGTGTGGCGCGTCCATATTTTTTCAACAAATCTGGATGTAATGAACCTGCATTGACACCAATACGTAAAGAAGTTCCATGATCGCGGGCAGCTGCGCAAATTTCAGCAACTTGATCGTCAAATTTGCGAATATTACCCGGGTTTACACGTACAGCTCCACATCCTGCCTCAATCGCAGCAAAAACATATTTTGGATTGAAATGGATATCAGCAATGACTGGAATCCGTGACTGCCGCACAATAATCGGTAAAGCCTCAGCATCTTTGTCTGTAGGACAGGCCACACGTACAATGTCGCAACCGGCAGCAGTCAGTTCAGCAATTTGTTGCAAAGTAGCACCAATGTCATGCGTTTTTGTCGTTGTCATTGATTGGACACTGACTGGCGCTCCCCCGCCTACGGGAATATCACCGACCATAATTTGTCGAGTTTTCCGTCGAGGAAATGGTTGCGTCTGCATTGAGGGCATGCCGAGGGAAATTTCAGTCACCTCATTATTATGACTGACTGTTTCATCATTAGCTCAACAGGAAACAATTATTTTCAGGACATCACATTCGCTCAGCTCTTATCCCCCATTTACCTGAGTGAACGGCTCACAGTGACATGTTGAGATCAGAAGGCATTTTTCATCACGTGCATACCGGTGCTGCTTCAGTGTCAGGCGCGTGAAGCTCAGTTACATTATTAGGTCACAGAAATTGGTTTAATAATATCTGCAAGTACAAGAATAACTGTCATCACAAGTAAAGAAGCACCTACCACATAGGTCAGCGGCATTAACCGCGCAGTATCAGCAGGGCCAGGATCAGCACCGCCCCTCCATAAAACGATACGTCGGCGCATACCCTCATATAGAGCACCCATGATATGACCACCATCCAATGGAGGTAAAGGCAGCACATTGAAAATACATAAAGCCATATTCAGTGAAGCCAATAGCATAAGTAACACTGAAAGGCTTTGGCGGATATCACGTACTCCTAATGCTGTGCTCTCCCCTGTTACTTCTGCGGCAATACGTCCCACACCAACAACGGATATCAGTCCTTGAGAATCACGAGGAGCATCCGTCACAACAGAAACAGCGACTTTCCACACTGCCTGAGGCAGGCGAATAATCAAAGCAACAGTTCCTTGAGCCATTGTCGTATTCATCTGCCATAGTTGAGCAAGCGAAGCTGAGCGGTACGCTGTTCCTGCCACGATACCGGCAATTCCTTGACCTGATTCAGAAGTTTCAGGTGTCAGCGTCACACGTATATGCTGATTCGCACGTTTAACTGTTAAATCAACAGTGCGAGTTGGAGCCTGCGCAATTGCTTGTTGTACTTCGCTCCATTCGTTAATGGTAGCGCCATTGATCGCTTCAATAACGTCCCCTTCTACCAGACCTGAAGCAGCGGCAGGACCTGTCATTTCACCGCGCGCAGTCGATACTGTTGGAAGTACCTGTGCCACGGTTGTTGTCGGTGCCTGATATCCAATTCCGCACATTGCTATAGCGGTTAAAACAATACAGATCAGCAGGTTCATTAATGGGCCGGCAAACATCACGAGAATTTTACGCGGTGCACTCAGAAGGTAAAAAGCGTGGTTTTCTTGACCTGCAGGCAGACTCGCTGCGCTTTCTGCCCGTGCTTGTTCAGCAAGAGTAGGTTCTCCACGGCGATTAGTCAGGCGTGTCCTCGCAGGTGCCGGTGGAAACATCCCCGGAATACGGACGAAACCACCTAAAGGTATCGCTCGTAATGAGTACGTTGTTCCACGCCATCGACGCGAAAAAATCTTTGGCCCGAAACCTACAGCAAATTCAGGGACAGGCACACCGAAAAGGCGAGCAAAAAGCATATGTCCAAGTTCATGCAACGCGACGGAAATAACCAGTCCTGCAATGATGAAAAGTACTCCCCATACAGAAGCCATACGCCCGCCTCCTTTCGTTACTACAGTCACCTATACAGCGACTGATAGAAAAGTGTGAATATAGTGTGATTTCATCAGAAAACACTTCACGCTTTTATATTGGCATTACGTAGTGTTTTGATGATTAAGCATAGTGTGAGGCTTGTTGTTGGGCATATGAGACCGCCCAACGCTGTGCTTCCATCACATCGTCAATATCGGGGTCTTGTACACCCTCGTAGGCTTCCAGTACTGTACCCAACAAATCAACAATTGCCAGATAAGGTAAAGAACCCCGCAGGAAAGCCTCAACAAAAACCTCATTTGCCGCGTTATACACGGCCGGATGTGTCGCAGATGCACTGACTGCGTAACGTGCTAACTGGATGGCCGGGAAAGTTTGATGATCGACCGGCTCAAAATTCCAGCTCTGCTTTGCATCCCAACGAATAGGAATTTCAACCTCTTTCAAACGTTGTGGCCACGTCATTCCAAGTGCAATAGGTAAATGCATATCCGGTGGTGAAGCTTGAACAATAGTTGCCCCATCATTCCAGGTCACCATTGAATGAACAATTGACTGCGGGTGAATAACTGTCTGAATATGTTCAGCAGGAACGTCGAATAAGAGATGCGCTTCAATAAGTTCAAGGCCTTTATTGACTAGGGTCGACGAGTTAATCGTCACCACCGGTCCCATATTCCATGTGGGGTGATCCAGCGCTTGGGCAGGTGTGACATGACGTAATTCATCACGTAAACGTCCTCGGAATGGGCCTCCTGAAGCTGTTAATACAAGTTCCGCGACCTCAGAACGTCCTGTGATACGTGGTGAGGTAAGGCCTTTCTCGTGAATACCTGACCTGAGGGCTTGGGCAATAGCTGAATGTTCAGAGTCAACAGGAACAATTTGGCCTGGCCGTTGTAAAGCTGCACGTACAAGAGGCCCACCTACTACCAAAGATTCTTTGTTTGCAAGAGCAAGAGTAGCTCCTGCTTGTAAGGCAGCCAGTGTAGGACCTAAACCCACGCCGCCGGTGATGCCGTTGAGTACAACGGAATCTGGGAACATCCCTGCTAGTTCCGTTGCAGCATCGGGTCCTTCAAGGATTGTGGGCATGGGTACGCTTTGTGAAAAATCCTGCCGTTTTTCCTCAATAATTGCACGTAACTCATGCGCACAGTACGTTGCTACGGCCACAACTTCCACACAAAAATCGCATACCTGACGAGCCAATAGCTCAAGGTGCGCGCCACCAGCAGCAAGACCGCGTAATCGAAATTCCTCTGGATTTCTTGCCACAATATCTAGTGCTTGAGTTCCTATAGAACCTGTAGATCCGAGGAGGACTATATCACGCATATTCTGCTACTTATCAGATCAGTCAACGGCTAAAAGAATTTCTACCGCACGGCCAAGGTAGGCATCAACGGGTCCTTCCGCATAGGCTTTCTTTGCTCGAACTGAAGGGAAAACAGCTTGACGAATATCGTCAACAGTGACTTCATCTTGATCGTCAAAATAGTTTGCTAAACGATCAAGTAGGTCATCAACAGCTTCAGCATCGTAGCCGCGTCCGTTTTGTGGTCGAGCAAAACGTTCTCCACGTGGACGACGTAAACGCGGATACAGCGTGGTGGCACGTTCCGCAATTTTTTCAAACCACGCTGTCTCACCATTGACGGCCACATGATCCATGCGATCACGGTGAATAAAAGCAGCTTCTAAACGATTAAGAGCTTCATCCACCGCGGACATATCGTAGCCGCGACGGCGCACATTGAAAGTAGCGCGACGTACTTGTTCTGCGCTGAACTGTTCTGAAGGAACCCCACCTTCATAAGCACGCTTAGCGTCCTCAAAGAATTCATCGACACCCGAAGGGTCATAACCCTGACGGAAAAAACTAACGCGCGGAAATGTGGTGCTCATGAGTCCTCCTGATTCGTCACTTTCACACTTGCACGTCGTCCTTCTTTGACGGCTGTAGCTAATTGGCCACATGCGCCATCAATATCTGAACCACGGGTGTCACGGATCGTTGTTGATATTCCATTGTCGCGCAAGATACGGACGAATTCATCCTGAGCACGACGTGTCGATGCAGTCCAAATGGATCCCGGTGTCGGATTTAACGGAATCGGATTAACGTGTACCCATCCTTTACCGCGTTTATTCAGTTCATCAGCAAGAAGCTGAGCGCGTCGAGGCTGGTCATTCATATCCTTAATTAAAGCGTATTCGATTGAAACACGACGACCTGTTGACAAGAAATAATGACGCGCAGCATCAAGGAGTTCTGTCACTTTCCAGCGAGAATTGATAGGAATAAGGTCATCACGTAAATCATCATCTGGAGCATGAAGGGATACCGCTAAAGTAACGGGAATGCCTTCTGCCGCCAATTTATGAATCGCTGGAACCAGTCCCACAGTTGACACGGTAATACCGCGTGCCGACATACCAAATCCTTGCGGAGATGGGTCAATTAAACGATGAATCGCTGCGATCACTGCTTTGTAATTTGCTAGCGGTTCTCCCATCCCCATAAAAACCACATTTGTGAGTCGGGTGGGTCCGCATGCAAGATCCCCGTCAGCACATGCACGATGAGCTAAACGCACTTGGTCAACTATTTCTGCTGTTGATAAGTTACGGGTAAGCCCCATTTGACCGGTTGCGCAGAAAGGACAGGCCATACCGCATCCAGCCTGCGAAGAAACACACAGAGTCGTCCGATCTCCATAACCCATCAACACAGATTCAACAGTGGCACCATCGTAAAGTTTCCACAGATGTTTTAATGTCATACCTGCATCGGCACGTAGCACCGTCACTTGTTCAACAAGGCGGGGCAGTATTTTTTCTTCAATAATTGAGCGTGCGTGAGCGGGTATGTCAGTCATTTGCTGTGCGTCAGCCAGAAAATGATCAAAGTAATGCCGTGATAATTGGTCGGCACGGAACGCAGGAAGTCCGGCTTGTTGAAGTAATTCTCGGCGTGCCTGCGCATCGCAATCTGCTAGGTGGAGCGGAGCTTTTCCTCGCTTTTTCGCAGTAAAAGATAAAAGCGGTCGCGCATCCGGATGCGTAGCTCCTTCAGGAGGCTGATCTGTTGGCCGTACTTCGCGTCGTTTTGTCGGAGCCACTTTGGACATCATACGTGCCCTCCTTCTGCAATCAGTAGGAGGACATGCAGAACCGGTGCCGTTAACAAAATAGAATCCGCGCGATCGAGGACTCCTCCATGTCCGGGTAGGATTTGCGACATATCTTTCAAACCGACTTCGCGTTTGATTAATGATTCGATGAGGTCACCTATTGTGGCACTAAAAGCCATTATGGGCCCCACGATGAAACCCCACGCCCAGTGAATATTCACAAATGAAAAGCAAACAACAGCACCAACAGTACATGCAAGTAGAGAACCTGCGAATCCTTCCCAAGATTTTTTGGGCGATAAGCGAGGGGCCATCGGATGACGGCCAATAAGGATTCCGGTTGCCCACCCTCCTGTGTCACTTAAAGCAACAAGGAGGATCTGTAGTCCCACTACCCAAGCGGCATGATGTTCCCGTAAAAGTAAAACGATAAATGACGCGAGAAATGGAACATATACGGCTGTAAAAGCAGAGGCACATATGTCACGTAATTTTCCGTCGTCCCAACGGTCAAGTACACGCCACAGGACAGATGCGAATATTGTCAAGAAAAGAGCAGCTAGAAGTGCTTCCGCTCCCAAAGTCCACGCGCAGATCAGCATTCCTGCTGATCCGACGTATAGCGGCAATAAGGACATGTGAATCCCTACACGCGCGTAGGCACCGCCTAATTCCCATATTCCTGCCCAGCAGAGCAGCATGATAAAAGCGACAAAGAATTCAAAATAGAATGCAAGTGAAGCCGTCACGAGCACAACAAGCAGTGTCGCTGTCATGACGGCTGCCGGCAAGTTCCTACCTGCTCGTCCTGTCGCTTTTAATGCGGCATGATTATGCGAGGGTATTGCAGAAAAAATACCCCGTAAAACGCGCGTGTATTGTATGTCTGGCATCAGATAGTCAGAAGTTCGCTCTCTTTGGTCACTAAAAGAGTGTCAATAAGATCGACATGAGATTTTGTCAGATTTTCCAGTGACTTTTCTGCACGATCAACTTCATCTTCACCGGCTTCGCCATCTTTTTTCAGACGGTCGAGTGCTTCTTTTGCTTTACGGCGTACTGCGCGTACAGATACGCGAGCATCTTCTGCTTTATTTTTTGCTTGTTTCACATATTCTTTGCGGCGTTCTTCGGTAAGCGCCGGCAAAACTACACGAATCACATGACCATCATCTGTAGGATTCACACCAAGATCTGATTCACGCAGGGTTTTAATGATTTCCTGTGTTGCTGAACGGTCAAATGGAGAGATCAAGACTGTACGAGCTTCTGGGATTTGGAATGAAGCGAGTTGCTGCATAGGGGTTGGAGCACCGTAGTATTCGACCAATAGTTGCTCAAACATTCCGCTATTTGCTCGACCAGTACGAATGTTACCGAAATCTGCTCGTGCTACTTCAACGGCACGATCCATTTTTTCTTCGGCTTCAAGAAGAATATCGTCGATCACTTCGACTCCTTAGTTTGTTCGTCATGTGTTGATACAAGCGTACCGATTCTTCCACCTTGAAGGGCCTTTGTGACGTTGCCGGGCTGAGACATTCCAAAAACGCGCATGGTCAGACCGTTTTCTTGGCATAGAGCAAATGCTGCAGCATCGACAACTTTCAATCCCTGCGAGAGCGCATCTGTGTAGGTGAGGAAGTCTAGGCGGCGAGCATGTGGGTTAAGACGCGGATCAGAATCATATACGCCATCGACACCATTTTTCGCTGCAAGTAGCTCATCACAGTGCGTTTCAAGAGCACGCTGAGCCGAAACAGTGTCGGTTGAGAAATATGGCATACCTGCACCGGCACCAAAAATGACTACACGGCCTTTTTCCATATGACGAATGGCACGTAAAGGAATGTAGGGTTCCGCTACCTGTTGCATAGCTATTGCGCTTTGTACGCGCGCAGGAACACCGGCTTGCTCAATGAAATCTTGCAATGCCAACGCATTCATCACTGTGCCGAGCATACCCATGTAGTCTGCACGGGAACGGTCAAGTCCCGAACGTGATAATTCCGCTCCGCGGAAAAAGTTTCCACCACCAACGACAATTGCTACCTGTATTCCTTGCCGAACAGCTTCCGCAATTTGCTCAGCAATATTACGAACCACTGTTGGGTCAAGACCGATGGATCCTCCACCAAAAGCTTCACCAGAAAGTTTTAGAAGGACTCGTCGTTGCCGTGTCATCAGGACTCCTATCGTCATTGGTGTATCAGATATGAAATGTGTGTACACGATGACCCCGCCCAACAACGGGCGGGGTCATTTATAAGGATTTAGGCTCCCACGTGGACGCGAATGAATTCGACGACCTCAGCATTTGCCTCAGAAAGAACCTTACCAACTGACTTGGAAGGATCACGAGCAAATGCTTGATCTACCAAGCAGTTATCCTTAAAGAAGGCTTCCAAACGTCCCTGAACGATCTTGGGGACGATAGCTTCAGGCTTGCCTTCTTCTAGAGTGATCTTTTCCAAAGTGGCGCGTTCTTTTTCAAGAACATCAGCCGGAACAGCATCACGGTCAAGGTAGGAAGGCATGTAAGCAGCGATGTGCAAAGCTACATCGTGTGCCACAGCAGATCCTGCAGCGTTAGTGACCACAAAGACACCGACCTGTGGAGGCAAGTCGGGACTGGTTTGATGCAGATACAGCTCTACATGTTCACCGGCCATGCGGACAACACGACGGATTTCAAGCTTTTCACCGATAACAGCAGCCATCTGGTTCAAAGCATCCTGTACTGTTCCTTCTCCTAGAGGAGCTGCAAGCAGTGTCTCAAGATCAGCGGCCTGTGAAGCAACAGCTGCTTCAAGAACAGAATTAGCGAAATCAATGAACTTCTGGTTCTTTGCAACGAAGTCAGTTTCGGAGTTAACTTCAACAAGGACACCAGTATTGTCCTGTACGCGGGCGGCAAGCAGACCAGCAGAAGCCTGACGATCCTCACGCTTAGAAATGGACTTCAAGCCATTGAGACGAATAATCTCAAGAGCTTTTTCTGCATCTCCATCGGCCTCAACAAGCGCTTTCTTTACGTCCATCATGCCGGCGCCAGTTTGATCACGCAATGCCTTGACATCAGCAGCGGTGAAATTTGCCATTGCTCTATTTCCTCTCTGTGATGCTAACGATCAGTTCTCAGATGGTGTTTCTTCAGCAGATGCTGCTTCAGCGGGAGTTTCTGCGGCAGCGGTTTCGCCGCCTTCAAGCAGTTCGCGTTCCCATTCAGCAAGAGGTTCAGCAGCAACTTCAGCTTCCTCACCTGCAGCAGACTTACGTGAAGCCGAACGCGAGAGGAGGCCATCAGCCACAGCATCTGCAATCACACGAGTCAGCAAAGCGACAGCGCGGATAGCATCATCGTTGCCAGGAATACGGTAATCAACCTCATCTGGATCAGCGTTGGTATCCAAAATAGCAACGATCGGAATATTGAGTTTGCGAGCTTCAGAAACAGCGAGGTGTTCCTTCTTTGTGTCAACGATCCATACTGCAGAGGGAACACGGTTCATGTCACGGATACCACCGAGTGTGCGTGAGAGCTTATCCATCTCACGACGCATCATCAGCAGTTCTTTCTTTGTGCGTCCAGAACCTGCAACATCATCAAAGTCGATCTGTTCCAGTTCCTTCAGGCGTTGCAGACGCTTAGAAACTGTTGAGAAGTTTGTGAGCATACCGCCGAGCCAACGGTGATTCACGTAAGGCATGCCTACACGTGAAGCCTGTTCAGCAATAGCTTCTTGTGCTTGTTTCTTTGTACCAACGAAAAGAATGGAGCCGCCGTGGGCCACAGTTTCTTTAACGAAATCATAGGCAATATCAATGTCAGCAATAGTTTGCTGGAGATCGATGATGTAAATGCCATTGCGTTCAGTCAAGATGAAACGTTTCATCTTGGGGTTCCAACGACGAGTCTGGTGACCGAAGTGGACTCCAGATTCAAGAAGCTGACGCATGGTTACGACTGCCATTGATCGTCCTTTCCCCGCCTTAAATTAGCGGTGTGGCTTGTTATGAAGCCATATTGGTTTGTCGCCTGTATTCGGAAGTCCCGAAAGAGGCCCTAGCGTCATAACGAGTCAGCACCTATGAAGGAACCATGCCAACTACGCTCTGGTTCAGTACCGCTTTGACGGAGAACACAGAAATGACGCGCGAAGTCACCTGTATGCATACAGATGCAGGACCATTCTATCCCATGATTTTGCAACATCATGCGGCTGCACATGTGACCCTTATCCCTCTGTTTTCCTGTGGAAAACGATGACTTTATCCCCAAGACCCCTGTGAGCAGTATCATCATGCCAGGCACTTACGCATACTATCCGCATGACGACATCTCAACCCTCAAGTCACAGAACATCTGAAAACGCTTTGCTCAAGCAGACATTAACAGGGATATGTCTGTGCTTGTTTTTCCTTCTGATAGCTTTACCAGCTCATTCAACAGATAATCCCCCTCAGCGCCCCTGGTTATGGCCAACAGGACATCCTGTTCCGATTGCACGCCCTTTTACTGAACCGGCACAGCCATGGCTATCAGGACATCGAGGTGTTGATTTTGATGTTCCTATTGCAAGTGAGGTGTACGCGCCTACCGCAGGCACTGTCTCTTTCGTTGGAACAGTAGTTGATCGACCTGTCCTATCACTCAATGTAGGAAGTCCTGATTTTCCTTTGCGCACAACATTTGAACCGATCAATGCGCAGGTAGTTCGTGGACAAAAAGTACATGCCGGAGAACTTCTTGGTTACGTGGCTGAAGGTCATTCACCTGGGGCCTTACATTGGGGCGTGAAAGTGTCAGCGCAAAAATGGCTTAATCCCTTACTTTTCCTACGTGAACGCAGCGTATTGAAAATATGGGATGGATGGAGCACTACGCAGTAGCGCATATACGAGCTATCTATTCTTACTCGCGTATTTCCTTTATTATGCGTCAAAACAGATATGTCCTCACAGTGCTTATGCTCGCGGATGAGCAGAGCGATAAATAGCTGATAAACGTTGAGTATCAACATGCGTATAGCGTTGCGTCGTATTTAATGACGAATGGCCAAGAAGTTCTTGTACAGCCCGTAAATCGGCTCCCCCTTGAAGCATGTGTGTTGCTGCCGTGTGTCGCAGAGCATGCGGAGCTAAATCTTTCACTCCGGCTTTCGCGCATAAACGATGTATGACCGAACGTACAACACGTTGATTTATTCGTTTACCTTGCACACCAACGAATAATGCTTTTTCCTTAGGGTCAGCGACTAAAAGATCACGAGCTGAATGGATCCACATATGTAATGCTTCAGCGGCATAATCCCCCACAGGAACGACTCGTTCTTTTCGACCTTTACCGAAAACTCTCATAGTTAATTCACGCGGTTGAAAAGAAAGAAGATCAAGAGCGCATAATTCTTCTACACGTATCCCCGTGGAATAGATCAACTCAACAATAGCCCAGTCACGAATATTGCTTGGCTGTGATGGCCGGCCCTGTGCAATGTGGCGAGCTTTATCCATTAAACGAAAAGCGCCTTCCACATCTTCAACCTGTGGTAAACGCTGATCTGGCCGAGCCGTCATGAGCGGAAGTGCCGGATCAGTCGACATAATGCTGTTGAGCACAAGCCACGATGTAAATGAACGTAATGCGGATACATGCCTCGCTACCGTTGAGCGTGTCATCCCCCCTTCATGTCCATAAGACAACCATGAACGTAAAGAGCGCGTTGTCAGACATCGGCGTATATCCTCGCCACTGGCGTGAGTACCTAATCCGAAATATTCCAGACAGGCTAAAACATCACTTCCATAGGCATTCACAGTATGTTCGCTTAAGCCACGCACATTTCTCAGATACGATATCCACGCTTCATACGGTGTTTTTTCCTGCACCCCTTCATCGTACCGTCCCTGTTCACTAACGTTTCATCCTCACGTAAGAAAAGCACATACTCACTGTGGGACTACTTTTATTTGTTTTTCTGTATTCGTCGCCACCCACGACTATGCGCACTCACCCATCCTGCTAAATCTAAATAAGCTAATGCAGAAAGAACCTCAGAACGACTTAAACCACTGGAATAACTGAGTTTTTCAACCGTTACTGCTGAATGAAGTGGCATCGCCTCCCATACTCGACGTTGTTCCTCTGGCAAGGTTTCAATCCCTGATACAACACGTGTTTTTTGATGAGGATGATCGTACCCTACAGATTCATTCACATCAGCAAAAGGGTAAATCATACGCTGTATATCCTCTGCATGACGTATGAGAATCCCACCTTGCCGAATCAATTCATGACAGCCCTGAGACATGACCCCATCAACAGAACCTGGTACAGCACCTACTTCACGTCCAAGTTCCACACCATGACGAGCTGTTGCTAATGCGCCTGAACGATAACTTGCTTCAATCACCACAACACCCATAGATAAAGCTGCTATTAATCGATTACGCGCTAAAAATCTCCAACGCGCCGGGCGCCACGAAGGAGGAACTTCACTGATAAGTGCTCCCCCTGTAGATACAATCTTTTCAAAGAGTTCCCGATTCGTTGCGGGATATAAAGCTCCTAAACCTCCTGCCATAAGCGCGTATGTTTTTCCTCCAGCATCCACAGCGCCATGATGAGCTGCCGCATCAATACCGATGGCCCCACCCGAAACCACAGTGAAACCCTTATCAGTCAAAGCAACAGCCATATCACGACATGTTCTTTCTCCTGCTCGCGTAGAAGCCCTCGCACCTACTAATGCGACACAAGGCTGTGAAGATATACGACCTTTCACCCATAAAGCACTCGGCATCACTGGACCTAAATCTTTGAGCATATGCGGCCATTGAGCACTATCCGGTGTCAACACATAACCACCGATACGATGCACAATACTCAGTTCTTTTTCAATGTTCACCATGTCAATCCGTGCTTTCCACCTATGCCATGTTTTCTCCCAATGCTCAGGAGCAGCTACTGCATAAAGCGAATCAGGTAAAGAAGTGATGCGTGGAGCGCAAGCCCAACGTTGAGCTTCTTCTTCTCCACATACAGAACGCAGATGAGAAGCAAAATAATCACCCGGTTCTACGACACACGACCACCACACAGCATATTCATATTCACTCATTGTTTTTCGAGGATTCGCCTGTCTTACGGGCATCTGACGACTCGGGGAATTTTGTTGATTATCTTCACGTAAAACTGGCGAACTATATTCCTCATATACTTCTTGCGGCTTACATGACACTGATATGTCATCGCTCCTACCCACTAAGTAGCGTCCCATATTTTTTTCATGACTACACATATGCCCCTCCTGTACGCAAAGAAAGGGCAAAACCTAAATGACTATCATCAGGGCGCGTTGCCCCTTCAAGATCAGCTGCTGTCCACATGACACGTAAAATTCGATCCGCTCCACGCATAGTGATGTCAGAACGATCCACAGCTTCATCAAGAGCTTTCACAATAGATACCGGGATTTGAGAACACTGTCGAAGCCAAGAACCTGTGACCTGCCTATTCATATGCCATTGCGTATCACGCAGACGGTAAGCTGCGCGAGCACGGGCTTCAGATACCCGATCTTTTATTTGAGCTGATGTATATATGGAAGGAGCCAACAAGTCAGCACGCGTAGGCGCTCGCATCCCCACTGTAATATCAATGCGATCTAACAACGGGCCAGATAAACGTGCCTGATAACGTCGCCGTTGAATAGATGAGCATGTACATTTTTTCACCCGATTACCTCCACCACATGGGCACGGATTAGAAGCCAATACCAATTGAAAATCCGCTGGAAAACGCGTATGCCCGCGTGCGCGATGAATACTGACTTCTCCTTCCTCAAGAGGTTGCCGCAGAGCATCTAACACACGCGGTGAAAATTCGGGAGCTTCATCAAGGAAAAGAACTCCTCCGTGCGCTAAAGACACTGCCCCAGGACGCAAAACGGGTGAGCCTCCTCCAATAAGCGCGGGCATCGTCACACTATGATGCGGGCTTTGCAAAGGCGGCTGACGAATAAGCCCCTGTTTTGATAAAAGAACACCGGCAAGCGAATGAATAGCCGTTGTTGTCATCGCTATTTCATCATCTAATGCAGGCAAAATTGTGGGCATACGTTGAATGAGCATTGTTTTACCCGAGCCCGGTTCCCCTACACAATGCAAGTGGTGCCCGCCTGCTGCAGCTACTTCTAAAGCCTCAATAGCGTAATTTTGCCCACGTATATCTGAAATATCACCCGCATATGTGGACGTAGCATGTGCTAAATCTGAAGAATCGGCCATAAAATTCCTCCGCGTATTTTGAGGAGGCTTATCAGCCCTGCCACCTGCCCACATCACGACATCAGACAGATGCCCATGAGAAATCACTTCTATTCCAGGAACAAGTTCAGCTTCTTGAACATTTTCCGGGGCAACGATGGCACGCACAACACCTTTACGTTGAGCAGCAATAAGCGCTGGTAAAACACCTGGAACAGGACGTAATGTACCATCCAAAGCAATTTCAGCTACTAAAACAGCATGAGCAAATGGTTCTGGACGAATTTTTTTCGTCGCAATAAGGACTGAAACAGCAATTGCTAGATCAAATCCGCTACCAGATTTTGGTAAACCAGCAGGTGAAAGATTAACAATAATATGCCGATCAAGAACCTCTAAGCCGCATGTCTGTAAAGCTGCGCGAACTCGTTCTTTTGATTCACGTAAAGAAGCATCAGGTAAGCCAACCAATGTAAAAGCAACAAGTCCGCGACCCACATGGGTTTCTACTTCAATAATGTGCCCCTGTAACCCTACAAGTGCAACAGATAAGGTGGAAACTGTCATGACACGCCTTTCACCCAACGTACATGCGGATGAAATAGCGAAAGGTCAATATTTTTCTCACAAGTGTGTGCCATTAAAGCTGATCGATATTCACGCGGAATCGTTAAAGCAATAACGTCGATACGCGCCGGAGTATACGTATGTGTTTTCTGCAGCCATTGTGTGCTTAACACCCTCAAGCGGTGGAGTTTACGCCGATCAATAGACTCTAAAGGGCTTCCATATGAATTTCCTATACGAGTACGTACTTCAACAATCACTACTAGTGACTTATCACGAGCAATAATGTCAATTTCACCAGTGCGACCGCAATACCAGTTACGCGTAAGTATCTCGTACCCTGCATTCGTCAGGAGCATACTTGCGTATTCTTCGCCTGCTCGCCCTAAAGCAACATTCATGTGCTTCACTGTGGTCACCTCCAATAGAGGCAGCCTGTCATACAAAATAAGAATCTGTCAGAAGCGTTTTACTCACCTGTGGATAAACAGGTATGTCAAAGACGTATATGTGGATATCTTTTCTTTAGAGGACTCTCATCACTCATTTCAGCGCAAGTAGGCCTCGTTACTTGTGAAATCAGCACGTGAAAGTACGCAACCTTACTAGCAGCAGAAAGTCTACGCATCCTCAATTTCGCACAAAAACATACCCTTCTCACATGAAGGAAGAAAGCATTAAAAGTCACCCATAATGCAACAGATATTCTTCAGGTTCCCTCAACAGGGGTATTTCACGGAATACGCAGCTCCGATTTCGTCAGTTCTTCAACATTGACGTCTTTATAGGTGATGACACGAACTGAGCGAACAAAACGTGACGATCGGTAAATATCCCACACCCACGCATCCGTCAGTGTTAGTTCAAAGAAAACATCTTGCCCCACTGGACGAGCCTGCACATCCACCTGATTACACAGGTAAAAACGTCTTTCCGTTTCTACTACATATGTGAATAGCCCAATAACGTCCTTGTATTCGCGAAAAAGTTCCAGTTCAAGGTTATTTTCATAGTTTTCAATATCGTCACTCATGAATCTATCTTCCTTGCTAAATATGAAGTCATACAACTAGGGCGCGTGATTGTCACATCACATCGGCAGTTTCCATGAGCGTCGATGCCACGGTGATGCTCCTTTTTCACGTAAAGCAGCAATATGCGCAGCACTGGAATAACCTTTATTTGAAGCCCAACCATATCCATAATCCGGTAGCTCTGCCATCATCTGATCTCGACTCACCTTGGCAAGAACCGATGCCGCTGCCACAACACTGCATGTCGCATCCGCTTTAACTCGTGTTTTCACGGGCATCGTCACATCGTAAAAAACAGGTTCACGTTCCTCATCATATTGACTCAACAGGTCCTTGCTCGGCTGAGAAAGCCAATCATGTGAACCATCTAAAATAATCACAGAGGGTCGATATCCCCTATTTTCAAGTTCAGCTAACGCCCTTTGTGCCGCGCAGCGTAAAGCTGCAATAATACCCCACTGGTCAATTTCCTGCGCGGAAGACCAACCTATTGCCGCATCAACAACCCATTCACGTATAGGTTCAATAAGAGCATGACGTTTCTGAGGTGTCAGAAGCTTTGAATCTGTTAAACCAACAGGTGCTTGCCTCTGTGCTGCTCCTACAAGTGTGACGCCCACGGCGACAGGACCAGCTAAAGCACCACGCCCTACCTCGTCGATTCCTGCGACCAAACCACCATAACGGGATGCTAACTCTATTTCGTATTCCCGTGTTGTCTCATAGCGCATAGGTGTCAATTCTATGGAACTGTGGCGAATACTTCACGCCCGGAAAGTATTGTCCACCTATTCAGCGGCCACATCACAGCAACAGCTTTACCGACAACAGAGCGAGCAGGAATGAAAGGATTATCGCCTTTCAGGAAATGGTAGCGTGAATCTGCGGAGTTTGAACGATTATCACCCATAACCCACACATATCCTTTAGGCACAGTGACTGCGAAAGTTTGGTCCTCTTGTTGATGAATTGATGAGGAAGCCAGATACGGTTCGCGTATGGCGCTTCCGTTGACTGTTAATTGGCCCTCCGCATTGCAACATGCAACAGTGTCACCGCCTACACCAATGACACGTTTCACGAGTGTTTGCCCTGAACCTGCTGGGACAAGTCCAACGAATTCACCGATAGATGTCCACCAGTGTTTTTCCTGCTGAGGAAGCCAACCATTAACATCATCAAAAACCACGATGTCGCCTCGCGTGATATTTCCGGTCCATGAGGAAATACGCGAAACAGCTATACGGTCATTTTCTTGAAGCGTTGGTTTCATGGATGCCGAAGGAATCCAGAAAATTTGTACAAGAAAAATACGTAAGAGCGTCGAAACAACCAACGCGGTTACAAGGATAAAAGTAATTTCTTTTACCCACGTCCACGGGGAAGATGCGCGTTTTCGTTCCTCTTCTCGGAGTTCACGTCGAGAAGGCAAATGCCGTGGCCCTCCGTAGCTCACAAGCCGCGCTCGATTCTCTGACATGATGTTCTCCTCAGTAAATGCGGTTTTCACCTGCATTAACAAGTTCGGCCCGGCACAACCTTTTGCTCGGTGCCCGGGCCAAACTGTCTCAAATTCAGCGTATCATTCTGCTGAACCTGAACGGTGTTCTTTGATCTTCGCAGCCTTGCCATGGCGTTCACGCAAGTAGTACAACTTCGCGCGACGCACATCGCCCTTGGTTACGACCTCAATGTGGTCAATGGTAGGGGCGTGCAATGGGAAAGTACGTTCCACACCTACACCGAAAGAAACTTTACGAACGGTGAAAGTAGAGGAAACACCGTGACCGCGACGAGCAATCACGACACCCTGGAAGACCTGAATGCGGGAGCGGTTACCTTCAACAACCCTAACGTGCACTTTGAGGGTGTCGCCTGGGCGGAAGGGGGGGATGTCGTTACGTAATGAAGCGGCATCAACTGCGTCCAGCTTCTGCATTTTTTCTCCTTGACGCACCTGCCGCAGGTCAGTCACGTCTCATTCGGCAGGTTTATCCTGCAATATACGCGAAAGTTTAACGTCACGGCGTCCCCCTGCGGCAGGTTACGCCACGTCAAACTACCTTCTAAGTGTGCCATAAACCGTATATTTGCCCAACTTTTCCACGTTATTATGAGCAAGGATGACAGTGATTTTAAGCACCGTCGGCCTCAAAAGTTTCCTTTTGTTTACAAGATAAAAAATACTTAAAAATCTCTAGCATACACTCAAGGAAATGATGACTTTATGAGGATTTACTGACGCGAGGCTTTGAGCGAACGCACCAAAATATCATCAATATTTTCCACACCACCCACGTTAAAGCGCCGCCTGCCAACAACTGTAAAACCGTGACGACGATAGAAAGCTTTTGCGCGCTTGTTACCGATATTGGTACCCAAAACGATTTGTGGAGCAGATGAAGTCGATTCTACATCCACCACAGCGGCTTCTAAAAGCGCTCCAGCTATTCCTGAACCACGCCAATGGCTATCAACATAGCATTTCGACAGATATGCAGATGACGCTTCACATTTACCCGACCGAAGCATATCCTCTGGTAACGCAGCTTCACCAACATGACTAAGCGTGTACCCACATATCATTGGTTGTTGCTCAGCCTCCACAGTTGCAACAGCAATCTGTATGCGGAAACGTGCCGTATCAGCTAAAAAACCGGCAAATAATTCAGCAGATAAATTTTCCTCAATAAAAGCTGTGATAGCTTCTTTCGGCAGATGAGGCGGACACGCATCCGGAAAAGTACGAGCAGCAAGATCAGCAATCTCATGAGCATCACTTGCCTGCGCCTGTCGTATAGTGAGGGTCGCACGCTGAGGTTTCACAATATATCCGCAGGATGCAAGAATTTCACGATCCTCTACGGTCAACATCTGCGGGTCGAGGCGCTGCACGATATCTGGCCTGTGCCTAGCAGTACGTTCCAATGAACGTTCACGCCGCCACAGAGTAATCGCTTGATGATTACCGGAACGCAAAACATTGGGAACTTCATGACCACGCCAGCAGAGCGGACGCGTATATGCAGGGTATTCCAGTAATCCCTGAGAACTATGCGATTCTTCAACCAAGGATTCAGGATTACCAATAACTCCATCACATAGACGCCCAACGGCTTCTACCAGAACCAGCGCAGCTACTTCCCCACCGTTGAGGACATAATCACCTAAAGAAAACTGAATGACTTCAACACCAATTTGCGCGTAATGGTCTGAAAGCCGCTGATCGATACCCTCGTAGCGCCCACAGGCCACAATAATTTGGTCGGCCTGCGATAAATCCTGCGCAAGCTGCTGAGTTAAAGGAATACCCGCAGGTGTAGGAATGGCAAGAACACGACGCGGCTCAGCTTCTCCCTGAGTATCTGCAAGTGGGTAGGCCAGTATGTCATCAAGTGCGCGCCCCCAAATATCAGGACGCATAACCATACCAGCACCACCACCGTATGGACTGTCGTCAACTGTTCGATGAGGATCATTGGTCCAGTCTCGTAGGTTATGCACATTAACAGTGAGAGTGCCTTTTTCTTTAGCCTTCCCAATCAACGATTCATCAAGCGCATTGAAATACTGCGGAAAAATAGAGACAAGATCAAAGCGCATACCCGTTCCCACCATCAGGACCATCAATCACTTCATCATCAAATAAACCACCGGGAGGGTCAATAATGATCTGTTCTGCTTCTAAATCAATCGTTGGGACGAGCTGTTGCACAAAGGGGACCATAACGGTGCCTCTCCCCGTTCGGACAAGTAAAAGATCTTGCGCAGCACCTGTGTGTATCCCCGTCACAGTACCTAGTTCTTGACCGTGAGTATTCACAGCTTTCAACCCTTTGAGCTGATGAGGATACCATGCATTTTCCTCTGCATGTTCCTCAATGAGCAAAGCAGTGCCACGTACTTTTTCAGCGTCTTCACGTGTCAAGATTTCATGAAATGCCGCAATGACACGATTTTTACTTCTGCGTAGTGATTCGATGGTGAGTGTAGGCCATTGTGTATGGTCTGTTGTGAATGTCGCACCAATAACAACAATATCAGCATCATCTGTACGAATTTCAAGAAAAACCTCACCGCGAAGACCATGAGGAGGACCTATACGAGCCGCTGTCATCTGCATATGGATAAGTTTAGTACCTTTGTGTCGTAATTTTTGAGGTGATCCTCCCTCACACACTGTCGCTGAGGGCAATACTGATCTTTTGGCTATGCAATAGAAAAGTACCAACTGGCCTATGTTAATAAGCCACGTCAGCAGATAGACACAACATGCAGCCAACGGACACATATTTTAAGCAGTACCCTCACTTTTGCCGCTGACCTGAAAAGTATTTGTCTCGTATTTCTTTTTAAGGCTGGTCGTGAACACAAAAGAGCCAGCCCTCAATAAGGGCTGGCTCTTTACGGATCTACGCTCTATTCCCTATCAGTGTCAACGACATCAACACGCACAGGGCCACGCGAAGAAAGAGCACCGACAACGGTACGCAACGCACGAGCTGTTCGACCACCTCGACCAATAACACGGCCAAGATCATCAGGATTCACACGCACTTCAAGCATTTGCCCTCGACGTTGTGAACGTGTGCGTACTTGCACATCTTCAGGATGATCGACAATTCCGCTTACAAGGTGTTCCAAAGCGTCGGCAAGCATCATCAGGCTTCCTCAGCCTCAGTTTCGGCAGCAGGTGCTTCCGATTCTGATTCAGCGGCCGCAGCTTCAGCTGCTTGTGCTTCTGCCTGAGCAGCAGCTTTTTGTGCAGAAACTTCAGCTTTACGCTTTTCTGCAGCAGATTCAGCAGCCTTAATAGCTTCTTCAGTTTCTGCAACCTTGTCGCCTTCGGCAACCTTGACACGTGATACAGCATCAGCCTTGCCGTGGAAACGAGCAATATCGCCTGTCAACACGAGCAGATTACGAACCTGGTCGGAAGGCTGTGCGCCCACGCCAAGCCAGTACTGCACGCGATCGGATTCAATCTTAATGATTGAAGGATTCGGGGTTGGATCATACAAACCCACTTCTTCAATCACACGCCCATCACGCTTTTTACGTGAATCGACAACAACGACACGGTAAACGGGTGCATGGATCTTACCCATGCGCTTCAAACGAATACGAACTGCCACTTGTGTGGTCACTCCTGTTTCAACTAGGGGCGAAGTCATTCTTCTCCTGGTGGGAAACACAGGTAAAGAAAAACTCCAAGGACGCGTGCCAACGGAGAGAGAGGGTCACCGAAAGCGCGAGTACAGCTACTGATTATGCCACGAAGAAGCATTTCTTTGAAACTCTGTCAGCACCTAGACAGATCTTTACATAGTGGAACTGGTCACTATCACTAGGCCCATCATACTTTCATGCCGCTTTTGCCTCAAGAGTCACGACAATAAACCGGCACACCTGCACTAAAAACCACATCAGGCTTTCCCCACACCGAAGGATTTTCACGCGGATCTTCCCGGAAAAAGACCATATCAGCAGACTTTCCTTCGTCAAGGGAAGAAAAACCTAAATAGGAACGTGTCCCCCATGTCGCATAATCAAGAATACGTTCAGGCCTCAGGCCAGCAGCCAGCCATAATCTCAACTCGTCACCTATGCATCCATGTTCTTGATACCCACCAGAATCCGTACCTGACAAAATCTGTACACCGCTATCAAAAAGCATCTGAGCATGCGCCACACGAGTGTCATACATGGCTTGCATTGTTGCTGCATACATTGGATATTTTCGTCCAGCCTGCGCTGCAAAATCAGCAAAAAGCTCCACTTGCTGCAACGTAGGTGTAACTGCAATTCCACGTTCTTTTGCACATTGAAGCTGAACGGCATCCATCCCGCTTCCATGCTCGATATCATCAACTCCTGCTTCAAGCAGATCATCAATCACTGTATGCGAAAAAGCATGAACAGCAACACGAGCACCCGCCTCATGAGCAGCTGCCACACCATCAATTAAAGCCTCACGCGGCCATAGTGGAGCAAGATCGGCCTGAGCGCCCTGTGAACGATCAATCCAATCACCGACAATTTTGACCCATCCATCCCCACGACGAGCTTCCTGGGCCATGACCTCAGGCAAATCAGCCGGTTCAATTTCACGTGGCAAACCACGAATATAGCGTTTCACACGAGCAATATGTTGCCCGCAACGTATAAGAACTGGCACAGATGAATGTAAACGCACCTGCGAGTTATCGACTGGAACGCCGCAGTCCCTTACAAGTAGGACACCTGAACTGAGCTGTGCCTCCATTTGAGCTTTTTGAACATCAATATCAACCGGCCCGTCAGGACCAATACCGATATGGCAATGCACGTCAGCAAAACCCGGTGTAAAAAAACCAGTGAAGTCTGCGCAGGTGTTTCCCTGCCCCTCAGGAACAGAGCGGATAATACCCCCCTCAACGCTCCATGTTCCCTGTACCCATTGAGCGTTTTGCCCCCACAGCATCCACCCGTGCAGGCGCATCACAGGCCCTGTATCATTCGTCGAATGTCATCAGGCAGATCCTCTAAAGAGGGACGCGGCCCTTGAGCGGTCGGTTGTGGCACACCAAAAGCAGAACCAGCGGCTTCTGCCGAAGAACGCTGCTCTTTTGGTAAGAGTGCTTCGAGTTCTTGCTGGCGACGTTTCGCAGGATTACCGCTTCGAGCTTTCTTTTTAATTTTCGCCCGTTCAGCTTGCGCTTTACGTGCTTGCGCTTTTTGTTTCGCTTTGCCACCTTGCCCGGGCAAAGATCCGAAACCAGGCATTCCAGCTCCCATAGCGCCCATCTGCCCCATCATGGACTTGGCTGCTTCAAAGCGTTTCACTAAAGAGTTCACATCAGCGACGGTTGTTCCTGAACCACGAGCAATACGAGCACGCCGTGACCCGTTGAGTAAAGAAACATCAGCCCGTTCTTGCGGTGTCATTGATCGTACAATTGCTTCAACACGATTAATCTCACGTTCGTCAAGATTATCAATGTGCTGACGCATCTGAGCCATACCGGGAATCATTCCCAAGACTTTTTTCATCGATCCCAGTTTGCGAATTTGTTGAAGCTGACTAAGGAAATCATCTAAGGTCAGTTCACCAGACATCGCTTTTTGAGCGACTTTTTGGGCTTCTTCTGCGTCGAGTTTCTTTTCTGCCTGTTCAATCAGAGTGAGCACATCACCCATGTCAAGGATGCGGCCAGCCATGCGATCTGCATGGAAACGTTCAAAATCTTCCAGACCTTCACCGGTTGAAGCAAAAAGAATAGGCACACCGGTCAAGCCGCGAACAGATAAAGCGGCACCACCACGAGCGTCACCATCAAGTTTCGATAAGACAACGCCGGTAAAGCCGACACCATCACGGAAAGCTGTAGCAGTAGTAACGGCATCCTGACCGATCATAGCGTCAAGGACAAACATGATTTCGTGAGGATTGACCGCATCGCGGATAGCAATAGCCTGGTCCATCATTTCCTGGTCAACACCTAAACGACCAGCAGTATCAACAATCACTACATCAATACCGGTTGTGATGGCATGATCTAAACCGCTGCGTGCCACATGAACAGGATCGCCAACACCATTTCCCACCTCAGGCGCCCATACCTGAACACCTGCACGTTCACCGACAATCTGTAACTGAGCAACAGCTTGAGGGCGCTGAAGGTCAGCGGCCACAAGAAGAACATTTTTTCCTTCTTCACGAAGCCATCGTCCAAGTTTTCCAGCAAGTGTTGTTTTACCGGCGCCCTGCAAACCTGCGAGCATGAAAACCGTAGGACCCCGCTGAGCAAAATGTAGCTCTCGTGTATGCCCGCCCAGAATCTCAACCAATTCATCGTGGACGATACGTACAACTTGCTGACCAGGATTCAAAGCACGCGAACGAGCCGCACCATAAGCTTTTTCACGCACGTCAGTGACAAATTGACGAACGATAGGCAAAGCCACATCAGCGTCAATAAGCGCACGACGAATCTGCGTCATTGTCTGATCGACATCTTGTTCTGTAAGGACACCGCGTGAACGTAGCTGTTTGAAAGATTCACTCAAACGATCAGAAAGGTTTCCGAACACGTGCTCAGACTCCTAGGTAGTGGAAATATCTTGTGAACATACTGTGCTCCAGCCTATCGCACACTGGTCTTAGGTGAAGCACCAGAAAGTAATCTGTCGGAAATTAAGTGCGCTTACGCAAGATTCCTCATAGCGCAGCCATTATCCGTGCACGCTCCTCTCCATAGAAGATATGAAGAAGTTCATGAGGTTTTCCGTAAGAGAACTTAGAAAAAGCGCAACTATACGGATATACGGAGGAAACAGTTCTATCCAAAAAGAATTATTCCCCAACAATTGCTTCAACAAACCCCCGCGGATCAAATGGCGCAAGATCATCAACGCCCTCACCCAGGCCAACAAATTTGACAGGCACCCCCAGCTCGCGCTGAACAGAAACGACAATTCCACCTTTTGCTGAACCGTCAAGTTTCGTCAAGACAATGCCTGTTACTCCGACAGCTTCAGCAAATACGCGTGCTTGAACAAGTCCATTTTGTCCTGTTGTTGCATCGAGCACTAAAAGCACTTCATTCAGCGGAGCAGCTTTTTCCATCACGCGACGTACTTTGCCCAGCTCATCCATTAAACTTGCTTTATTTTGTAGGCGGCCAGCGGTATCAACAACAACAACATCAACACCACGGTGAATACCTTCATGGACAGCCTCATATGCAACTGACGCAGGATCTGCGCCTTCACGCTCAGCAGAAATCACGTCCACACCTACACGTGATCCCCATGTGCTCAACTGAGCAGCCGCAGCAGCTCGGAAAGTATCAGCAGCTCCTAATAAAACACTGTGGCCTTGCGCCACGAGGATACGTGAGAGTTTACCAATAGTGGTTGTTTTCCCTGTTCCATTCACACCAACAACAAGAATAGTGGCAGGTAATTTTTTCCCATCGCTTACTCGTTCATCAATATGGAGGCTTCGATCAAGTGCCGGGTCAACTACCTTTTCTAGTTCTTCAATCAGCATGGAACGCACCGTTGCACTATCGGTTTTTCCTTCCACACGGACGCGTGTGCGTAAAGCGTCCATCAGTTCTTCTGTAGCAGAAAAACCAAGATCAGCGGATAAAAGCGTATCTTCGAGTTCTTCCCAGTCCCTCTCTGATAGATCCCCGCGCGACAAAACTGAAAGCAGAGCTTTACCGATAGCACCCGAACGTGCAAGACGACCTCGTAAACGTTCCATGCGGGAAGGAACTGATTCTGGTTCTTCAGTAGGAGTGAAGATTTCTTCAGGTGATGCAGACTTTTCTTCATCACAATGAGCAGATCTGCTTTCCGCGTCCGTTTCATCTATCGGTTCGTCGACGTTTATCGTTATCGATGAGGTAGGAGTAGTTTGTGCAGTACTACTCCCCTGCGTAGGAGCGCTCTGATGCTGTTGCGCGTGATTATTTTTTTGACGATACGCAGAATAAATCCAGAGAAAAGAGCCGACTAGAACAAGTAGAAGAGCAATTGCGATTAACACGTAAAAAAGAAGGGAGAAGGTGTCCATACGTACATCATCTCCCACAGACAGCAAATTGCACCACTGGGATCACGAACGACGCACATTCCTATATGTTGTTTCAAGCCTGTCAGCGACTTGTTCAAGTTGTTCATATCCTGGTATTTGTGTGGCATTTAAGTAGGCCGAACCAGTTTCAGCTTCTGTACTCCACACAGAAGCTAGTGATGTGCGCCTCGTCTCAACGTCTGTCGATATTTTTGGCGCATGTTTTAACGAAGCAAAAGCACGACGCAGTATTGCATGCCACTCATTGATCGAATGGCGACGTAAAACCATGACAGCAAGCATGATCCCTGCAAAACCAAAGAAAAGCAAAGGAATAGCGAGCATCTGAACAAAGAACCCCGACATGTTTACATGAAAGCATTCTCATCTGCTTTTTTCCTGCATGACACGCTTCGTAATCATTTCGTTAAAAGAATCTCGCAGCTAGGCCACACTTCAACGATCGAATCCGACAGCTGCCCCTTTTGAATAATTAGGCTGTGCGATGTGTTTCATCCACCTGTTTTAATCGTTGCGATACGACCCGTGTCACTCCTTCACGCATTGTGACACCGTATAAGGCGTCTGCGATTTCCATTGTACGTTTTTGATGGGTCACAACAATTAATTGGCTGGTTTCTTGAAGCTGACGAAATACCTCAATCAGACGTGACAAATTCACATCATCAAGGGCAGCTTCGACCTCATCCATCACGTAGAAAGGTGACGGACAGGCACGAAAAATTGCCACAAGAAAAGCCAAAGCTGCCAAAGAACGTTCACCACCAGAAAGCAGCGAAAGTCGTTTAACTTTTTTTCCTGCAGGGCGAGCTTCAATTTCAATACCCGTGGTCAACATATCCTCAGGATCAGTCAATACCAAACGCCCCTGTCCTCCGGGGAAAAGAGTAGAAAAAACAGATTCAAATTGTTCCGCAGTTTCATTCCACGCGCGAGCAAAAGCTTCCTGAACAAGACGATCAACGTCACGAACGATATCCAATAAATCGGCTTTTGATTTCTTTAAGTCTTGGACTTGCGATACTAAAAACTCATGACGACGAGTTAAAGCTTCATGTTCTTCTAAAGCTAATGGGTTCACACGACCAATTCGTGTCAGTTCTTTTTGTGCTCGTTCACGCGCATTCTCTTGTTGTTGACGCACATAAGGAACCATTTCCACAGATTCACCTTCTTGGGGTGGCTCTGCATCAAAAGAATGGTTTCCTTGAACGAGGTACGCCGGAACCAGGATATGCGGACCATACTGTTCAACAAGCTCATCACTTTCGCATCCCAATTCTTCAAGGGCACGCGCTTGCACATGTTCAAGGCGCATACGCAATTCAGCACGAGCAATTTCATCACGTTGAGCAGCCTCACGTAATTCATTTTCTTGTATATGACACTCCGACAACTTTTGACGGTAACGCGAAATATTTTCTGATATGTCACTGCGTTCCTTCGCTAATTGGTCACGAGCACAGGTCGCACGCGATACCGTCATCTGAGCTGCCTCAATTGCATGTTCAACACGCACAATCACTGAACGAGTATGATCTAAAAGGCGTTGGCGTTTACTTTCACGACGACGATAATTCTCATGCTCCTCACGCATTCGCGCAGCACTTTGCCGTAAATGCCGCGCACGCGCCTGTATTTGTCGTGATTGCTCTTCTAAAGCACGTAATGTCAGTTTTGCTTGTGTTTCATTTTCCCTGGCAGAACGCGCTTCTTGCGCGGCACTTTCAGCCATTTGTTGCACATGTGTGACATCTTCTGGTGGAGTAAGGGCAGAGGCCGCTTCCACACGTATACGCGCTTCTTCCACACGTTCATGTGCCCACGCTACTTGGTCATCCGCTCGCTGAGCAATGGAACGAGCACGCTCAGCTTCAGCTGAAGCCGCTTGCGCAGCTGACATCAATCGCGCACGTTCCTGCGCAATTTTCGCACGTTCAGCATCCTCCTCACGTAAGGCACGTAAAGCCTCATTCGCTTCTTTCACGTAAAGATCTAAAATCTCGTGAGCTTCAATAAGGCGCGCTGCAGCCTGCTTTTCTCGTTCGTGAGCGGCCGTTGCCTGAGCAGCAGCTTCATCATAGTGAGCACGTAAAGCTAAAGGAGAGCTTGTGGCTTGGCCTTGCCCAGTAACCCACCATTGGCTCAGGCAATCACCGTGTTGTGTCACAACTGTACGCACATCTTCACGTTTAAGTAGCTGTGCGGCTTGTTCAAGGTCCTCACAGATTACAGCACCTTGCAGCATCTCCATTACATACGAGTAAGCCACCGAATCAACGTGAACACATTCAATCGCCCAGCGCGTTCCATGCGGTAAATCAGGCTGAGGTGTGCTGTGTCTTTGCGTGCTAGGAACGCTACGATTAGCAATCACCATTCGCATACGTCCCGTTGATTCTTGATGACCACGCCGAAGCTCGTCAATAGCCACTGCAAGCGTATCCGCAAGCACCGCATCAGCAAAAGGAGCTAATAAGGCAGCAATCGCATCTTCATATCCGGCTGTGATACGCAAAAAAGTAGGGATATCACCCATAATTCCTGCGCGTCCAATCAAATGCGCTGTTGCATCGTGTGGTGTGAGGGACTGTGCTAAAGCATCTCGACGTGACTGCCAATGTGCCCTATCTGTACGCGCTTCACGTTCTTCAATAAGGAGCGTATCAACCTGAGCGCGTGCCGCATCACGTTTTTCAATTGCGCGCGTGTGAGCATGTGCCGCAGAGTTTTCATCTGCGTAAACAGATTCCTCCTCCTGGGGCGGGATCTGCGACTGTGTTTCTTCTTGTCGTGTAATCGCTTCACGAAGAACCGTATGTGCGCGTTCGGCTTCTGCTTGAGCTGCTTCATATCGTGAACGAGCTGACGCCATATCGCCTGTCAGACGCGCTATTTTTTCCCGATAATCTGCTAACGCACGATGAGCTTGAGCTAAACGCTGCGCCTTATCATTTTCTTCAGCTTCACACAATTCCTTCGTACGAGTAGCTTGGAGGAGTTTTTGTCGTTGTGCTTCTACTTGTTCAAGTAGTTCCGCGTCTTCTTGACTTGCTTTACGGGCACGTTCTTCCAAGTCATGTGGGTCATCGCCTACAGGAGGATCATACGCATCTGAATGAAGCGCAAGGCGTTCTTGTGCGGCTAGCAGTGTCGCCCCTAAACGCTCTTGTAAGGTCATAGCGCGTTGCCATGCTTGTGTTGCCCGATCAACGGCGGGTGCAAAGTGCGCTTCGGCTTGTTCACATTCGCGTAATTTTTCGCTCAGTTGCGCCGTTTGTTCTTGTAATTGTGCGAGGCGTAAACGGGTTGCCTCATTGTCACCATTATGTGCTTCGAGTTGTTCACGTGCACGCATGATGTCATCGGCAAGGAGGCGTGATTGTGCGTCACGTAAAGCTGCGTGAACACGATGCGCACGACGCGCAGCTTTTGCTTGCCGAGCAAGAGGGCCAAGTTGCCGGTGGATTTCATGAGTCACATCCAAAACGCGCACAAGATTAGCATCCATGTCGCTGAGTTTTTTCAGTGCGCGTTCTTTTCGACGGCGGTGTTTGAGCACTCCTGCTGCTTCTTCAATAAATGCTCGTCGTTCTTCAGGAGTCGAAGACAGGATTGCATCGAGCTGTCCTTGTCCAACAATGACGTGCATTTGTCGGCCCATACCAGTATCTGACAAGAGTTCTTGTATATCTAAAAGACGGGCAGGAGCATTGTTAATGGAATATTCTGAGCCGCCACCTCGAAAAAGAGTACGTGAAATTGTCACCTCAGAATATTCAATGGGGAGTAACCCGTCAGAGTTGTCAATGGTCAGTTCCACTTGTGCGCGCCCCAATGCAGGGCGTGTGGATGTACCCGCAAAGATCACGTCTGACATCTGTGCGCCACGTAGTGTTTTGGCGCCTTGTTCGCCCATCACCCATGCAAGAGCATCCACGACATTTGATTTTCCTGAACCATTAGGACCGACCACGCAGGTGATTCCTGGTTCCAAACGCATCGTCGTTGTGCCGGCAAAAGATTTGAAGCCACGCAAAGTCAAAGTTTTGAGGTGCACGCCACAAGAATAATGCTCCCTGAGCTTTTTGTAGAGTCAGGGAGCAAAATGTTGAGGAATTTCGCTTAATCGTGGAACACAAGTTCAGGGAACCACAAGCCTATCTCGCGTTCTGCTGATGTTGGCGAGTCCGACCCGTGGACAATATTGAATACGGAAGATCCGCCCCAGTCTCGTCCTAAATCACCACGAATAGTCCCTGGAGCTGCCAGTGTAGGATTTGTTGCGCCCATGAGATTACGGATTCCTTCAATGACACGATCGCCTTCAACGACACATGCAACAAGTGGTCCTGAACTCATGTATTCCAAAAGATCTGGGAAAAAGTGTTTTTCTCGATGTTCAGCATAGTGCTCAGTTAAGAGAGCAGTACTTGCTTTTTTAATTTTCAGGCCTTTGAGGACATAGCCTTTTGCTTCGATACGGCGAAGCACCTCTCCTGTGAGGCCTCGGGCATAACCATCTGGTTTTACAAGAAGCAGTGTGTGTTCTTTTTGAGGGTCAAGTAAATCCGGTGTGGGCATATTTTTGCCTTTCCTGAGTAGGTGGCTGCGCGTATTCCCATAGATTTTCTATGGGAATACACGCAGCCTTTTGTCGGTTTATGTATCGGTGTCGTGTCCTTCAATATGTCGAACCAGAGCAGTGACAGCGACTTCAGCATCGATGCCAGTTGCTTTCACCGTTACAGTCTGTCCTTGTCGTGCGCCAAGGGTCATAATTTCGAGAACGGAGGATGCATCTGCCCCATCAACGAAAGTTTCTGCATCGAATGTCGAGGCCAGACGAGCCAAAAGTGCGGCAGGTCGTGCATGTAATCCTTCAGGATCTGCAACTACCGCTTGCGCAGTGATAGGTGCAGGTTCATCAGTATTTACAGTTTCATCTGGCATCCCCTTATTTATGCAGGGCGATACGGAATTCGAAAAATATTTTGGTGTTTGCGGTTTCCATTGTGATGCCGCTTGACGTGCAGCTTCAACAACTTTATCTAAGGTGTCACCGATTTGCGCACGTACTACCGCCGCGATTGTTCCTTCGACAAGAGGCGCATCAACCAAAACAAGCTTTTCAGGGGTATCTGACATTTCAACAACAGATTCTGCTGTCATTGTTGCCGACCCTAGATCGGTGAGGATAAGGACTCCGCCATCTACTTCTTCACTCACATGTGAAAGTGCCGTGTTGATTGCCATGTCAATACGATCATATGAGGTGCCAAGTCCGTTATCTTCACGGCCTCCAGCCGGCAGGATATGCACGTTAGGAGCCATTTGAGCTGCAAGTTCAGCAAGCCCCTGCGCTAGTTGCATACTGTGGCTGACCAGAACAAAAGAAACACATGCCATTTTTATTCCTCTGTTGCTGCGTATGCCGCGTTCAGAATAAGGGCAGATGAGACGGCTCCCGGATCTAGGTGTCCGATGGAGCGTTCCCCAAGGTAGGATGCGCGTCCTTTTGTTGCTTGCATAGGTTGTGTATCCGCTGCTCCTTGGTGTGCTGCTTGAGCTGCAGCTTTCAAGGTTTCCTGTGGGCTTTGCCCTGCTTCGGCGGCTGTCCGTGCTGCTCGCACAGCGGGCGCCCATGCATCCACCATTGTTTTTTCGCCTTCTTCTGCTTTGCCTCGTGCTTGAATACCTTCAAGTGCGGCTTGCAGGAAAGTAACAACTGTGTCTGCTGTTTGTTCATGCGGATCTACAGCTTTTGCTGCACGCAGGAAAGCTGTACCGTATAGAGGTCCTGCTGCCCCTCCAACGGTTGACATCAGAGTTTTCGCTACGATTTTCAGGACTTCTTGAACTGTTTGCGGAGCTTCATTTTCAAGCACTGATATCGTATGAGTAAAACCACGATCTAAGTTTTCACCATGATCGCCGTCACCGATTGCTCGGTCAAGATCGATTAAATACTCACGTTGAGCAGCAATATCAGCTTGAACATTACGCATCCATTTTATCGCCCATGTTGTGTCAAGCGTCATATACATGTCCTTACTTCCAAGCCGGCGTATGAACCGGCGCATCAAAGAGTTCTAGCAGTTCTTCATCAACTCGAAGCAAGGTAACAGAAACACCTGGCATCTCAAGGCTGGTGACATAGTTACCGACCATTGAGCGTTCAATAACAATTGAATCGGCTTCAAGTAGCTCTACTAAACGCCGATGACAAATGTACAGTTCGCTAGAAGGTGTCCCGCCCATACCATTAATGAGGGTAATGACTTTTTCGCCTGCTTTTAACTCAAGATCATCACGAACTTTTCCGTAAAGTTCAGCAATTAAGTCATCAGCAGATTCCATGTGTCCACGACGATATCCTGGTTCCCCGTGGATGCCAATGCCTAACTCAATTTCATCATCAGCTAAATCGAAAGAAGGCTTTCCTGCGTGAGGAACAGTGCATGGACCCAATGCGAGTCCCATCGAACGCATCTGATCGTTGACCTGCTGAGCTATACGTGTCACTGATTCAAGATCATCACCACGTTCTGCTGCAGCACCGGCAATTTTTTCAACAAAAATTGTTCCAGCAACTCCTCGACGTCCTGCTGTATATAAAGAATCTTCTACAGCTACGTCATCATTAACGATGACAGTTGTCACGGTGATATCTTCCATTTCCGCCAATTCACTAGCAGTTTCAAAGTTCAACACATCACCGGTATAGTTCTTGACGATATGCAAAACACCTGCCCCATGATCTGCGGCTTTTGTTGCTTCAAGAATTGGATCCGGTGTTGGCGAGGTGAAAACTGCTCCCGGAACTGCTGCGTCAAGCATTCCAAGGCCAACATATCCTGCGTGTAATGGTTCATGACCTGAACCGCCACCGGAAATAATGCCAACTTTTCCTGCTTCTTTCGGAGTCTTGCGGGTAACAAAGTCGGGATCAAAATGAACATCAACGAGGTCAGCATGTGCGTGCGCAAATCCTTCAAGAGTTTCTTTCACGACATGGTGAACATCATTTACAAGCTTTTTCATATTGCCTCCTCGCAATCGTGTGAGCTATCTACTCACAAAGACGTACTCTAATAGTGTCACTGAGGGAAGTATCCCACCTCATGAACACCATGAACATTTTCTCTTTTTAGTGAACACATACTGAACATCTGAAACATTTATTTCATAATTTATTCGTTTATAAGAGAAATATATCCACAACACGGCAAGGAATGCAACAATTCTTTACATAAAACAGTAAAAAGCTTTTACTTACCTTTGCGCGCCTGAATCATATCAATCACATGACCAGCCAAAACAACAGATCCAAAAACAACAACACCAGCGCTATCAGCAGGATCAGTTGTAGATTCTGCAATATGAACCGCACGATCAATTGCCTCGACCAAATCATCATGAACATCCACACGATCCGGACCAAAAACATCAACAGCAATACGTTGCATATCTTCTAACTGCATCGCACGTTCACCATCCATAGGGACAAGAACAAGATGATCAAATACCGGCTCAACCTCAGAAAGAATACCTTCCACATCCTTGTCACCCATTGCAGAGAAAACTCCAACAATTCGACGGAAACCAAAAGACTCCTCTAAAGCCTGCGCCAATACATGAGCTCCGCCAGGATTATGAGCAGCATCCACAATAATGGTCGGTGAACTACGAATAACCTGCAGACGCCCCGGTGATGTTACCTGTAACATGCCATCTTCCAAAAGACGTCCATCGATAGCACGGCCCCCAAGAAAAGCCTCAACAGCTACAATCGCAGCAGCAGCATTATGAGCCTGATGCTGTCCCAAGAGCGGAACAAAAACATCTTCATATACCGCTGAAGGCGTACGCACTGTTACCAGTTGCCCACCCACACCAAGCTGACGATCAACAACCTCATAATCTCGCTTTTCCACCCGAGCTACAGCATCCACTTCCCTAGCACGGGCCAGTAGGATCTCCAAGACCTCAGGATCTTGCTCGGCAATTACAACAACTTGACCAGGTTTGATGATACCGGCTTTCTCGCGGGCAATATCACAGATATCAGTTCCCAACCATTTTTCATGATCTCGCGAAATAGAGGTAATGATACTGACATCCGCATCGATCACATTTGTTGCATCCCAGCGTCCACCCATACCTACTTCAATGACTGCCGCATCAACCGGATAATCAGCAAAAGCTGCCAAAGCCATCACAGTAAATACTTCAAAAAAGGACAAAGTGCTTCCACCATTGTCACGAGCGCGCGCATCCACCATATCAATGTAGGGCGCTACATCCTGCCAGGCTGCAATAAAACCAGCAGGACTTATCGGCTGATTTTCTAAACTCAAACGTTCACGTACATCACGCAGATGAGGTGAAGTAAAACGCCCCACTTTCATTCCTGCCGCACCAAGTAAAGCATCGACCATACGCGACGTTGAAGTTTTCCCATTCGTTCCCGTGATATGCACACTCGGATACGTATTCTGCGGATCTCCTAAGATATCAAGAACCGCCTGTACACGCGATAATGTCGGGTCAATATCGTGTTCAGGGGCGCGCGCAATCACCGACTGATAAATCTGATTCACTTGTTCCATCAATGCAGCATCTTCAGCGGCCGCATCTAAAGCTTGAAGATGTTCACGTTCTTGACGATCAGCCTCAATATCTTCTATCCATTCTTCACCTTCAGGAAGTTTTCCTTCAAGTTCAGCTAAAAGCTGCGGATCTGAACCGATAAGCAAAGAATTTTCCACTAAAGCACGTAAAGCCGCCGCACGCACCGCATCGGATTCGTCTTCGGATTGAATCTGCGATTTTTCTTCATCAGAGTTAGCACGAGAAACTTCAAGGTACGGGAGGAGATCTAAAGGAATATTTCCCTGTGACTCCTGCTCGTCATTACCGAAAAAAGCAGGATGCTCGTTCGCCATTACGTCCTCCCAAAATTTCTTCTCTTTCCTTCCCATAGTTTAGTGCTATCCCTACCTCAGAAGTATGTGAAGAACAAAAACTCAAAACAGAAGATAACCTGTGAGGAAGAAAACGAAAACTGGGGGCTGCCTTATACAGGCAACCCCCAGCCCATAGCCGTTATATGCACATGAAGTACATAAAACGCTCACATGTCATTGCAGCCCTAGCAAGGGGCAACACTCACAAATAAACGTTCATCCTCGACTTCATGAATCGTCACAGACACAGCTAAAGTTTCCCCTGCGATCATGTCCTGCCAGGTACGTACAGCTTCCACGCGAGCGGAAGGCACTTTCAAGGTCAGATCAATACGATCAGCAATATGCAGCCCACTGTTCTTACGTTCTTCTTGAACCGCACGAACAACGTCACGCGCATACCCTTCGTCTTCAAGCTCAGGTGTCACAGTAGTGTCAAGAGCGACAATAGATCCATCTGGAAGAACCTGAGTAACCTGCCCTTCAACAGCATCAACACGTATCGACACGGAGAACTGGTCACCTGTCAAAATCACAGGCCCATCCAGTGTTTCCACACCCGGGAAAATAACCCGCTCGCCATCATCGCTCAACTCCCACTGCCCTGCTTTTTGAGCAGCATACAGCGCTGAAGTGTAACGACGAATAGCCGGATCAAATCCACGTGGATTCAAAGAAAGCTCGTTAGAAACGACCAAACCAGATTCTTCCGGTACGACAAAATTGACAGACTTGACATTCACTTCACTTGCTACCAGATCAGCACACTGGCTCAATGACTCTGCCATTGGTGATACCACCACAAGAGAAGCTAAAGGCTGGCGGACACGTAAAGAATGAGTTTTACGCAAAGCATGGGCAGCTGAAACCACAGCACGCACCATATCCATGGTTTCTACCATATGTGGGTCAGATACGGTCTGAGGCAAAAGAGGCCAATCCGTCAAATGAACAGATTCACCACCGGTTAGGCCTCGCCATATTTCTTCTGCCAGTAAAGGCGCAAGTGGCGCACTCACCTGAGTCAATACGACAAGAGCCGTGTACAGTACGTCAAAAGCTGAAGGATCTTCATCCCAGAAACGCTGACGCTGTGTACGCACATACCAGTTTGTCAGCACATCCAAATACTCACGAACATACTCACACGCAGCCCCAATGTCATACACATCAAGAGCTTCACGTACATGGTCAGCCAAATCTCGCGTATGTGCAAGCAAATAGCGGTCCATTTGCGCCAGCCCCGCAACAACCTGCGGATCTGAAAGATCAAGAGTATGGGCTTCATACCCTTTATTTCCATTTGCAGCACCCGCATACAATGCGAAGAAATAGTAGCTATTCCACATAGGAAGCAATACCTGACGTACCGTGTCACGAATAGCATCCTCAGTAACGACGAGATTACCGCCACGTACTACCGGCGAACTCATCAAAAACCATCGCATCGCATCAGATCCATATGTGTCAAAAACCATCGACACATCCGGATAATTACGCAGTGATTTACTCATCTTCCGCCCGTCATCACCAAGGACAATACCGTGGGACACACAGTGACGGAATGCCGGTCGATCAAATAAAGCCGTCGCTAAAACATGCAGAACATAGAACCATCCACGAGTCTGGCCGATATATTCCACAATGAAATCACCCGGATAATGCGATTCAAACCATTCTTGATTTTCAAAAGGATAATGAACCTGAGCAAAAGGCATTGACCCTGATTCAAACCAGCAGTCCAAAACGTCAGGAATACGACGCATCATTGATTGCCCTGTCGGATCGTCAGGATTAGGACGAACCAAAGTATCAATGAAAGGACGATGCAAATCAGTAACAGGAACACCAAAATCAGCTTCAAGCTGAGCAATCGAACCGTACACATCCACACGTGGATATGTTGGATCATCACTGACCCATACAGGGATAGGAGCACCCCAGAAACGGTTACGTGAAATAGACCAGTCCCGGGCACCAGCTAACCAGTTCCCAAAAATACCATCTTTTGTATGTGCTGGAACCCAGTCGATTTCTTGGTTCAGTTCAACCATACGCTCACGAATAGCGCTCACTTTAACGAACCACGATGAAATGGCTTTATAGATGAGTGGCTGACGGCAACGCCAGCAATGCGGATATGAGTGAACATAGGATTTTGTTTGTACCAAGAGAGCACGAGCACTATCAGATACTCGCGCTAACGGTCCTGTCCCCTCGCGTAAATCTGTCACAATACGCTTATTGGCTTCAAAAACCTGTATTCCCTCATAATCATGAACTTCTGAAGTAAAACACGCGCCCTCATCGACAGGAATAACAGGAGAAATCCCCGCTTCCTGACAGACAATCATGTCATCTTCACCAAAAGCTGGGGCAATATGCACCAGACCCGTACCGTCCTCAGTTGAAACATAATCACCGGTAATAACTGTCCAGCCATTAGGTCCGGGAGCTGCACCTACCGCGCGTGAATCCTCATTATCAAAATAGTCAAAAATAGGATGATAACGACGGCCTGCAAGATCACACCCCTTAAATTGAGCAAGGACCTGTGGTTCGTCCCCCAGTTCCTTCGCATATGCTTCAAGGCGAGCCTGAGCTAAGACAACACGCTGACCAGCAACAGGCGAGGACTGATCCGCAGCTACCTGCACCACCACGTAGTCAATATTCGGACCTACGGCAACTGCAAGATTAGAAGGTAAAGTCCACGGTGTTGTTGTCCAAATCAACACCAACTCACCTGTATCACTATCTGCAAGTAATGGCTCTGTTAAACGCATACCTACCGTCACGGTAGTGTCTTGACGATTTTGATATACGTCGTCATCCATTTTAAGTTCGTGATTACTTAAAGGAGTACGATCATGCCAGCAATAAGGCAAGACACGGTGCCCTTGATAGGCCAGACCCTTGTCATACAGTGTTTTGAAAGCCCAAATGACTGATTCCATATACGTGATGTCAAGGGTTTTGTAGTCATTATCAAAATCAACCCACCGTGCTTGACGAGTCACATAACGTTCCCACTCATCGGTGTAGTGCAGAACAGAGCGACGACATGCCTCGTTAAAAGCTTCAATACCGATTCCGCCCTCACGGGTAATTTCGGTGACATCATCAATGCCAAGGATTCGCTGTGCTTCTAGTTCAGCGGGTAAACCATGAGTATCCCAACCAAAACGACGTTCTACATGCTTACCTCGCATACTCTGGTAGCGGCCTACAACGTCTTTCACATATCCCGTCAGGAGGTGACCGTAGTGAGGTAAGCCATTAGCAAAGGGCGGACCATCGTAGAAAACGAATTCATTTGCCCCGGCCTCTCCCGCCACACGCTGTGCAATGGACCGACGGAAAGTGTCCTGAGCTGCCCAAGTTGCAAGGGTGCTCGTTTCAAGTTGAGGGAATGAGGGAGCTGCCTCAACCTCAGTTTCCCTATGGCGTGGGTAATATCCGTGCTTCGTCATTGTGTCCTCATGTCTGCATTACACACAGGGACGAGGAGTGACGTCGTCACACACCCGCGGTACCACCCCGCTTGCTTCATAATCCGATAAGAACAGAAGCCTCTCATTCGCCGCTATATCGGGCGTACCCGTCCGGTTCTACTGAGCGATGTACTGGCCTGTACACGCTGTTCTTCCGAATAGCTCCCCGGTGATATCTTTCTCCGTAAGAAAGCCGGATCAATGCTGCATGTAATGGTAGCAGTGCTCTGCCCTTTCCGTGAGGCAAGGTAGGACACGTGGCGTATGGCAATCTGCACAGAAAAGAGAGCCTTTGTTCAAAAAAGCTCTCTTTTCTTTTCCCTCCCGCATGAGAATACGCTCGCACACGAAGGCGGAAGGGCGCAGCATTTTCCTACCGGTAAGATTCAGCCATTTGGCAAACCATAAGCCTTATGTAACAACCATATCGGGTGCACCACATTTGCTCCCGTTGAGGTACGTAGCTGCCAGCGACATGTTTCTGTATCACATGCCGCAAGCTCAGCATTTACCTGTTTAATGAAATCAAAAACAGGTTGTCCCACTGCCTGAGCAATATCGTATTTTTCTTTCTTCAAACCATATGTTCCCGCAATACCGCAACATGGCTGTCCTGATTCCACAACCTTCACACCCGGAATCAGCTCCATCAGTTCAATGGCTGGCATCCCCATACCTGTTGATTTCAATTGGCAAGGTGCGTGGTACGGGATAGTGACATCGATTCTGTCCATATTCATATCCAACTCACCACGATCATAAAGATCCAGCAAGAATTCACTGATATCCCACGTGCGAACAGACACATCGCGTAAACCTTCTGTGTCCATACCAAGGATTTCTTTCGCCTCATGTTTCAGCATACCGCCGCATGAACCGGAGGCAGTGATAATGGGAGCCTCACGGTTCACTGAACGCAAATCACGAGTTAAACGGGACATGTACTTACGGGCATCGTCATAAAGACCATTCGATTGCAACGCCAAACCGCAACACCCGTGCCGAGGAACCAGAACCTCATACCCCAAATGTTCTAGTACTAAAACTGAATGAATAGATGTTTCTACTTCAAAATACTGACCGGCACACCCATGGAAGAAAATAACTTGTCCTTTCTTTCCTGATGAAGGCAAAGGCTTATGTTTCTTGAACCATCCTTCAAAGGTGCGACCTGCGGCCTTTGGCATCGGGGCGCTCCGATGAATGCCAATCACAGCTTCAACAGCAACACGGAGTGGTTTAACTGTTAATAGCCAGTTTGCAATTGGTGCCACGGGTGTCATTGCTGCACCCATCAATGTCGTTCGTGAAATCAGCTTGTCACGCAGTGGAATACCTACACGCTGTTTCATTGCAGTACGGGCATGATGGTTGATTTCTGCGACTTTCACACCTTGAGGGCATACCAAGGTACACGTGCCGCAGGAGGAACAGTAGTCAATTGAATGATCGACGACCATTCCTTCTTTACGGTACCTTTCCCCTTGAGGTCCAACAAATTTTGGCCCAGGGAATAGATCGGTGACACGCGCAACAGGGCATTGTGTTTCACAAATCGTGCATTTCACACACGCATCTAAACTTGCGCGTAAGTCAATGTGCCCCATTGTGATATCTAATGGATTGGTGTGTTCAATCGTCATGACAGGCTCCCGAGAATCGAATCGGCTGCGCGTAATGCACTGGCAAGGGCAATACCTTCACCTGATTTTTCGCGCCAGCGTGTAGCTCCACAAAGATTGCCGCCTGCAGCATACACATTCGCATATGCTGGTTTTCCTTGTTCATTCAGTACGCGCATACTGTGGTCTACATCGAAACCACACAGGAATAAGGGCTGATCTGGCCCCCAAAAATCACCATGTAAAAGCGGCTCATCTGGAGCCCAGACTGGCAGATCAAGAATTGTGTCTTTGAGCTGCATGTACGAATCAAGTTCTAAGGCTCCCGACTCAAATCCTCCTGCAGCAATAAGGAAAGAACGAGCCTCAATAACACGTTGCCGTCCCGCAGTATTAACTGTGACAGAGGTTAAAGAGTCACCGTGAGATGCGGAGGAAATAACCGCTGTTCCTGTCATCAGACGTGATTTCTTTTTGACCAGCTCTGTCAGTTTTTGGTTCATACGCATACCGGGAACTGATGGTGGCTGTACGGGTATTTCACATATGTCATGTCCCAGCATTTCTTGCATACACTGCCACACATGAGGGTTATTGAGCCCCAGAATCGCAGGAAGCGCTACGATTTCACCTTCACGTAAAAGCGGCTGCAAAGCATCAACAAAACTGCGACGGCCTTCTTCTGTATCAAGGAAGCGTGCGTGGTTTACTCCATTCGTATCAACCTCGCCATGACGAATTTCAACATCAATCCACAAGGCGCGGGCTGTAATTGGGTGCCCATTGTGATCTTTTTGAGCACAGAGGTTATCTGCGATGAGTGTCGCAGGGAAATCTTTCAAGCGACGTAAACCCACAACAGCAATAGGGCGATCAAGCATCGTTCCTGCATGCATTGATGGTGGGTATAAAGCCGTGGGACGTAAAGCACCGACAGCCGTTGGCAGAAACACATTTCGTTCAGGTGTGCCCATCAGCATATCGGAGCCTAAAATATCGGCATACCATTGAGCTGATTTGCAGATCTCTTGTGCTGTGAAGTGCCGGTATGGGTGTTTCGGATGCTTACGAATGTACTCATCAAGTCCAGCAAGTGGTTTTTCTGTTCGTTCGGGCGTGTATCCGAGGATATCTACTGTCCCTTGCCCTAGTTGTAGTCCCCCTATACCTTTGGTGACAAGAGTGACTTTCGCTCCTGCTTCACTCAGTCGTAGGGTGGCAGCAAGTCCTGCTAGTCCAGCTCCGATGACAACGACGTCCCTCATCGCGTGACCTCCTGATCTGCATACGGCAAGTGTTCAACATCAAGGGTTCCTTCATGAATCCAATGGTCTAATGCCGCTTGGCGTACTTGTGCTCCATTAAGAATTGGCCACAGTCCAATCCACCTGTTTTTCAAAAAGAGACGTAAAAGTCCGTTAGCTCGTTCGCAGGAAATATCGCCACGTTCATGGGATATACCTGTTGCGCGTTGTGAACAAAAACCTCCTTGACACGGCCCCATTCCCAATCGCACTTGGCGACGTACGTCGTCTAATTGATCGCCAGGTAACAGATCCATTGTTTTTTCCAACATGGATCGTGTAATGAGTTCACATTCGCAGATCATTTGTTCACTACCTGGGGCATGACCATTTTCTTCAATATCTTTCAAACGATGCCCGATGGTGTAAAGCGTTCCTTCATTTGAGCCTGGAACAACTTCTTCAGCAGTACGGCAGGGCCTTTCTTCGCCCATACGTTCGCACATAATATCGACAATACGTTCTGCCATTAGCCGATACGTTGTCAGCTTACCGCCAGCGATAGAAAGCATCCCCTCAACCCCGTCACGCGCTGCATGGTCAATAACACTCATGCCACGTGCCATGTGTCGTGTATCTGTAGCGGCTACTCGTGAGTCTTTCACTAGCGGTCGAGCACCGGCCCATGCGTGAATTGCACGCGCTTTGCGGAAGCCGGGGATCAGTGCCTCACCCGCATCTAGCATTTGTTGAACTTGATCGGAAAGGATCGGTAAGTCATCCGGATCATCCGCTCTTAAGTCTGTTGTACCGATAATACAGACGGGATGTACCGGAACGAGGATGTCCCCATCAGCAGGCCATATGCAGCGGTTAATGACAGTGTGCGAGAGTCGATGGTTCATCGCGATCATGATTCCGGCACCGGGAACTACCTCCACGCCGTGACAATCAGCCATTTCCGCGATGCGCCCTGCCCATGGGCCTCCACAGTTCAAAACGTAGGCGCAGTCAATACGGATATCTTCACCATGACGCTCATCGTGGCACACAACAGCGCTGACGTGTTCCCCGTCGCGCAGAATCTGTGTTACTCGATGATGTGTCAAGATTTTAGCCCCGTAAGCCATAGCTGAACGAGCGGCTCCCCACACCATTTGCCATCCATCAACTGTGCCGTCAAGAACCTCGAAGGCTCGTTTCAACCCGGGGTCAAGGCGCGGTTCGCGTCGTAGGGCTTCGGCTGGAGTGATTTCTTGTGCGGGAACTTTAGCTGCTGCTGCACGTTCAAGGAACAGGTCGGCGTATTCTTCGCTGTCAATACTGGTTGTCACAAAAAGGCCGCCGGTGTCTTCGACTGCACCACCGTGAATACGTTTGAGGATAAGGTTTTCTTCTGCACATTCTGTTGCAGATTCTGGGTCTGAAGCAATGTAGCGTCCCCCAGAGTGTAAGAGACCATGGTATCGCCCTGATGTTCCTTGTGCGAGGTCACCTTTATCAACCAAAATGGCGCTGAATCCACGCATTGCGACGTCACGGACAACACCGACTCCAGTGGAGCCTCCACCGATAACAACGATGTCAGCTTTCAGCGTTTTCACGTCCGCCTCCCTTGCCGGTTTATTGAATGAGGATGTATAGACCTCGTTTTCTGTGTTCCATATTGCCTTGTTTTTGAGTGAATGCACGCACGTTTACAGCTTGTTGCACATATGTGCAGACCTCTTTTTTACAGCATTGTCTATCTCCCGAAAAACGTCATATAGATGATGCGTATTTCCTTAGTTTTTCTTTAGACAGATCACAAAGGCATATCTGCCGTTCACGCACTTTATGTTCGCTTATTTACTCCCCACATTGCGAGGGATATAAAACTCCCCACTCACAGACCTTTACATACCAGTAAGCATAGAAAAGGAGGGCGAACACACCTTTTCCACAGAATTAAACACCCACACAGCCAGACCCACTCCACACAAGTAAAGTACAACTATGAATCAAAAAAATGCTGCCATTTCTTCTTTCCTTGATCCCGCAACAGCAGACCTGAGCATTCGTCCTCAAGATGACCTCTACCGCTACATCAACGGAACGTGGCTTGCACAGCATACAATTCCCTCTGATCGCCCCAGCGACGGAGCTTTCCACGCCTTACACGACCAATCAGAGGAACGTTGCCGCAGCATATGTGAAGATTCTGTCGCCGGAAAAATCGACGATCCTGATGCCTCACGTATTGCTTTCCTTTGGGAACATTTCATGGATGAAACAACCGTGGAAGCATTAGGCGCTACCCCTCTTATTCCAGAACGTGACGCCATCATACAAGCCCCCGATCATATGACTCTTGCCAAAGTAATGGGCACAATGCAACGCGAGGGTGTCGACGGTCTTATCAGCCTATGGGTTGGTTCAGATCCTCATGATTCTTCACGCACACTACTCAACTTCTCACAATCAGGTTTAGGTCTGCCAGATGAGGCCTACTATCGTGAAGACGCCTACGAACCTATTCGTGAGGCCTACCGCACAATGCTGCAACGTATGCTGATACTGAACGGAAGATACGACAGTGAAAAAGCAGCCGCAGAAAGCGCGGAACGTATCTTTAACTTTGAAAGTGCTATTGCTGCTCATCACCAAGATGCCGTATCTAATCGTGATCCTTTGAGCCACGATAATCCCATGACAATCACCGACCTTGAAGCTCAATTTCAGGGTTTCCCTTGGAGGGCATGGCTACGGGCTGTAGGCGCATATTTTGATCCAAACTATATCGTCAATATTTCGCACCCGGCACATATGAAAAATGTGGCGAAATTATGGGAAGAAACCGATATCAATACTCTAAAAGACTGGCTTTTGGCTGCACTGACAGATACGCGAGCACCTTTCTTAAGCTCACAATTTGTTGAGGCACGATTTGATTTTCATGGGCGAACACTCTCAGGAACACAAGAGCTTCGTCCACGATGGAAACGTGCACTTTCTTTCATTGAAGGTGCTCTTGGTGAATCATTAGGGCGCCTATGGGTTCAACGACATTTTCCACCCGAAGCAAAAGAAAAAATGGAAAAACTCGTCAGTGACTTATTGGAAGCCTACAGTCGTTCTTTTGACACAATCGACTGGCTCAGTGAAAGCACACGCGACCGTGCGAAAGAAAAACTTGCCACTTTTATGCCAAAAATTGGCTATCCAGATAAATGGAAAGATTACAGTGCATTAAATTTTGACACTGCAACAAATCTTGTTGAAGCTGTTCGCCTGTGTGCCATACACTCAACTCGTACAGAGCTGGATAAACTTAACCACCCTGTTGATCGCACCGAATGGTTTATGACTCCGCAAACTGTCAACGCCTATTACAACCCACAACTCAATGAAATTGTTTTCCCCGCAGCGATTTTACAACCACCATTTTTTGACCCTGACGCTGACGAGGCCGTGAATTTCGGAGCAATTGGATCAGTCATTGGACACGAAATTGGACACGGTTTTGATGATTCTGGCTCACGATTTGATGCACATGGACATCTGGAAAACTGGTGGGAAGATGCTGATCGAACACGTTTTGAAGAACGCACACAGATCCTCATTCAACAATATGATGCACTCATCCCAGCTGACCTGCGCGCACTCTATGAAAAGAAAGAAAACACAGAATCTTCTCAGGAAATTGCGACAGAAAATGCCGATCCTTTAACGCTGACACCAGAAGATCCCGCTTTAATTCCTCACGTCAATGGAGCACTCACCATCGGTGAAAATATCGGTGATCTCGGAGGCCTTACTATCGCTTGGTCAGCATATATGCACCATTTACGTACCACGGGAAACGATATGCATACACGCGATAGTGAAGGCATATCAGGAGCACAGCGATTTTTCTTTTCATGGGCACGTATCTGGCGCACGAAAACCCGCCCAGAATTTGCTCAACAATTACTGGCCGTTGACCCTCATGCTCCTGCCGAGTTTCGTTGTAACCAAATTGTGCAGCACTTGGAAGGTTTCATTGAAGCATTTGATGTGAAACCCGGTGATGGCCTGTGGCTTGAGCCCGAATCACGTGTACGCATCTGGTAAGGGTTACCACCAATCCCCCACTACCTCAATGTGGATATAATGCGTGTTTCATGGGAAAATGAACGCATACTCAGTGCCCACATGGGGTACTCCGTCCTATCACACCTGAAGAAAGGTAACCGATGCCGGGCCTGAATCTCACGCATGCAGAGGCCACTGCACGCTCATCTGTCGTATCCGTTTCGCATTACGATGTGGTACTGAACCTGTGCCACGGTGATACTGATTTCCGTTCCACAACAACAATCACATTTGACGCTGTTGCTGGCTCCTCCACATTCGTCGATCTTGTTTCACGTAATATCCACTCAATCACGCTCAACGGACAAGAGCTACATCCAACAATCCATCGCGATCATCGTATTGAGCTATCTGATCTAGCCGAACACAATACTCTCACCGTGGATGCTGATTGCCAGTACATGCATACCGGTGAAGGTTTACACCGTTTCGTTGACCCAGCCGACGGTCAAGCATACTGCTACTCGCAGTTTGAAGTTCCCGACGCTCGTCGCGTATATGCCACATTTGAACAGCCCGACTTGAAGGCAACATTCCGTTTCACTGTGACTGTACCAGCCGGATGGAAAGTATTTTCCAATGCGCCGACACCCGAACCAGAAGCGCATACTGGCGAAGATAATTCACCGCAGTGGACTTACCGTTTCGCTACGACAGAAGTCATGTCAACCTACATCACAGCAATTATTGCTGGCCCCTATGTTGGTGAAACTTCATCACTGACCAGCTCCGACGGACGCGAAATTCCATTAGGTGTGTATTGCCGTAGTTCTTTACGTGACCATTTAGATGTTGATCGTATTCTTGAAGTAACACGCCAAGGCTTCACGTTCTTTGAAGCTCACTACGCAATCCCTTACCCATTCACAAAGTACGATCAGATCTTTGTTCCCGAATACAATGCGGGTGCTATGGAAAATGCAGGGTGCGTCACCTTCCGCGATCAGTACATTTTCCGTACACGACCCACCGAAAGTGACCTTGAGAATCGCGCAAATACGATTCTTCACGAACTGGCTCACATGTGGTTCGGTGACCTCGTCACAATGAAGTGGTGGAATGATCTGTGGCTCAATGAATCATTTGCAGAATTTATGAGCCATCTTGCTTTAGCTGAAGCCACCCAGTATGTAGACGGCTGGACTGGATTTATGCTGCGTAAGGACTGGGGCCTGCGTCAAGATCAGATGCCCACAACTCACCCAATTAAAGCTGAAATTCGTGATCTTGCTGATGTGGAAGTCAACTTTGACGGTATCACTTACGCAAAAGGAGCGGCGGTATTACGTCAGCTTGTGTCCTATGTAGGGCGTGATGCTTTCTTTGCGGGATTACAACGTTATTTGGCTGCTCATTCATATGCCAATGCCACGCTTGCCGACCTGCTCACCGAACTCGAAAAAGCATCCGGTCGTGATTTATCTGCCTGGTCACGAGTCTGGCTTGAAGAAGCTGGTGTCACCGTTTTACGTCCTCTTGTGGAAGTCGACGATAACGGCGTGTTGACACGTGTCGTAATTGAGCAAGAATCTTTCACACCCGGTTCTTCTTTACGTCCTCATCGTCTTGCAATTGCAGGTTATTCCCGCGCCCAAGACGGTAAGCTACGTCGCGTCATGCACGAAGAACTCGATGTAGATGGCGCTATCACAGAGGTCACTTCATTGAGCGGGCAGGCCCGTCCTGAGTTTTTGCTTGTCAATGATGGCGATTTGGCGTATGCAAAGATTCGTTTAGATGAAGAATCCTTAGCTTTTGCTACAACGAATATTCGTCTCTTTGATGACTCGCTCACACGTGGTGTAGTCATGGCGTGCGCATGGGATATGACGCGAGACGGTCAGATGCCAGCCTCCACTTATCTTGATCTTGCATTGAATGCAGCTTCTGTTGAAACAAATGCGCAGATGCTTACTCTGCTGCTCCGTCATATTGATGAGGCTGTTCATACTTTCGTTGCTCCACACAAACGTGCTTCTGTTCAAGAAAACGTAGGACGCGGCCTACTTTTGTTGGCTCGTACCGCACCAAGTGGTTCAGATGAGCAACGCCTATTTGTCCGCGCAGCAGCGCGTAATGCAACTACCACAGATCAGATAGAAGCGTTAAAAGCACTTTTTGAGGGTACTCAAACACTGCAAGGCCTTGATCTTGATGTGGATATTCGCTGGACTCTACTCTTTAACTTAGTACGTACCGGCGCAGCCACCGAAGCCGACATCAATACGTGCGAAGCAGAAGACTCCACCATGACGGGTCTACAAAATGCTGCAGCCGCACGTGCAGCACGAGCACTCCCTGAAGTGAAGTCCGCTGCTTGGGAATCTATTCTGCGGGACCATAAAATCGCGAATGATACCCGTTGGGCTATGGTGTCAGGTTTCTGGGCTCAAGTACGCACTACCCCTGAACTGTATCTGCCTTTTGTTGAGGACTATTTTGCTTCACTTGAAAGCATATGGTCCTCCCACACATTCCATACTGCTGAAGACATTGTGACCCTCATGTTCCCCTCGGAACTTGCAGGATATGTCGATTCAATAGATATCATCCGTCTAGGTGAACAGTGGCTTGCAGATCATAGTGAGGCTTCCGGCGCGTTGGTACGTATCATTCGTGAACGTATTGCCGTTGCGCAGCGTCAAATTACGGCTCAAAAGGCTGACCAATAAATTTCTGCACAGCAACTTTCTCGCATGAACCATGCGTAAATATGGTTGTCATGTGTTGAAAGCAAATGAACGCAGGTGGCGTGTACACTCCTTATACACGCCACCTGCGTTTTATATGTTTATGGGCTTATAGTTCTTTCATCAGATTGAGACAATAGGTTTACCCTCCAAAACAGTAAAAAGCAGACCCGCGACTCCCAGCAAGAAAAAGGGCTCGCACCATGCCATAAAAAATATTCATCACCGCGGGGTCACATAGCCGTGAGGTCACATAGCTGCGTCCTCAGCAATATCATTTTCATTGAAAATACTCAGCATTCCCTCCCCCCCCCCTTTCATAAAGGCTCTCATCAGGAACTATATTGTGTTCTATCAGAGCAAAACACTGGATATGAGCATCAGGAAAAGTGAGTACCGTTATTTTCCTTTATGTCACCTCAGGGGAAAATACAATCACACATCACAATTTTGGCCGCACTACTTTCGCGCGGATCATCGCTCCCGTGGGGATTCGAGTAGGGCAAGGAATCGCATAGTAGCGTGCTGGATTATTAATTTCAGGTACTGCTTCCCCGTTGGCATCAACCAAGCCACTACTCGGGACGACAAGTTGTGTCGGAGAGGAAAAAGGCGCAAGAAACTCAATAGTCATTCCCGGCGTGATTTTGTTTTTTGCGAGGAGCTGAACTCGCCCATGCGTATTATCATAACCGGTGACGGTCCCTAGCCATCTCCAGTCATTAATGTAGCCCCCACGGATAATCGCTTCACTTGCCGGCGCATCTGGAAAGTAGAAACCTGTGGAATATTCGCGGTGCGTCACCTTATAAGGTTCATCTTTCAGCCACTGGGGAAGAATGACTTGCTGGCGTGTATTGCTTGAGTTTTCGACATCATCAGCATGTTTTAAGGATGAACCAGAAGCTGCATGTGCACTCGTTGCTTCTGCTGAGTTGATGCTGTCTCCTGTGAGCGAAGAAGCTTCCTGCTTGAGCAGAGTGAAAGGCTGAAGAATCTTCCCAGATTCGTCCTCATATCCGCGTTGACGCATGTATTCCGTAACCGCACATTTATAGGCATTCGCCATGGCAGCAACATAATAGGCACTTTTGGCGCGCCCCTCAATTTTCAAGCTAGTAACACCGGCATCTAGGATCTGGTCAACATGTTCAATGAGATTCATATCTTCAGAGTTAAAGATAAATGTGCCATCACCAGTGACTTCGACGGGGAAGAACTGGCCGGGACGTTTTTCTTCGACGACATGGTACTTCCAGCGACATGATTGCGCGCAATCACCGTGGTTTGCGTCGCGCCCTGTCGTATGTTGAGAGATGAGACAGCGCCCAGAAAACGCCATACACATGGAACCATGGACGAAACATTCAATGTCAATGTCACTAGGAACTTTCGCGCGGATGCGTCGGATGTCATCGAGGCTCAGTTCACGTGCAAGAACGATTCGTGAAGCGCCAAGTCCTACAAGTGCATTCGCGGCTTGATAGTTTGTCACGCCTGCTTGGGTGGAGATGTGGATTTCACAGTTGGGAGCATATTGTCGGGCTGCCATAAGCACTCCAATGTCAGAGACAATAAGTGCATCAACACCAATTTCTCCCAGTTCGGCCATGTAGCGGTTCATATCGTCAATTTCGGCGGATGCGGGAAGGATATTGCAGGTGACGAAAAGTTTAGCCCCGCGTGTATGCGCGTAATCTAGGCCTTCTGCGAAATTTTCAAGGCTCAGGTTTTTTGGGGCGGTACGCATCCCAAAGCTTTTCCCACCGGCGTAGACAGCATCTGCGCCGAAGTCGATAGCAGTTTTAAGAGTGTCGAGACTACCAGCGGGGGCGAGGACTTCGGGCCTGTGGCGTCGAATATGTGGGTAGTTGCTGGTCACAGTTTGTCCTTCCGTTGGGATAGTGGCGCTCGACAATAGTGGCTTCGGTTTACGGTACGTGTAACTAATGGAGGAAAAACCTAGAAGATCACCAGTGTAGGCACATTTTTCTCGGTTTCACAGTAAAAAACAGTCACATCGTCAACGCTTTCACAACCGTATCGCACGGTAAACTCCCATGCCATTATCTGTTTGTTCTGTTCAGACACTTATGAAACACACCCATGATACACGCGCTAGTCTCCAAGAATCGTAACTCACATAAACTTCATCATGTGCATAAATAGGATTCTCTTGCACTATGTAATACACTCGTCACAGTCTTTCATCCTCCAGGTATTTACACGAAAGAAAAGCTTGAAAATGCAGCATTTTTCAACTCGCGTTGGCATATTCATCACCACCGTGTCCTTGGCTTGTTTATCTTTCCTTCCCTACGTAAGCCAAGCAGTCGCCGCAGAGAATCCTTTTAACCCACATGCGTGTGATGATACTGTTCAGCTCGCCCCGATAATTTCGACGTCTACTGGAGCCAAGAGACAAGCCGCCGAACCTGATATTCACCCACAAGATACCCCTGTCATTTTCATTCACGGCTGGATTTCACGTTCGACACATACGCCTGAGCGAACTGGCACTTTTTCTCAACTGATTGACCGGCAAGCAAATGAGCATGCCGGAATTATGCTTGCTGCATCTTCTATTCATGATTCAATGATTGATCGTGCTCAAAAAGTCAATAAAACAGCCGTGTACACTTTTGACTACTCTCATGTACATTCTCGTTGGGTAACACATAAAGAAATCGGACCAAAACTTGCCCGCGGCATTGAATGTTTAGCTCGTCAATACAATAAGCCTGTCACAGTGGTTGGACATTCCATGGGAGGTCTTGCTGTTCGTGAAGCAGCAACACACCTTGACTCAAGTCGCCCCGTTGAAAAATGGATGTCAAATGTTGTCATGATTGGAACCCCCAATACTGGATCAGATCTTGCGCAAAGTATTAACCGCTTCTTTGATTCAGCTCCGCTTCGCTCCCCTCTTGCTTTACCAATCCGCTTATGGTGGGATCATTTGAAAAAATGCGCTGAACGTAAAGACCAGACAAATGAAGGTTGTTACGGCATTGATGCCCTTGATGCTTTCCGTGGTGAAGCAGGTCAAGCTTTGCGTACTCATTCGAAGGCTTTAGACACTCTCCCCATGCTCCCACAGGCAGTTCATGTACACGCGATGGTCGGGAACATAGAATTTGGTGGTTTTTCCCTTTTTGGACGCACCAGTAAACCATTAATTTCCGCAGGGGATGTCATTGTGTCAACTAAATCAGCCTCTGCAGGAGCAGATACTGTGAATATGCAAACCTGCCGCTATGGTTTTATTGCAGGATGGGCAGTGAAAGAATCATGGAACCGCTTGCGTTTGTTGACAAAAGGAAAATCGGTTGACCGTCCAGCAACAATGTTTTCTTCACCTTGCTTCCACAGCTACCTGCTGAAAGAAAAGAATATTAACGATGACCTAACCAATATTTTGACTCGTATTACCACTCAAGGGAATAAATGAGTCAAAACAAACGAATCTTCGAATCGCAGCACACACATATTCCTCTTTTAGTGGTATCCCTACTTTTTACTTGTGTGCTCGCAGTATTCTTCGGCCTCATATGGTTTCTTTTTCCTGGACGTCACCTAGTTGATGCAGAACCTACTACTATCACGAGTCCACAATCAGCCTTATCTTCTGATGATTTTTCACAGTCCTCTGTCATTATTGGCGAAAAACCCACAGAAACAGATAGTGCCGCCAGTGGGGACTCGCCTGCACATTCAGCAGAAGAAATCACTGAAGTCATCACTGCCATTGAAAATTCACCTGAAAAACCTGAAACCCTTATTGACTCACACACTGCTGATTTTTATGGCACGGATCTGACGACACTATTTCCTCAAGGAACCACAATAAAAGTGATTCCTGATTCATGGACTGATATTGATGAGGTGACCGCTATGGTAGGAACTGTTGTCACCTATCCGAACAAAGAACCAGAATATTACAGCGCCATTCTTTCGCGTATAGATGAGGCCTGGAAGCTACTGGGCACTATTCCTTTGGAAACGCCACCTCAGGAATAAAAACCTTCCACACCCCACGTGTGCAATTGGATATATTCGGGGTCGCTCCCCCTTTTAGTTTCCGATTTTACTCAAAATACGCGTAACTTCCCTATCGTCAATGCTCTTATTACTTAGGGTCTTACTCAGTCTGAGTATTCATTACGATGAAGGCACTCACCATCCCAGCCTTCTTTCCATTTCCTCAGCAAATCCGCCAGACCAGAAGGAGTCACCATGACACTTTCAGCAAGAGCATCAACCTCGTCAATATTCCACCAACGATGACCGTCAAGCACATTCTGTTCAAGTTCAGTCCATCCGCGTGAACTTACCTTCGTATCCTTAGTGTGGGCAAGGAAAAACCACTCATCTTGTCGAGCAGTCACTGAAAGAAATTCAAACTGACCCTGACGGTATAACACAGGCCCAATAAGATCTTCAATTTCTATCCGAATACCTGTTTCTTCGTAAAGCTCACGAACCGCTGCTTGCTGCGGGGTTTCACCTGTTTCAACACCACCTCCGACAGTAAACCACCAGTGATGTGATGGGTCTATCGCGTCATGCCCGTGCACTAACAAAACATGACCATCTGAATTAAATAAAATCACACGTGCCGCACTGCGATGCGGATAACCATCAGCATCGACAGGCCATTGTGGTCCCAATGAGTTTTCTATTTCTTCTTGTGCCATCAAGTATTCCCTCATCATTTACTGATATCAGCAAAAAATCATAGTAGCCTGCCTGGGCAGGATACTGTGCTCAAATTTTCACCTGACTGATCTCAGATTTCTTCAACATTGAAGCGGTGAAAACTACACGCTGCCCCACCGTAACGAGCGAAGCGACAGCTACCCACATTAAGCCAATGCTTATCCACCATTGTCCCCATCCCCAGTCAGTAAAAGCAGCGCACACCAAAGCAACAATTAAACGATCCGTACGTTCCGCTATACCAACTTTCGCTACAACTCCTAGTACTTCAGCACGAGCACGCGCATACGGGACTGTTCCCACTGCTATTAAAGAGGCAATACCGGCAATAATTGCGCATGTACGCGCATAACTATCAGGCATATGGAAAACAACCCAAGCCAGCAAAGAACCAAATACTGCTCCATCCCCTAAACGATCCATCGTCGAATCAAAAAAAGCACCAAAAGCTGATGTTTTCCCAGTCAGGCGTGCCAAAATACCATCAATTGAATCGCAAAAAAGAATAATTCCCAGTGCGATTCCTCCCTGCCATAAATACCCTTGAGCAAGCAGAATCACCGACAATACACATGTCATCACTGTTCCCGTGAAAGTCACCATATTTGGTGAAACACCTAAACTCGCCAGTAAACGGGCCGGTGGAGTAAAAATAGTGCGAGCAACAGAACGACCGTGATTACCGAGCATACTCAGCCCTTTCTTTTATCTGTTTCTTACTTGTGTTTCCTCATATGCTCACACAAAAGGCGGCCCCAAAAAGGAAGAAAAGTCAGTGCGCAGAAAACTCCTGCGCCCAAGCGTAAGAAAGACGGGAACGAGCATCTTCTAATAGTTCAGGCACAGCCTTTGTTCGCGCAATGATCGGTAAGAAATTTGCGTCCCCTAACCACCGAGGAACAATATGCTGATGCAGGTGAGCCGCGATACCTGCTCCGGCGACATCCCCCTGATTCATTCCAAGATTAAATCCGTGTGGGCCTGCCACACGACGAATTACTCGCATTGCAGTCGCCGTCATAAGTGATAATTCATTACGTTCATCATCACTCAGTTCTGTGTAATCAGAAACATGACGATATGGACACACCAACAGGTGCCCCGAATTGTACGGGAATAAGTTCATTAAAACAAAGCATGATGAACCTCTGTAAACAATTAGTCCTTCAGAATCATCACGCTGCGGGGCTGCGCAAAAAGGACACTCATCCGAAGAAGCATCCGCAGGTTTTTCCTCCCCTGAAATATAGGCCATGCGGTGCGGTGTCCACAGACGAGAAAAACCATCAGGCACACCCGCTAATGTCCGTGAATCTTCGCACCGCATATCCTGCATTATTCTTCAGTCTCTTTCCTATGCCTCGTCGAATTTATCCGAATTACAACGCGACTCCACATGAGTAACAATGCGTGCGACGGCCTCATCTACAGCAACACCGTTTAATTGTGAACCGTCACGGAAACGGAACGAAACCGCGCCAGCCTCCACATCTTCACCACCTGCAATAAGGGTGAAAGGTACTTTTTCTTTCGAGGCATTACGTATTTTCTTTCCGAAACGGTCATCTGACAGGTCAACCTCTGCCCGTATACCGTGACGACGTAGTTGCTCAGCAACACCCGTGCAGTACTCGTTAAATGCTTCAGCCACAGGAACCAGTCGTACTTGCTCAGGTGAAAGCCATGCTGGGAATGCACCCGCATAGTGCTCAGTGAGCACGCCAATGAAACGCTCAATTGAACCAAATTTTGCCGAGTGAATCATCACAGGTTCTTGATGTGTGCCATCAGGAGCAGTAAATTCCAACCCGAAACGGTGTGGCTGGTTGAAGTCGTACTGGATGGTGGACATCTGCCATGTACGACCGATAGCATCCTTGGCTTGTATTGAAATCTTCGGCCCATAGAAAGCAGCCCCACCTGGATCAGGAACACAGGTTAAACCGGTTTCTTCAGCACAACGTTCAAGAATCGCAGTGGCTTCTGCCCACTGTTCATCTGTGCCGATGAATTTGTCTTTCTTTTTACCATCCGTGTCGCGGGTGGACAGCTCAAGATAAAAGTCAGTCAAACCAAAATCGCGCAGCAGCTTCAAAATAAAGTTCAGCAGGTGCTTAATTTCATCTGCTGCTTGTTCGGGCATCACATAACTATGAGAATCATCCTGCGTAATCGAACGTACACGGGTGAGTCCTTGCAGCACACCGGACTTTTCGTTTCGATAAACAGTACCAAATTCAAAAAGACGCAAAGGTAACTCACGGTATGAGCGCCCACGCGAACGGAAAATCAGGTTATGCATTGGGCAGTTCATAGCTTTGAGGTAGTACAACTGCCCGTCATCGTCCATTGGTGGGAACATCCCATCCGCGTAATACGGTAAGTGACCGGATGTGTGGAATAAGTCTTCTTTAGAAATATGCGGTGTTCCAACATATTGGAATCCGTGAGCGATATGGGCTGCACGCACGTAGTCTTCCATGACACGTTTAAGCACACCACCCTTGGGGTGGAATACGGGCAGGCCTGCTCCTAGTTCCTCTGGAAAAGAAAAGAGGTCAAGTTCTGTACCAAGGCGCCGGTGGTCGCGGCGTTCTGCTTCTTTTATTCGTTCTTGGTAGGCAACAAGATCATCTTTTGATGCCCAAGCGGTCCCGTAAATACGCTGCAAAGGATCATTTGCTTGATCGCCTTTCCAGTAGGCTGAGGAAGATTTTGTCAAGGCAAAACCATTACCGATGAGTCGCGTACTGGGTAAATGTGGACCACGGCAGAGGTCAGTCCATGCAACAGTTCCATCGCGGCGCACGTTATCATACATGGTGAGTTCGCCTGCGCCTACCTCAACAGAAGCTTCTTCAGCACCGTGACCTTTTGTGGTGACGAGTTCCAACTTGTAGGGCTGCTGCGCTAATTCGACGCGCGCTTCTTCATCACTGATTGCACGACGACGGAATGTTTGTCCTTCTTTGACGATTCGTTTCATGCGTTTTTCAATATCGCGCATGAGTTCAGGCGTTACCGAATCAATATTACCGAAATCGTAGTAGAAGCCATCTGTAATGAAAGGTCCGATACCAAGGTTCACATCCGGATAAATTTCCTGTACTGCCTGTGCCATAACGTGCGTGCAGGAGTGACGCAGAATCTGTAAGCCTGCTTCCGAGGTCAGCGTAATTGGTTCGACTGTGGCTTCTGAGGGAATTTCACGGCTCAGGTCCCACGGTTCACCGTTGATAAACATGGCAACAACATCGCGTTGTCCGTCAAAAAGTGTTGTCCCAGTGGTTCCCGCCTCGATGCTATGTAACTGGCCGTTAATGTGAACGTCGATGGTGGTCACAGGATCTCCTGACTCAAGGTTTCATTGTGTCGTCGTCAATGGTACCGCGCATTGCTAGGAAAGAACGAAGCGAATTGAGCGAAAAAGCAATGCATTGACGAAAAATACGTCACACAGGTTTCTCATGAAGTCTTTAAGGCAGATCGTCAGAAGAATGCCTCAGGCGAATAAGTTCATCAGATAAGAAAAAATAAAAGCTCAACATTGGGTTCCGCGCTTGTACCCCCAACGGGATTTGAACCCGTGTCGCCGCCGTGAGAGGGCGGTGTCCTAGGCCGCTAGACGATAGGGGCGCTAAACCTCTCAGCGAGGTAACAAGTTAACCTTAGTGAAAGGCAACCGTACCCCCAACGGGATTTGAACCCGTGTCGCCGCCGTGAGAGGGCGGTGTCCTAGGCCGCTAGACGATGGGGGCAAAATCACTCACTCATTGTGTGATCGCTGGGGTACCAGGACTCGAACCTAGAACAACTGAACCAGAATCAGTCGTGTTGCCAATTACACCATACCCCATGGCTTGTTCTCACCAGAAACTGTCCCGATGACAACAAGACAAAACTTTAGCCGACTATTTTCCCTTCGACAAATCGACAAAGAGTGGGACTATTCACGCCACTCCTGCTTCCAGTCGTTGGATAAGAGCATCAACGCGAGCAAGGGCTGATTGCCTTCCAAGAATTTCGATGGATTCAAATAGCGGAGGTGAAACTTGACGACCTGTTACTGCCACTCGGAGAGGACCAAAAGCTAAACGTGGTTTAATCTCCATGCCCTCAACAATTGCCGCGCGTAAACGTTCTTCCATCACTTCTGTACAAAATTCTTCATCTGACAAGGTTGAAAGAATGTGACGCGCAGTTTCAAGAACTTGCACTGCGTTCTCTTTCAATTTAGCTACCGCAGTTTCATCCAGAGTGAGTTCATCATCTGCCGCAAATAAGAAACCTGCCATACCTGGAACTTCACCCAGCAGTTGAATACGAGTCTGAACGTGCGGAGCAATAGCTGTCACAATTTCTTGTTCGCGCGCAGTAAGTTCCTCGTATGAATCTGCTGACACATACTTTTCCCTATGCAAGAAAGGCACCATACGCTGAGCAAAATCTGCGACATCAAGGCGACGAATATGTTCAGCATTAATAGCCACGCATTTCTTTGGATCAAAACGCGCAGGATTTGGGTTCACATGAGAAATATCGAAGGCTTCTACCATCTCATCCATGCTGAAAACATCACGATCAGGAGCAATCGACCAGCCGAGTAAAGCCAAGTAGTTATTCAAACCCTCAGGAATCATGCCGGCTTCACGGTGAAGCAGCAAATTCGACTGTGGATCGCGTTTTGACAGCTTCTTATTTCCTTCACCCATCACATATGGCAAGTGACCAAATTCGGGAATACATGACGCGATTCCAAGATCCATCAGCGCCTGATATAAAACAATCTGTCGTGGTGTTGAGGACAGCAGATCTTCACCACGCAGAACGTGAGTAATTTCCATCAGAGCATCATCAACTGGGTTCACCAAAGTGTACAAAGGATGACCATTGGCTCGCACAATAACATAATCCGGCACAGATCCTGCTTTGAAAGTAATTTCGCCGCGTACTAAGTCAGTAAATGTAATGTCATGATCGGGCATCCTCATGCGTAAAACAGGTTCACGTCCCTGCGCACGATACGCAGCTTTTTGTTCCTTAGTGAGGTCACGATCGTATCCGTCATACCCTAGCTTCGGGTCACGACCTGCATCACGGTGACGTTGCTCAATTTCTTCAGGAGTAGAAAAACTCTCGTAAGCGTATCCTCCTTCAAGAAGCTGTGCAGCAACCCGAGCATAGATATCCATACGTTCAGACTGGCGATAAGGCTCATGTGGCCCGCCTTTGCCGATTCCTTCATCCCAGTCCAACCCTAACCAGCGCAGCGAGTCAAGTATTTGGTCAAAAGACTCCTGAGAGTCACGTGCAGCATCAGTATCCTCAATACGGAAAACAAAAGTTCCACCGGTATGACGTGCCCAAGCCCAGTTAAAAAGGCAAGTACGGACCATTCCCACATGCGGAGTACCCGTAGGAGAAGGGCAAAAACGAACACGGACAGGTGAAGTATGTGCGCTGGTTTCAGTCATGAGGTCATTCTACGCCCGTTCACAGATATTCTTTACCGGCATATGGGGTATGGAAACCGTTTTTCTTCACATCTGTTACGTAAGCTTCGCTCACCTAGTCCACGCAATCAGATTGAGTTTTCCTTCCTCGTAGCGCATAAAGGGCTTCAGAGCAGATTACTTTCCTTTTATTTTCCAAAACGAGGACGATAACGCCTCGCAAATATCTGAGGAGGACTAATCTAACAGTATGCGTATCGTACGTTTTTCTGACGGGTCCTCCCCCGCTTATGGTGTTCTCGAAGATGGTTCTACACGTATTGTGGTTTTGAAAGGCGATCCGCTTTTCTCTCCCATTGAGCCTTCTGGTCGTATCGTTGAACTGGATGACGTGAGACTCTTGTCCCCTGTCATTCCACGCTCAAAAGTCATTGGTATTGGCAATAATTTCGGACCTGATATCCGACAGCCAGGTTCTCCAGAGCCTACGCCTATGCCGCCTATTTTCTTAAAGCCAAATAGCTCTGTTATCGGTCCTGATGATCCGATTGTGTTACCCAGCTGGACTAATGATGTGATTTATGAGGGCGAAGTTGCTGTCATCATTAAATCCCTTGCGAAAGATGTCCCTCTGGAAGATGTTGACTCAGTCATTTTCGGATACACATTAGCTAATGATGTGACTGCACGTGATGCTATGGATGGTGGACCTTGGGATAAAGGAAAAGGAGCTGACACATTCTGTCCGCTCGGTCCGTGGATTACGGTAGACCCTACACTTGATGTCCAATCCCTCACTCTGCATGGCACAATCAACGGGGAAAAAGAAACCAGTGGCTCAACAGCCTATATGCTGCATACAGTGCGGGAACTTATCGCCTACTGTTCAACACTGTTTACTTTGCTACCCGGCGATGTGATCGTTACCGGTTGTCCTTCTGTGTACGGCACTATTACCGCAGGCGACACAGTTTCATTTGGCGTTGAAGAACTCGGTACATTAACTAACCCCGTTATTCGTCGCTAAAAACCGCACATATCACAAGAGCGTGACCTTTGAAAAGTCGCGCTCTTTTATGTGTCTTAGGCGAAAGAGTGACGCACCCTCTCAATAATCATCTGCATATGTTCAGGGCTGCAAGCCACATTGACGCGCGCCCACTGCTGCCAGTGACCACCAAGTGTTTTCCCAGCGTTTACGATAACACCCGCTTTTTCACGCATATATTTCGCAGGGTCAGCTCCGTTCAGTGCAACTTCACGAAAATCCCACCACGTCAAATAGGTTGCCTCAGGACGCACAAAACGAATACCTGTACCATCCAGACCAACTGTCAGACGGTCAATATTCTCATTCACTAGGCGCAGAACTTCAGTTTGCCATTCATCCCCATGCTCATATGCGGCAACTGTTCCTAAAGCTCCTAAAGGCACAGGCATTCCCGAAGCCTGTTCTGGCGTTGCGTCCCACCGAGCACGTAAATCCTCATCTGGCACAATAACCTGAGCATTCGGCAGTCCTGCGATATTCCAGCCTTTCGTTGCTGCTGTCGCTGTCACCGTATGTGCTGCATAGCTTGAGCCCATACTCGCATAGGAGGTAAAAGGAATTGGTTGAAGCACCAGTGGTGAATGAATTTCATCGGCAAAAATCAGAGCGTCATACCGTGAAACAACGTCGTGGATTTCTTTTAATTCCTCACGTGATAATACGCGCCCCGTAGGATTCCAAGGATTACATAAAATGAGGAGTCCTGCCCCTTCTTTTAATGCACTTTCGATACCTTCCACATTTAATTTCCACCCGGCTTCCCCTGCTGCTTCATCGTGAATAGAGGGGACTTCAATAACTTGCCGCCCAAGCTCGCGTGGAATTGATAAAAAAGGCATGTACGCTGGGGTCGGCACAATCACCGCAGAGTCAGGCCGCGTCAGGTAAGTAATCATTCGGATAAGAGCAGGCAGGACTGCTCCCACTATGCGAATATCCTGTTCTGAAATATTCCAACCGAAACGACGATTATGGAAGCGAGCTGTTGACTCAGCCACCTGAGTTTTAAGCCATGAAGGAAAGTAGCCTAAAAAACCCTTACGAATGTTATCGACAAGGACACGTTCAACTGCCGGTGCTGTACCGAAATCCATTTCAGCTACCCATGCCCCTAGAGTTGGTAAAGCATCCGTTTGTTTCTCAGTGCTCCACTTCAGTGATCCGGTGGCATATAAGTCATCTAATGAAAAAGTACGTACCGTCGTCATTAATCTTTCTTACCTTAAATTTTGCCTAGTCACAGAAGATACATGTATGCAGAGTTCGCCGCTCACCTGCTCATGACATACTGACACACAGACTCACACTATTACTGACGTGGCGCAGATGTCTGTTGTTCTTCAGGAGCGCGCTCCCACACATCTGTCGGCAATTCACCTGGTAAAAACTTATTACCTGTTGAAATGAAAATCGGTGAGGCAACACCTGCGCGCTTTTGAGCGTCATAATCACGCATGACACCAAAACCCCACTTGGATAAGACCAAAAGAGCCACCAAATTCGCCACCGTCATCACAGCCATTGCAATATCAACGGTATTCCACACCAAATCCAATGTGGCAAGCGCACCTATGACGACAGAACCCACAGAAATAACACGTACAACCCACACCGCAATCCGTGATGAGGTCACAAATGACATATTCGTTTCTGAATAGACATACGCCGCAATAATTGACGAATAAGCCAAAACAAAGATCAGCACAGCCATCGGCATCACAGCCCACTGACCCAATTCATGAGATACCGCTAAAGTAGTCAAATTCGCTGGATTCACACCTTCAGCGCCCCATACCTGAGGGCCTGCAATCAAAATAACGAATGCAGTTGCTGTACACACAATAATCGTGTCAACAAAAACCCCTAAAGATTGCAACAAACCTTGCTGAACCGGATGATTCACTGTTGCTGTTGCAGCAGCATTTGGCGCAGTTCCTTGACCCGCTTCATTGGAGAAAAGACCCCGTTTCGTCCCATTAATAATGGCTGCGAAAATACCGCCACCTAATCCACCTGCAATCGGTGCTGGAGCAAAAGCTTCCCGGATGATCTCATAAATCACTCGACCAAAATCACCAATATTGATGATGACAATAACGGCAACCATCACCACGTAAATCAGTGACATAATCGGCGCCATCCACTCTGTTACACGAGCAACCGCGCGAATACCACCAAAGATCACCATTGAAGAAAAAACAAAAAGCAAAGCAGCAATCACGATCTGCGCTGCCGTCAAGCCCCCCAAAGCCGCGATTGGGGTGGAACCGTTTTCACCTAATACAGAAAGCAACGTACCAGCAATAGCATTTGACTGAACCGAGGTGATAACAAAAGCGCAGGTCACCACTGTAATGATCGCAAAGATCACAGCAAGGACTTTATTTTTCATACCTAAAGCAATGTAGTAGGCAGGGCCTCCTCTGAAAGAAGCATCAGCTGCGCGCACTTTGAAAATCTGCGCGAGAGTTGCCTCAAAAAAAGCTGTTGCCATGCCGACAAGGGCAACAACCCACATCCAAAAAATAGCGCCTGGGCCTCCCATGAGCAAAGCTGCAGCAACACCAAAAACATTGCCTACACCTACACGGGCAGCAAGGGAAATAGTGAAAGCTTGAAAACTGGATATTCCCCCATGCGCATCTTGGCGTGAACCCACCACCGTACGTAGCATGTCAGGGAAATAACGGATTTGTAAAGCACGTGAGGCGATAGTGAGGAATAAACCGGTTCCCACAAGAACCCATAGTGTCACATGTAAAGTCAACCAGTCAGCTACAGTAAGGATCTGTGCGGCTAACGTATCCCACAACGAGAGTGTCTCAGTTGAAACTATCATGTCACTTCCTTGGCATTATGTACGCGCCTTCATAAAAGTTAAAGGCTTCAGGCACAGCGATAGTGACATGTTTGGCTTCTCTTGTGCTTGCTCGTCCATTAATCGACACCCTCACCCCCGTGTGAGCAACGAAAAATCTCACTGCCGCTCCGGGCGCCTCAGCTGACCTGCGTATGCACAGCACAAAAGATACTCCCCTGCTTTAAGCACATACACCCTCCCCCTGTGCTTGGGAACATAAAATATCACCGCAGTCACGACAGCTTTTTCTTCCTCAGCACACTCAGTATGAATTCATAGCAAAGGTAAGGAAGAATACTCACTATGACCTGTGCGCTCAACGCTTTACTTGACCAAATCGAAGACTCTCACGCTACCCATGATGTTGATGCTCTCTATGAGGCTTTCACTGCATGGGCGAAGTCAACAGGTCGCCCTTTATATCCTCACCAGGAGGAAGCATTCCTTGAAATACTTGCTGGGAACCATGTAATTGCTGCAACCCCTACCGGTTCAGGTAAATCAATGATTGCATTGGCAGCCCACTTTGTATCAATGGCGCATGGAGGTCGTAGTTATTACACAGCCCCACTGAAAGCCTTGGTATCTGAAAAATTTTTTGATCTTGTGGAACTGTTCGGGGCAGCAAATGTGGGAATGGTGACAGGGGATGTGTCTTTGAACAGTGAGGCACCTATTATTTGCTGCACCGCAGAAATTCTGGCAAATGCGTCCTTACGGAGCGGTCCTTCTTTAGATACTGACATGGTCATCATGGATGAGTTTCATTTCTATGGGGATCCTCAACGCGGCTGGGCGTGGCAAGTTCCTTTACTTGAACTCACCCGCCCCCAGTTTGTTGTCATGTCAGCGACTTTAGGCGACACATCCCATTTTTCTCGCAGCTGGAAAGAACGCACAGGCCGCGACGTGACTTTAGTAGATAACGCACAACGTCCTGTCCCTCTTGAATTTGATTACGTGGTAGACGAAATTGTCCCTACAGTTGAACGTTTAATAGCTGAAGGCCGCTGGCCCATTTATGTTGTCCATTTTGCTCAAAAAGACGCTTTAACGACAGCACAAGTTTTCCAACATGCTTCTTTAGTTTCTGACGAGCAAGTGAAGAAAATTCGTGAGGCATTGGCGACGGTGTCTTTTGGACACGGATTTGGCCAGACCCTACGAGCCTTGTTACAACGCGGTGTGGGAGTTCATCATGCCGGTATGTTGCCGCGCTATCGTCGTCTTGTTGAACGGCTGACACGTCAGGGGCTATTGGCAGTTATCTGTGGAACTGACACTCTGGGAGTCGGCATTAACGTGCCTATACGAACGGTTCTTGTGTCTTCTCTCGTGAAATTTGATGGGGAGCGTATGCGTCATCTGTCCGCACGTGAATTTCATCAGATTGCTGGGCGAGCAGGGCGAGCCGGTTTTGATACTGTGGGTTTTGTTCGAGTTCTTGCTCCTGAACATGAGGTAGAAAAAGCGCGTGAACGCGCACGTCTAACAGCAGCGCAAGAAAATGCTCGCGATGAACGTGCTGCCAAACGAGCAAAGAAGAAGATTTCAAAGAAAAATTTAGGTGGAACTGCTGGCCAAATCTCATGGACGCGTGCAACCTTTGACCGTTTAGTTTCAGCGGCTCCCGAACAATTACAATCACGTTTTGCTCTGAGTCACGCAATGGTGCTTCACGTTTTAGCCGGTGCAGCTGAGGCGCAACGCGATCCTGGTGAGCATCTTGTTTTTCTGGCAACGCATAATGACGATCATCTTCGTGACATTAACCCACATTTAAGGCGCTTAGGCGACATTTATTCTTCATTACGAACAGGTGGAGTCATTGAACATGTCAGTAGTACGCAGGCACGTGCAGAAGGAACACCTCGTGTGCGTTTAGTTGCTGATCTTCCTGATGATTTTGCTTTGAATCAACCGTTATCGCCTTTCGCTTTGGCTACTCTTGAGCTGCTTGATTCCACTGATTCTGATTTTGCTGTCAATGCTGTTTCTGTTGTTGAATCGGTTTTAGAAGATCCTCGTCCTTTACTTTTTGCTCAGCAACGTGTTGCACGTGCAGAAGCTGTGGCGGCAATGAAAGCGCAAGGTATGGACTATGACGAACGTGTAGCTTCTTTGGATGAGGTAACTTGGCCTCAGCCATTATCTGAGTTATTGCATGCTGCTTTTTCAACCTATGTCACTTCAAACCCTTGGGTCGGTGCTTTAGAGATTTCACCAAAATCTGTTGTCCGTGAAATGATTGAAAACGCAATGACTTTTTCTGAATTGGTGGCACGCTACGATGTGGGGCGCAGTGAAGGTGTTATTTTGCGTTACCTCACAGATGCTTACCGGGCTTTACGTCAGCTGATCCCTGACACCATGATGACACCGGAATTAACTGAAATCATTAATTGGCTAGGGGACCTTGTACGCGCCGTTGATTCTTCTTTACTTGATGAGTGGGAGTCTTTGATTTCAGGTGTTTTTGTTCCAGAAACTACACGCACTGACACTACGGATGTGGGGCTGGAACGTGCTTTCGGTGCGCGACCGGATGGAAGTGTGCCTCTTACTGCTAATCGTCATGCGTTACGCACACATGTACGCAATGCCATGTTTAAGCGTGTTGAGTTAGCTTCACGTGACGATGTCGTGTCTTTAGGTCGCTTGGATGAAGCAGCAGGATGGGATGAGGCACGTTGGGATCATGCTTTGGCCCGCTATTGGGCAGAATACGATTGGATAGGAATTGACCAGGAAGCACGTTCACATTCAATGTGTGTCATTAATGAATCTCCTGAACGGGTAGATCTGATTGCATCTGGCCTGCCCGAAAATGTGCTGAATCAGCCCTGCCCTTCCCTGTGGTTGATTACTCAGCGCATTGTTGATCCTGAAGGGGATGGTGATTGGCGTATGGTGGCTTACGTTGATCTTCAGCAAACTGAGCTACACGACGAATTAGCGCTGTATTTTGTTGATTTCAGTCCTCATGCCTAAAAAGCATTTCGCTTATGTAAAGCTGCAAGGCAGGCAGGACAATCACACCCATCGTTTCTGTTTCTGTCCAAAGGCTTCGTACCCTCATCACAAACTACCCTATGCTTATAAACTATGAGTATTGAGCGCAATATCGATCTCGTCTACGAACGTATAGAACATGCCTGTGAAACATATGGCCGAACTGATGCTGTTGTTTTACAGATAGCTGCGAAAACTCAAAGCGCAGATTCATGTTTTCAAGCCGCACAGCATCTATCACACAGCGCTCACCCTATCCTCCTGGGGCATAATCGTGTTCAAGAAGCACGCGACACAGCAGAAGCAATTCACGCTATCCCCCATTCACGTATCCACCTCATCGGTCCGCTCCAAAGCAATAAAATCAATATGGCGCTGTCCTGTGTTGACGCAATCGACACTCTCGACCGCGTGGATATTATCGAGCCTCTAAGTAAACGACTCATGCATCCACTTCCTGTGATGATTCAAGTGAATGTATCCGGCGAAATCACAAAATCCGGATGTGCGCCGACAGTGGTTAATACCCTCGTTGATGCTGTGAATGAATGTGATTCCCTCATATTAACTGGGTTCATGACAGTTGGCCTCAATTCATCGCATGAAGCTCCCGTTCGTCGAGCATATGAACATTTACGTCTTTTACGTGACCGCACTGCACAACGTCTCAACCTGCCTGAAAATGCACTCGAATTGTCAATGGGTATGTCCCATGACCTTGAATGGGCAATAGCAGAAGGAAGTACACGTGTACGTGTAGGAACAGCAATTTTTGGTCCGCGCATACGCTGATTTTTATACGAAAACCTCATACTATTCAGCGGCCGCTTTCCACCTATCACGGCTTACAGGATGCAACCATATTCAAACATCCTCCTTGCGAGGAAAGCGCACTCAAGACCATAAAGCCAGTAACTGTATTTACCTGGAAAACTTATGGCAGCCGGAAAGTCCACTCATCAGTCGCAAACTTTGATTCCACACGCTCTTGCGCCACACGTAATTCTTCCTGCGTCAGATAGGACATGCTGGCCCCAAACTTATCTATAAAGTAATCGCGGAAAACCCTCATAATTTCCTCACGAGGCATTCCCGTCTGCGAGCGCATAGGATCCACACGTTTTACTGCGCTGCGTGTTCCTTTGTCCCGGAGCTTTTCCATACCGATACGCAGTACTTCATTCATTTTTTGGGCGTCGATATCATAAGCCATTGTCACATGGTGCAACATGTATCCATGTGCCCAGCGTTTTTGTGCGGCTCCTCCAATTTTCCCTTTATCGGAAGCGATATCGTTGAGTGGAACATAGTGAGCATGAATACCGAGTTTCTCAAGCACTTCCATCACCCACTGATCTAAATATGGGTAGGACTGTTCAAAACTCATTCCTTCAACCAGTGCGGTGGGCACGACTAAAGAAAATGTCACGCAGTTACCAGATTCCATGAACATGGCACCGCCGCCTGAGACACGGCGGGTCACAGTAATCCCATGTCGTTTAACACCCTCAGGTTGTAATTCATTAGCGTAGGACTGGAAAGAACCAATCACAACCTGCGATCCTTCCCATTCCCACAGGCGCATAAATGGTTTACGACGGCCAGCAGCCACTTCCTCAACGAGAGTTTCATCTAGGGCCACGTTCAGACGCGGATCGACCACAGGACCATGAATCACCTCAAAATCAATATCGCTCCACGATAATGCGTGGCCGACAGCGCGACGCACTGCGATAGCGACGCCTTGCGAAGTGATCCCCATAAGTTCGTCTGTGTCATAAAGAGCAGAATCAATCGCAGCGGTCATTGCACTCACAGAAACATCAGCGGGTAGGCCTTCTAAAGCTCCTGAAATACGCTCTAATGCTTCATCACAGCTCAGGAAAAAATCGCCAGTAATCTGCACATGTGCCAGATGATCATTGAGTATCTCCACGTTTGCTACGACAAGTTTTCCACCGGGGACTTTATATTCACCGCGCATATGTTTTACTTTCCTTAAAAATTATTCTTCTAATAATGATGTGGCACCTGCCGCAAGCAAGCCCCACCAGTATGCGTCAAAGAGTGCTTCCCATGAAGCTTCAATAACGTCAGTGCCTACTCCTACCGTTGTCCATTGACGTTTTCCGTTTCCCATTGTGACTAAAACACGTGTTGTCGCGTCCGTTCCTGCGTGAGGATCTTCAAGAATACGCACTTTGAAATCTGTCAAAGCAAAAGAAGCCGCTACAGGATAATCACGTGTGAGGACGTGTCGCAGGGCACGGTCCAGAGCATTAACCGGGCCGTTTCCTTCTGCTGTGCGAATATGACGCGTATCCGTATGTACTTTCACAGTTGCTTCAGATTGTGTGAAAGGTTCACCCTGTACTTCAGCTATTTCTTGAGTCATAACTTTCCATGACTCTACTCGTACAAAACGAGGTAACTTACCTAGCTCTTTACGGACAAGTAACTCAAAAGAGGCATCTGCGACATCAAATGTGTACCCTTGCGCTTCACGTTCTTTGACGACAATAGCTACACGTGCAGATACCTCCGGCCGTTTTGACAGATCAAGGCCACATTCGCGTGCTTTCAATTCAATGGATGCGCGTCCTGCCATTTCTGAAACAACCATGCGCATGTCATTACCTACGTTGACGGGATCAATATGCTGATACAGGTCAGGGTTCACTCGAATAGCTGAAGCATGTAAACCTGCTTTATGAGCAAATGCGCTACGCCCTACATATGGGTCACGCGCATAGGGCGTAATATTGACTAACTCTGCCACGCGGTGCGATACATGTTCCAGTTGGCTTAAATGCCCCGCAGGTAAAGCGGTGTACGGCATTTTAAGTTCAAGGTTAGCTGCGCAAGTCAATAGATTCGTGTTTCCGGTACGCTCACCATAACCGTTAATGGTTCCTTGCACATGTCGCACACCCGCATTGACAGCGGCTAAAGAATTTGCCACGGCGCATCCTGTGTCATTATGCGCATGTATCCCAAGGACCACGTGTTGCGCTCCTATATCGTCAAGGAACATACGTGTTTGTTCGCAGTAATGCGCAATTGCGTCAGGTAAGTTTCCGCCATTTGTATCGCAGGCAATGACGGTACTAGCACCAGCATCAACAGCTGCACGGATCACTTCAAAACCATAGGACGTATCTTCAGCTAATCCGTCAAAGAAATGTTCAAGATCCACCATAACTTCATGACCTGCTTGCGTAAGAAAAGCAACAGTGTCATGGACCATGCGTAAATTCTCTGCACAGCTTGTTCGTAATGCTTGCTTTACGTGACGGGGATCTGATTTAGCAACCAAAGTAACCCGTTCAACTCCGCAATCACGTAAAGCACATACTTGCTGGTCTTTTGATGGAGCAAGACCCGGACGCGCGGTTGAACCAAAAGCAACCAAATGCGTCCTGCGCAGTGTCATAGTTGCAGCTTGCTGAAAAAATTCCGTGTCTTTCGGTATCGCCCCAGGCCAGCCGCCTTCCACGTAGTCCACTCCCAGGTCATCCAGGATGCGCACAATGGCGATTTTGTCGGCAACTGAAAGGGAAATACCTTCTTGTTGAGCGCCGTCACGCAGCGTCGTGTCATAAAGAGCAACGTGTTCGGCAGGCATGTGTCAGCCTTTCTTACGGAGGATCCTATTAACATCACGCGCAGCACCGCGAGAAGCAGATAATGCTGTTGCTGCGTATAACTGTAAAGCTGCAGAAATTTTACGCTGACGATTCACAGGGGTCCACGGATTTTCACGTTCTTCCTGTGCGCAACGACGACGTTCCAGTTCTTCCTCAGGGACATCCAAACACAGTATGCCTTCATTCACGTCAATAATGATGGTATCTCCGTCTTCCACGAGGCCAATAAGACCACCATCGGCAGCTTCAGGTGAAATATGCCCGACAGATATACCTGATGTGCCACCAGAAAAACGACCATCAGTAATCAGCGCACATGCTTTACCTAAACCACGCCCTTTCAGGAATGAGGTCGGATACAGCATTTCTTGCATCCCTGGACCGCCAGCAGGACCCTCATAACGGATAACCACGACATCACCGGCTTGAACAGTTTTATCGAGGATACGGTCTATTGCTTCTTCCTGGGATTCCATAACCCTGGCCCGTCCCTCAAAGTGGAATAGCTCAGGATCAATACCGGCAGCCTTAATAATGGCCCCTTCGGGAGCTAAATTGCCATACAGTACGGTTAAACCGCCATTTGCCGTATAGGCATGTGCAACGTCACGAATACAACCATTTTCTGTATCAAGATCGAGTTCATTCCACTGATTCGCTGTAGAAAAAGGCTCGGTTGTTCGCACGTTACCGGGAGCGGCATGCCACAAAGTCAGTGCTTCATCTGTGACCTGCGGGGAACGCGGATCCCATGCGGCTAACCATGAAACTAAATCAGGTGAATGTACCGAATGAACAGTGTGCGTGAGCATACCTGCACGATCAAGCTCCCCCAGCAAACGAGGTATTCCTCCTGCTCGATGAACATCCTCCATGTGGTAATCATTGTGGTTAGGTGCGACTTTCGACAAGCACGGCACAGTTTTACCTAGATGAGCAATATCCGATAAATCAAAATCCACACCTGCTTCATGAGCAACAGCAAGAAGGTGAAGAACCGTATTCGACGAACCCCCCATTGCCATGTCAAGAGTCATTGCATTATGGAATGCATCTGCTGAAGCAATGGAACGCGGCAACACTGAATCATCGTCTTGGTCGTAGTAGCGCCGACATAAGTCCACGGCAAGCGCACCTGCGCGCTCAAAAAGGCCGCGACGTGCCTGATGAGTCGCCAAAGTGGACCCGTTACCCGGCAATGACAAACCTAAAGCCTCAGTCAAGCAGTTCATTGAGTTAGCAGTGAACATGCCTGAGCAGGAACCGCATGTCGGACACGCAGCTTTTTCAAGAGCCCTCAGATCATCATTGCTAATCTCGTCATTAGCTGTCGCATTCATCACGGTGATGAGATTGCCGTGACCTGTACGGGCAGGACCCACAATCAATGATGGATCAATATTTTTCCCAGCCTCCATAGGGCCACCTGAAACAAAAATACAGGGAATATTCACCCGCATAGCTGCGATGAGCATACCGGGAGTGATTTTGTCACAGTTAGAGATACATACCATCGCATCGGCACAGTGAGCATTAACCATGTATTCCACTGAATCAGCTATCACTTCACGTGAGGGCAAGGAATACAACATGCCTGCATGCCCCATGGCAATACCATCATCTACAGCAATGGTATTCATTTCTTTTGCAACACCACCGGCTTGGGTGATCGCATCAGCTACGATTTGACCGACGTTTCGCAGGTGAACGTGGCCGGGAACAAATTCGGTAAAGGAATTAACAACAGCGATAATTGGCTTTCCAAAGTCACTATCACCCATACCTGTGGCTCGCCATAGGGCGCGAGCGCCTGCCATATTGCGCCCACTGGTTGATGTTGCTGACCTGAGCTGCCTACTCATGCTCGTGTTCTCCTTATAGGTTGTGTTGTATTTAAGAGTAAAGCAGGGCAGAAAATCTGCAGCAGATAGACGGGTATCGGACGCTTTTTACTTCTGTTACCCATGCGAGCGCGTGTAATTCATTGGTAAAGCGTGTTTTTCTTCGCAGTGTTTTTTGTTGAGAAAAAAGGGTTTATCCCCTATTTTTCTTCACATATTCATGAGGGTATGCTCTCTCACACATGCCCTACCTAACAGATGCGTGCACTATCGCACACCGTAGCTTCACAAGGCTTCCCACGTATTTTTTGAGGATTTTAATCACGCAGATGTGAAAGAAAAGTCAAATCATAACGACATGTGAGTTCATTTTCTGAAAGGACTTATGTATTTCCTGTGCTGGCTTATACCCTAACAGCGTCTGGTAGGTATTGATAAAAGGATATTCACATGCCTGTTTTAACAACCCATGTTGGTTCTCTGCCTCGTTCTGCTCGCCTATTGGAGGCTAATAAGAAATACGAAGAAGGAACATTGGGACGTGAAGAATTTTCCACTCTTTTACGTGAAGAAACCGATGCGGTTATCGCACGTCAAAGCGATATTGGTTTGAGCATTGTTAATGATGGCGAGTATGGCCATGCAATGACACTTGCAGTTGATTATGGAGCATGGTGGTCCTATTCATTTACACGTTTTAGCGGCCTGGAGATCGTGCAAGAGCCTCCTGCTCCTCGCCCGTCGCGTTCAGGACGCCTCGTTCTTGACCATATGACTGACCGGCGTGATTGGGTAGCTTTTGATGATGCTTACCATGATCCCACTTCAGGTATTCACTTGGCGACTGCCTCTATTCCCGTGTGGCCGGTAGTAACAGGTGAGTTGAAGTATATCGGTCACGAAATTGTTCAGCGTGACGTGGATGCGTTACTTCATGCTCTCCATGCTGCGGGACGTGAGGCTCGTGATGGTTTCGTTGCTGCGATTTCACCAGCTTCTGCTGCGCGTATTGGCAATGTGTATTACGAAGATGACGAAGCTGCTGTGTGGGCGTGGGCAGAAGCGCTTCGTGAGGAGTATTTAGCGATTACTCAGGCTGGTTTAACTCTGCAGATTGATGCTCCTGATTTGGCTGAGTCATGGGATCAGTTCGTTGTGGAGCCTTCAATTGAGGATTATCGCGCATTCTCGAAAGTTCGTATTGAGGCTTTAAATTATGCGTTGCGTGACATTGATCCTTCTCTTGTGCGCTACCACGTATGTTGGGGCTCATGGCACGGCCCTCATTCAACAGATCTGGATTTTGCGGCCATTGTTGATTTGGCTTTGGAAGTGAATGCGAACGGTTTAACATTTGAGGCTGCTAACGCGCGTCACGCACATGAGTGGGAGATTTGGAAAGACACTGTTCTTCCTGATGGAAAGTATCTGATCCCAGGGGTTGTTTCCCATTCAACAAATGTGGTGGAGCATCCGCGTTTGGTTGCTCAGCGTATACGTCAGTTCGCTGATCTTGTAGGTGATGAACGTGTGATTGCTTCAACAGATTGTGGTTTAGGCGGGCGTATTCATCCGCAGATTGCGTGGGCGAAACTTGAAGCATTAACTGAAGGTGCTCGTTTAGCGTGAGGTGAGCGTTTTTCTGCGCTTCTATCAGCGCATGTGCGTGTTGTCGTTTTCGGCAGCACGCACATGCGCTTTCTGCAGGGGTTTTCTTTTTCTGGGGATGCGTTCTGTTTGAGAGCGTATGTGAAGTATTTTTCCTTCAACAGCAAGCTTTAGGACAGGAAATGGTTCATCTGTCGGGAATTGCTCACCACGTCTTCTCCATATGGGTACGGTGAGGAGTTATGACATGCACCCGCTCATATGCTGATGATTTACAGCTTGCTTTAGATCTTGCCGATCTTGCCGATGATCTCACTCTCGCGCGTTTTCGTGCAGATGATTTACTGGTGGAATCTAAACCTGATCTGACTCCTGTCTCAGATGCGGACCGTTTAGTGGAGGATCAGATACGTACTCGTCTAAGTCAAGCACGTCCTACAGATGCGATTATTGGCGAGGAGCGTGGTTCTTTCGGTGCTTCGTCCCGTATGTGGGTTATTGATCCAATTGATGGGACACGTAATTTTATTCGTGGTGTGCCTGTATGGGCGACTTTGATTGCCCTTATTGATGAAAAGCAGCCTGTTGTTGGAGTTGTGTCAGCTCCTGCACTCCAGCGTCGTTGGTGGGCTGCTCAGGATTTAGGAGCTTGGATGTCGTCACGTGGTGGGTTTCCTGAACGCTTATCTGTGTCAAGAATTAGTCGAGTTGAAGATGCTTTTGTGTCTTATTCTTCGCTTCATGGTTGGGATAGCATTGGTTTAGATGCTGAAATGTGTGATGTGTTGAAGCGAGCATGGTACACCCGTGCTTATGGTGATTTTTGGAGCTATATGCTTGTTGCTGAAGGTGCTGTTGATATCGCGTGCGAACCAGAGTTAGCTCTCCATGATATGGCCGCTTTGGTACCTATTGTGCGTGAAGCAGGTGGCGTATTTACCTCTGTTCACGGTGTTGAAGGACCGTGGGGTGGCAGTGCTTTAGCAGCTAATCCTTTATTGCATACATGTGTGCAGAATATTTTTCTGCACCGGGAATAATGCAAGAGGTGTGTATGTAGGGTGGGTTTCTGTATTGTTCTCACCACAGAATAAATGACACACATCACATATTCTATTATTTGTTCTTCAAGAGAATTGTCTGCAGATGTAGGGGGTGGGTGCGAAAGTAGTTATATGCGGATACTTCACACATCGGACTGGCATTTTGGTCGCAGCTTACATGGGGTAGATCTACATGAGGCTGTTGATCTGTTTACACGCTGGCTCATTGATTGTGTGAAAGAACGAGATGTGGACGTTGTCCTTATTAGCGGCGACATCTTTGATCGAGCTTTACCCCCTGTTTCTTCTGTACGGCAGCTCTCTTACGTCCTTGAGGAGCTGTGTCGTTTATGTACTGTTATTCTCACGCCAGGTAACCATGATTCAGCCACACGTTTAGGTTTTGTTTCACAACTTTTGAGTCCACGTTTACGTATCGTCAGTGATATTCACCTTATCGGTCAGGCAATTGATATTAATGCGACGGATGGTTCAGGGGTTTTAATTTATCCGATCCCTTACCTTGAACCTGATCTGGTACGTACTGCTTTACGCGATTCTGATTCAAACGAACCCATTGGTCGTTCTCATGAAGCTGTTATACAGGCTGCTGTGAAGCGAATACGGCATGATTTAGCACGACGTCGCCTTGAGGGTGATGATCGACCGGCTGTGTGCATGGTTCATGCTTTCATTGTCGGAGGCAATGCTTCAGATTCTGAACGTGATATTCACGTCGGCGGTGTCGATAGTATTCCTGCCAGTATTTTCGATCTGACAGTTTCTCCAGAAAATGATCCGAATGCTCCGATAGTGACACATGGTTTTGACTACATTGCAGCCGGACACCTACATCGTCCGCAAAATATTCATGGGGCATCTGTACCTATTCGATATAGTGGTTCGCCGTTGGCGTATTCTTTTTCAGAAGCCGGAACTGCAAAAAGTGTGACCCTGATTGAATGCGATGCACATCAAATTCGCCATATTGAGATACTCGATGTGCCTGTTTATCGGCCTTTGGCTGTCATCACAGATTCAATGGATGAACTCCTCTGCGGCACTTATGAAGATATGCGCCAACATTGGCTGTCCATTAATGTCACCGATTCTTCACGACCAAGTGAGATGGTTCCACGTTTACGTGAATATTTCCCATATGCCCTCGTCATTATGCATACACCTGAGCATGTACCCGATGCTCAGATAGCACGCACACATGACATTCGTACACATAGTGTCCATCAGATTCTTCATGCATTTTTCACTGATGTCGGTGGGGCCTCACTCACTGCGCACGAAAGTGCAGCATTAAATGACGTGGTAGCAGATCTTCGTATAAAGGAACAGCAATGAAACTCCGTCGTCTTACTCTATGTGGCATTGGCCCATTCCATAAAGAGCAGGTAATTGATTTTCATGCTTTTGATGCTGCTGGATTATTTTTGCTTGAAGGTCCAACAGGGGCCGGTAAATCCACGCTTGTTGATGCGATAACTTTTGCCCTTTATGGAGATGTGGCCAGACAAAGTGATTCTGATAGATCACGTATGCGTAGCTCATATTGTCAAGGAAATGACCGTAGTTGGGTTGAGCTTGTTTTTGAAGTTTCTCGTGGTATCTATCGGGTAACGCGCACACCTAAATACACTCGCCCTGGACGAAAAACAGATGTGAATGCGACTATTCACTTAGAAAAAGTGGTGGAGTCTTCGGGGAATTTCATATCCGTTGACGTGATTTCACGTTCAATTGCTGAAGCTGATCGGGAGATCCGTCAATGTGTCGGTTTGAATAAAGACCAGTTTTTACAGACAATCGTGTTACCGCAAGGCAAATTTTCACGTTTCTTAATAGCAAAATCTGATGAGCGCGAAAGTATTTTGCGTGATGTTTTCGGAGCGGGTTTCTACCTCAAATTGCAAGAAGAACTACGCGCACGAGCACACACAAGTAACACTCATGTGGAATCAGCTCGAAGCGCTCTCGAACATACGTGGGAAATTTTTCATGCACTTACTGATGATTTATCCACAGGCACAGACACAGACACAGACACAGACACAGCTTCCTCTACTATTCAGGCTCATCTAATAGACCCTCAGTACAAAGCCCCAGATTCGCCTTCTCACCTTGTCACTGAAAAAGAAACTCACATACCTCCCGATGTTTTACACTCCTACGCTAGTACTCTCAGTCAAGAAAAAATTTCTGTACATGAAAATACGCCCTCTGTTCTTCCAATAACTAAATACATTACTGAGGCACATGCGCGTATAGAGCATCTTCGCAGCCTCATTGTAGAAGCGCAGCGACAAGAAGAAAAAGCTCGTGAACACGCTACTTGTCTGCACAACACCCTCCAAGAAGCTCAAGTTCTAAGTGACAAACTCAAGCAGCGCAGTAGTTTAGAACACGTAATTTCCGAACGGGAAAAAGACGAAGAACACATATGTGTTTTACGCACAGCACGTGAAAAATCCTCACAAGCGGCCCTCGTCCTCAGTGAATATGTCGCGCTCAAACAAGCAGAAAAAGAATTAAAAGCTACTCAAGAAAAAGCACGCAGTGCCGCTCAAAAACTCAGTGATACTGCGCAATTATCTGGATATATATGGAAACAGCCTGATTCTTTTGATAAATCTGACCTCGCATCATTGCAGACAGAACTTTCCGTAATTGATACTTATATTCGCCATTCACAGCGGCAAGCCGATATTGCGCTCACCTATCGCAACCATATAGAAACGCACCGCGCGAAAAAAGATTCCGCCTACAAAGCACGTGAAACTCTGGATTCTGCTCTACTTACTGTGGAAGGCGAATGTCATGAAATTCCGCAGCAGATCAAGGAATATGAAAATGAACTGACACAACTTCGTCAATTGAGTACTTCCCTATCTTTATATGAGGAACGACTCCTTCGTTTAGAGCAACGGCTCGAAGCTGCAATACGCGCAGAAGAACTCAACACTTTGATGAGCAAACATGCACTTATTTGCGAAAAAGCTCTTGCCCATGCGCAAAAACAAGCGCATATTGCACACAGCATTCACACACAATGGTTACATGACACAGCCCGTTCACTCGCTACAGAACTCATTGATGGCCAACCTTGCCCTGTCTGCGGCTCAGTTGCACACCCTCATCCTGCTCATATTCTCACGCCCCCTGATCTATCTGGAGAAACGACTCCCCTCTCGCTCACAACACGCAGTGATGTTGAGAAAGCACATAAAGAAAAAGAACAAGCAGACCGTGCTCTCGAAGAAGCACGCGTGCTCCATACAACATACACAACACAACTTTCCTCGGCGCAAGAAATCGCTCAAGGCACACGTCAAGAATTAGAAGATCTAATCCAGCAAACACGCACAGAATATACACAAGCTCAAGAAGCCTTACTACGTGAGCAAGAACTTGAACAAAAACTCGCAGAACAACAAGCCCTACTGGAAGAAAAAAAGAATACTCGCACACATCTGCACGAACAGTCTGCTTCATTCGATGCTCTTATACACGTAGCACAACAAGAAATTGATACAGCACAAGCACAATTAGCAGATATACATATTCCAACGCATGATCTTGCTTCATACTGTGAAGCACTACTGCATATGAAAGATACTCATGATTCCTTACAGGAAATCATGCATATCCTTCCTGCTCTCTATAAAAATATTCATGAAGTACAGGAACGCTATCGACACACGATTCAAAAAACCGGACTCGATTATGACACAACATGCGAGGAAACACTCCAGGCTGACCTGCTCACTCCCGAACAAGATAGCGAATATCAACAGCGCATTGACACACACGAATATGAACTACGCACAGCACGTGAGCAACTTGCTGCACTATGCGCAGATATCCCTGAAGGAGCCACCCCACCGGATATACACGCTCATCGCACTGCTTACGAAGCCGCGCAAACAACATGTTCGCATATACGCGCGCAAATACTCACCTACGAAAAAACCACTGCCCAAGCCACAGGTATTTTCCAAGATTTACAGGAAGCATACACACAGCTCAGCGCCGCAGAGAAAAAATCTGGACCACTGCGACGCCTCAGCGCTCTTGCTACAGCACACGGACCAGAAAATTTGCACAGTACTCCTTTAGCTTCATGGGTCTTAATTTCCCGATTTGAGGAAGTCTTAGCCGCAGCTAACCCACGTCTTTTACGCATGTCAGAAGGGCGCTACGAGCTGCGTCATTCACTTGATGACGGCACACGCTCACACAAATCAGGCCTTGGCTTACACATCATCGATCATGACACCGAAGAAATACGTAGCACCCGCAGCTTATCTGGTGGGGAAACCTTTTATGCTTCACTTGCTTTAGCACTGGGATTAGCTGATGTCGTCACAGCAGAAACAGGTGGAATCGAATTACATACAATGTTTATTGACGAAGGATTCGGCTCCTTAGACGCACATAAACTAGAAATTGTCATGGATCAGCTCACCGCATTACGAAAACAAGGACGCACCATCGGGGTAATCAGCCACGTAGAAGAAATGTCACGGCGCATCCCTGAACAAGTAAACATTCGCTGGAACCCATCCATAGGATCGACTGTGCGCGTACGCGCTTAACCTTCAGCTCACATATACTCAAATCAAAAGGAAAAAATACATTACTCACAGCAACAAGTGTTAGCGCAGTATCAGTCGTGTTGTTTTATTACTCACGTACCTTTACTATCCGTGCAGCTTTCCAGCCAGTACAAGGCGTTCTTCCGCGTCATACCATTCCAAGCTTTCATCCCATAATGCAGCTATAGCCTCATCAGCTTGTTCTTGTTCCTCAGCTTCAATGACAGCACGCACTGCAGGTTCTGATTCTTCTCCATCAATAAGAATCGCTGCAATTTTCCCATGTGTACAATCCACATCAGGAATAGCTATTACGCCTTCACTCGACAGATTCGCCGCCCACGAGTCATCAACATCAAGAGCAACTACTATACGTCGCAAAGCATTCCCCTGATTTTCACGTAACAATATCAATGAATCCAAAGCTGCTTCAGTCTGAGCATCGTCTTCTAAAAGCTCTCGTTCTTCCCCATTCAGCCCCAAGGGTGGCCGCGCTGTCCAGCATCTCCGACGAGGAAGTACATCAAGTGACAATTCCGTTGAAATAAGGGGCAAATACACGCGCATACACCTAGTGTCCCACATTTAATGCCCAAAGAAATATCCGCATACAAGAAAATGAAAGACATACCCCATCACAGTCATATGCCCTCACAAATACACGCTTTCACATACCCTTCACAATCACCAGCGAAGAATCAGCCATCATTTACTTACCATACACAGAAAGTTCAGGAAACCTTCAGCTTGTACTTCTACGCTCTACAGTCGAATACACCGAAACCCTATTTGACTGCAATCATTGCCACCTTCAAGGAGGAACTGTGACATTTTTCGGCCGCGCACTGCGGTATGTAATCCGAAAATATATAAAAACGATAATTGTCCTTTTTATTTGCACAATCATTAGCACACTACTCATCGTCTCTTTCAGCGTAGAGCAAGCAACACATGCTGCCGCTTCCCACGTACAGACACACATAGGTGCAGGTTTTTCTTTAGGAAATAACCTCCAAAATAATCTAGGCACAACACGAGGAGCTGGCGTCGTCACAAAAGCAGATATCGACAAAATTGCCGCTCTCACAGAGATTTCCTCCTACAATGCACGCCAGTTCTCACTTGCAGACCCCGTAAATGCCGAAATCCTCAAAATCGAAGGAGGCGATTACTACCATCCCGATGAGGAAGAAAAATTTGGAAACGCCCTCGATGTAGAAGGAATGAATGATTCCTCTGCGTATTCTCCTTTCCGTTCCAACACTTTAAAACTCATTGAAGGCAAGCACATCACCGACAGTGATAGTCACACCAGCGTCATTCATCAGGATTTCGCTCATAAAAATAATCTCCATATCGGCAGCACGCTCACCTTAAAAACAAATGTGTACGACCCCGATAATCGCTTTCATCATCAAGCTGAAGTCGCCACAACAGTAATCGGAATCTTTGAAGGAAATAACCCTCAACGAGCTTCAGCGCGCTCTGAACTTACAAGCAATATTTTGCTGACAGACCTGACAACCACACGCGAACTCAATGGGACAAACAGCGAAAACGAGATCTACCATGACGCAAGTTTCACAATAGGTGAAAACGCTGATCTTGATGCCGTCATGAAAAAAGTATCCACTTTAGATATTGATTGGAAAAAATTCAGCATATCGAAAAATAGTCAATATTTTGCTGGTATTAATACGGCTATAACTGGAATACATACAATTATCCGCACAACTTTGATTGTCATATTCATATTCAGCACAATTATTCTTTCACTTGTTCTTTTCCTCTGGATGAATGAACGCAAAAAAGAAACCGGAGTTTTTCTTTCTCTTGGCCTAAGCAAATTCAGTATTTTCATACAACATATGACTGAACTTATTGTTATTGTCATACCCTCATTGCTTATTTCATATGTCATATCAACAAAAATTGCTCAAAATATAGGAGATTCTGTCCTCGCCCAAGCAAATAAATCCGCGCTTCGTTCTATTTCACGTATGGGGCAAATAGGCGCTGATATTGAATCGTCCACAATATTACGCACCCTCGACACTTTACAGGTGAATATCAGCGCTTCAGCATTCACAATTGCAGGAATATGCACATTAGCCGTCATCATGATCTGCGTCTTTATTTCCTCAACTCCCATGCTGCGCACTGTGCCACGTCAACTTTTAGGAACACATTCATGAGCCAATCTGCCAATTATGAGGGTATGAACCTCAGCCGACGCGCATATTATGCGCTGACCCGACGTAAGACCCGCAGTTTGCTCCTTTTCTTCGTTTTAAGCAGCGTACTCACTTTACTTGTAATACACGCAGGGATTTCCTCAACAATCCATCATGCGCAGCAGGTAATTTCATCCAACATTGGTGCTACTTTTGCTGCTTTTCCTCAATCTGATGACAGCGAATTAGATCTAAGTACAGCGGAAAAAATCGGAAACATTTCTCACGTTAAAGATCAGGCTTACGAAAAATACGGAATCGCTGAACCCATCGGAGCGCAGGTCATCACACGTGCTTCCTCTGTTATCACTGAAGAAACACTCAATAAACAAGCCACATTCGTGGGAACAACGTCTTCAGCACTTCACCCTCATTTTACTTCCCTTATTCTCTCACTCACTGCCGGTAAACATCTACACAATGAAGATTCGGGAGCACTGATCCACTGTACTTTCGCAGAAAAAAATCAGCTAAAAATCGGTGACACTGTGCGTCTCACATATGAAGGAGTCATGAGGGAAATTCCCATCAAAGGAATCTTTTGTGGGCAACTCAAAGAAGCAGGGACCCTGCCCGCCGAATATGTTGAAAATCTTATTTTCACAGATCTTCACTCGGCACAAGCACTCTCTCACACTCAAAATTTAACTTCTGCACGTTACCTAGTAAATAATGCTGATTCCCTTAGTGAAGCTGTGAAAAAAGCCCAAGAAATTGCTCCAGAGAGCACTATCGCTGACAATTCCACAGAATTTGTGTCCATACTGGATACCCTTACATCGATCCAGTCGATTATCCATATGCTTTTAACAGGAACTGTTTTAGCGGCTATTTCATTACTTACACTTATCCTCATTTTTTGGGCGCGAGGCCGAATACGTGAAATAGGGATACTCCTAGCAATAGGAACAACAAAAATACGCATCATCATGCAATACGTATATGAAGTCTCTATCCTTTACGCCCTCGCAAGCGCATTGTCACTCATATGCGGCTTAACACTCACCTCAACATTGAGCACATGGATACTTGATGCCCTTGGCGATACTTCACTTCCTCACAGCGGCAGCCACCCATTCAGCCTCATATATCTCCTGAGTGCTTATGGGCTGGGGATTTGTGTTCTTTTTATTGCTTTAATCATTTCTTTAGTCCCATTATTTCGACGTAGCCCTCGTTCCATTTTGAATACACTCAGTTAGAAAGAAAAAATATGTCACTCCTTAAATTAGAAAAAGTCTCATACTCTTATACATCACAAGCCGAAAACATACTGAATAATGTTTCCTATACTTTCGAACCAGAAACCCTGTATTCAATTGTCGGAAAATCAGGCTCAGGAAAATCCACTCTATTAAATATATTAGCCGGCCTTGATACACCCACTTCCGGCAATGTCCTCTTTCAATCAGAAGATATTAAAACAAAAGGATATTCACATCATCGGCGGCAAAATGTTGCTCTAATCTTTCAGAACTATAACCTCATTGATTATTTAACACCTTTAGAAAATCTACGTTTAGTCAATAGGAAGGCGAAGGCTTCCGTATTGCTTGATCTTGGCCTGAGTGAAACAGAAATTCACCGCAACGTGCTTCAACTTTCCGGTGGGCAACAACAACGTGTTGCTATAGGACGCGCTCTAGTTTCGCCAGCTCCTATTATTTTGGCCGATGAACCAACTGGAAATCTGGATGCTGACACAGCTGCCGAAGTAAGCAGTATCTTACGCGCAGTTGCTCACGAAAAAGGCAAATGCGTCATCGTTGTTACTCATTCACAAAAAATAGCCGCCCAAGCAGATATTCGCCTTCGACTCACACGAGGCCGCTTAAAAGAATAATTAGGCATTTTTGGCGAATTATTGTGAAGGCCTTCTCCTGCCTTTCCTCATAGGAGGAGGCCTTTCATGGGATAGCGGTGAATCCCTCAAAAAATACTCTCACCATTACAACGCTTCAGGGAGAAAATCCTCTCTCAAGTGCAAGAAATTTATCTGACAAGTTGATACGATCAGCAGGTGATGTCACACATGTGTGCAAACGAAACCATGCTCAATACTCATATAAGCGGCCCAGCACAGGCTCCGCTTATTGTTTTATGTCACGGAGTCACTGATTCAGCAGCCTCGCTCGCCGATCTCATTACTCGTCTTTCTCAGCATTTCCGCCTTGCTGCAATCGACACTCTCGGACACGGCCTCTCGCCACGCCTATCCTCTACCGATAAGCACAATCCTTTCCCTGCCTGCTCCGCTGCTTTAGAACATACAGTTGAACACCTCGTTCACCTGTACGGACCAGCCTGCGGAATCGGTCATTCTATGGGTGGCGCTTTGCTGACACAGCTCGCATACACGCGCCCTGACCTGCTGCGCGCGTGTATCGCAGAAGACCCCGCGTGGCTGACCATCGAACTTGCTCAGTACTATAAGCAGTGGGGTCCTCAAGAGGCTCAGCGTCTCCTCCACCTGCGTGAACAGCCATGCGATGCCCTCACAAGCAACCGCATGGATTACCCCACATGGCCAGATTCAGAACGTTTACCGTGGCTGCAAGCTAAATATGACGTTGATATGAATATCCTTCACGCAGGAATTGTTGGCTTGACTGAGCCATGGATAGATGTTTTGCCTCAACTACGCGTTCCTTTCCTTGTGATTACATCCGATGGCGCAGATGTCCTCCTTGGATCTGATGGTATTTCCCGCATTGATTCGGCTGGTAACCCTCTTATTTCCTCGCATCTGATCGCCGGGGCACGTCACTGTGTTCGCCGCGAAAACCCTGCTGCTTTCCACGAAGCTATTTCCCCATTTCTCCACACATATACGAGGTAACACCAATGAGTCACATGTTTTTAGATCCCGAGGTATGCGATGCTTTACGAGGCCCTCTTTTTCCTCAGTGGGATCTTGAAGGAATACGGAACCGTGCAGAACAAGCTCGACAAGCTCAAATTGTTGATGTGCCGGGAGCCCGTTTAGAAGTTACTTCTTTTCCTGCAGAAAATGGTCCCCAAGAAATACGTCTGTGGCGCCCTCGTGAAAATACTCCTCGCGCTGTCATTTTTGCCATCCACGGAGGTGGATACACTGCTGGAACCGCTGAACTTGACGATCTGCGTAATGCTGAAATCGCCGATCACCTTAATGTACTCGTCATTTCACCTGAGTATCGTTTAGCCCCTGAGTTTCCTTTCCCTGCAGGCCCCCGTGACTGTTTAGCTGCTCTAGAATGGTCACTTCAGCTTCCTGAAACAGAAAATATCCCAATCTTTTTATACGGTGATTCTGCAGGCGCAGGCCTCGTAGAAACAGTCCTCGTGTGGCATATGGAAAAGCACGGGCGCCGTATCGAAGGCATTATCATGTTGGAACCGGATATTGATCCGACAATGTCTTCTCTTTCGATGAGTACCCAAGCTCATGCGCCTATGTGGAATCGCGAAAAAACAGAAGCTTCGTGGGCTTGCTATTTAGATGGTCGTTCACCGGATATTTTGCCTCGCTTATTGCCTTTTGCTGATTCCCCTGATTTTCCTCGAGTCGTTACTTTTATTAATCCGGTAGATCCTTTACGTGATGAGGGTTTTGAATGGACTCGCGCTTTGGTTGAAGCAGGAGTTTGCGCAGAACTCCACCTGATGCCAGGGACGTATCATGGGACCTTATCGATCTCTGGCACAACTGTGTGGCGCAGGGTTCAACAGATTATCGCGGATTTCCTTGTCGGTTCACGAGAACGCTTTGAATAAAGAATTTTTGTGAGTTCACATGGAACCCAGATGAACATGACACAGAGCTTCATTCTCTTGTCAGAATAAAAGAGTGTGGCCGCAGGGATTTAATCCTTGCGGCCACAGCCTCAGATATTCATGAGGTACCACGTTTTGATCGCATGAGCACGTAATACCATTTAAGCGATCACAGGCACAGGAAGATGCTTATGTTCTTCCCTTCCCGGGATCAGTGTCCTGGAATTTGTGGAACAACGCCGGTGGCTGCACCCACAAACCAAGAGGTAATAGTTGTCGGATGTGTAATAGCTGTACCAACCACCACTGACCAGGCACCTGCTGCAATCGCTGCCTGCGCATCTTGTGGAGTATGAATACGCCCCTCACAGATCACCGGACGATCAAAAGCGGCAACAAATTCGCGCAGAAGCTCTAAATCAGGGCCATCTGTTTTTGGTCGCTCGCCCGAGTAGCCTGCCAAAGTTGTCGACAAAATATCTGCTCCAGCCTCGTAAGCCATCTGCGCATCATCAAAAGACCCACAATCAGCCATCACGAGGACATCTTCGGCATGTAGTGCTTCAACAACCTGTGCAAAAGAACGACCATCAGGACGAGGACGTCGCGTTGCATCAATAGCAACAATGTCAGCACCCGCTAAAGAACACGCCCGAGCGTGACGCAATGTAGGTGTGATGTATACGCCTGAGTCGCCTTCTTTCCACAAACCAATGACAGGTACTTTTACCTGACCTTTGATGGCAGAAATATCTGCTAATCCCTGACAGCGGATAGCAGCAGCACCACCGATCTCGGCGGCACGCGCAATCTGAGCCATCGTTTCCGGGTGTCGCATAGGCTCGCCCGGGTAGGCTTGGACGGAAACAATCAGTTTCCCTTTCAAAGATTCAATTATTGCCATTCTTTTCTCCATTGCATGGCAGCTCCGATCAGCGGAGCATCATCACCTAAAGTTCCCAGAACAATCGGTGTTTCACGAACCAAATTCATCGCTGAGGAAGCATAACCTTGGGCGAGGGAATCCCACCAGCCTTTCCCTGAACGGGTCATAGAGCCAGATAGAACAAATACCGCTGGGTCCATCACATTCGCTACAGATCCCAGTACCTCGCCAAGACCGCGCGCAGAACCATAAAGAACATCCACCGCGTTTTGCTCACCAGCTTGGGCGCGTCGATCAATTTCACGACCATCACACCGTTCACCAGTAAGCGCCTCATAGCGATCCATTACCCCAGAACCAGAGGCTAAAGGCTCTACATGGCCGCTACGACCACACGAACATTCAAGCCCTTCAGCATACGAGGTGGATATATGCCCAATGTGTCCTGCTAAAGCGTGTGCGCCACGTTGGATGCAACCATTGTCAATGAAGGCTCCACCAATCCCGGTTCCTACAGCGACAGTCAGACATGAGGAATACCCACGACCTGCGCCACATAAGGCCTCACCCATACCGTGAGCATGCACATCACCAAGGACTGTTACTTTTACACCTGATGCTTCACGTAAAGCACCAGCTACATCTGTTCCAGCCCAGCCGGGTAAAAGTGACGTCGCTGAGATAACTTTTCCTTCAGAGACAACACCCGCGCATGCGACACCGATGCCGTCATAACCACTCAGAACCTCACTGGCCCTCACAACGACGCTCAGAACATGCTGAGCGCCTTTGTGAGCTTCAGTAGGAAAGGTAACCGTTTCTTGTACTTGGTCACCTTCTACAAGGCCGGCACGAATTTTTGTTCCACCGATGTCGATAGACAAGAGCGCCATTTTTATGCCTCAAGTAAACCCGCGCGTACCAAAATCTGGCGCACAGTTTCACGATCTGCTTCACCAAGTCGCTGAACTGGCTCTGGCATCTGATTTGTCTCATGCACACCAAGCAGTTCCAGCGCAGTCTTGAAGCCACCCACACCGGCACCGTAGCCAGTGATACCGGTAGCTGCAAAAACCAATGTCATCAGATCAGCCAGACGATCCTGTTCTTTACGTACTGCTTCCCAATCACCTGCTTGGTAAGCATTCCATTGACGAACATAGCCGTGCGGATCAACGTTACCTAAACCAGGAACACAACCATCAGCACCTGACATATATGCACCATCAACAACGACCTCATGGCCTGTAAATAGTTGCAATGGGTGTCCCGCTTCTTTGTTACGCATTGCAAGGAAACGGAAAGAGACATCATCACCTGATGAGTCCTTCACACCTTGAATTACACCGTCTTGACCTAAACGGATCAGCATGTCAACAGGTAGCTTCACATGGACGCATACCGGAAGATCATACGCGTAAATTGGCAGTTCTGTTTTTTCACGCAGTACACGGAAATGACGTTCAACTTGTGGCATACCAGCTAAAGCATAGAAGGGAGCTGTCGATACAATGCCATCTACACCACAGCTTTCAGCTACTTTGACGTGTTCGAGTACACGGGGAGTTTGCGTATCGATGACACCTGCAAGAATCGGTAGGCGACCATCGACAATACGCACTGTTGTTTCCATGATTTCGCGGCGAAGCTCATCGGTATTAAAAACAACTTCACCGGATGAACCCAAGATGAATAGACCGTGGACACCCGCCTCAATCATTCGTTCGATATTACGTTCGTGGGAGGCTACGTCGAAACGACGATCCTCAGTTAAAGGTGTGACAACTGGAGGAATAATCCCTCGAAAAACGGTGGACATAGGAAACCTTTCAGATAGCGGGATGCAGGAGCGAAGGAGCTGCTCCTAATAATGTACGGGTGTAGTCATTCGTTGGTGAGTTCAAGATATCCTGAGCTGGGCCTTCTTCAATTACTTTCCCAGCATTCATCACAGCAATACGGTCAGAAACATATCGCACTGTTTGAATGTCGTGAGAAATAAAGACCATTGCTAGTCCAAGTTCATCTTTCAGATCTGTCAACAAATTAAGGATCTGCGCGCGCACAGACACGTCTAAAGCAGATGTAGGTTCGTCAGCGATAATTGCGTCAGGGCCAATGGATAAAGCTCGCGCGATGGCAACACGTTGACGTTGTCCACCAGAGAGCTGTCCCGGCAAAGCTTCTAATGCAGAATCAGGTAAACCAACCATCGCAATGAGGTCACGTACACGTGCTTCACGTGATTCTTTTGTTCCTACTTTATGGACTAAAAGAGGATCAAGGAGCTGTTCACGAACCATCATACGCGCGTTGAGTGCGGTGGCAGGATCTTGAAATACGACAGAGACAACGCGACCAATACGGCGACGATCAGCAGCTGTACGTTTAGTGACTTCCACGCCTTTGAAAAATACTCTGCCTGATGAAGGCGTACGCAGACCGCACATCACATTGGCAGTTGTTGATTTTCCGCACCCGGATTCACCGACGATACCAATGGTTTGTCCCGGCAAAAGCCGCATGGATACACCATCAACTGCATGTACTTTATTTGGTTGGAAAAGTTTTCCTGTACGAGAGGTGTAGGTCACCCTCACATCATCGAGTTCAATAATTGGGGTTACGTCGCTCATTGGTCTTTCTCCTGACCTTCACGGTTGCTCAGAACTTCCGCTACTGGCATCAGCACATTACCGTCATCATCCACTGCACTGGCGTAGTAGTGGTCTGTTTGTGGAATATGCAAACGTACAGGCGTTTGATGCAAGCCCACAGTGGGGTGCGATGAACGTGGAACGAAACGGTCCCCTGTGGGGAAGTCCTTTGGTGAAGGCACCGTTCCAGGAACTTGGTGCAGACGTCCACTGGCTGCTTCAATTGACAAAACAGAGCCAAGCAAACCGCGCGTGTATTCATGTACGGGATGGATGAGGAGTTCAGCTGTACTGGCTTGTTCAACGACTTGCCCTGCGTACATTACGGTAATTGCATCGGCCACTTCAGCTTCAAGAGCTAAGTCATGGGAGACAAAAACCATGGCAAATCCAAGTTTATGCCGCAGTGTATTGAGGAGGTCAATCACCTGCTTTTGTACGGTAACGTCAAGAGCAGTTGTCGGCTCATCTGCAATAACGAGGCTGGGGTCACGTGTTAATGCCATAGCGATAAGTACACGCTGACGCTGACCACCGGAAAGCTCATGAGGATATGACTCAAGGGTACGCTTCGGGTCAAGGCCTACCAGCTCAAGCAGTTCTTCGGCGGTACGTGTCCCACCGCGTGAAGTCAGCTGTTTCATTTGGGAACGAATAAGCATGGATGGGTTGAGCGACGACAAAGCATCCTGATAGATCATTGCAAGTTCGTGCCCCAACAATGCTTGCCGTTCTTTGGGTTTCATTGTGAGCAGGTCCTGACCACGGTACAGAATTTGACCGCTGATTTCAGCCTTTGGATCAAGCAAACCCATAATCGCAAGCGAGGTGATGGATTTACCGCATCCTGATTCACCGACCAATCCCATTGTTTGACCGGGGCGCACAGCAAAACTCACGTGGTCAACGACATTGACATCGCCGTGACGTGGGAATTTAATGCACAGGTCTTTCACTTCAAGTAACGGTTCGCCATCGAAAGTTTGATGTGTGCGATCGGTTCGTGTGCCTTCTACTGAACGTAATTGTTGGAGGCGTGCCGACAGCAATTCCCTTTGTGCTTCGTGTGCTGCAACAGGATCGATGAGAAGTCGGTCTGCTTCACGTTCAGAGTCAGAGCGTGGAGCATCTTTCAGTTGCCCGCTGGGGGCTGCCACCATTGCGTCAGTAATACCTTCGGACAAAATATTGAGGCAAAGGACGGTAAGCATAATGGCAATACCTGGGAATAGTGCTTGCCACCATTCACCGCGTAGCACTCCTTGTTGTGCGGCGGAAAGGATATTACCCCACGTGGGAGTGGGTTCTTGTAAGCCTGCACCAATGAATGTCAATGAGGCTTCTAAGATAATGGCATCAGCTACAAGGACAGTAGCAAAAACGAGGACTGGCGCCGCCGTATTACGGATCACGTGTTTGACAAGAATCCAAGGGGCGCGAGCACCGGAAACGATAACTGCGTTCACGTAGTCTTCACCATAGGCGCTTATAACATTGGCGCGAACGATACGTGTCAGCTGTGGAACATAGACAAAAGCAATGGAACAAATAATCACAAAGATCAGTGATTCCGGTGCTTCAGGATTACGGAAGACAAGAACAGCCACAGCAGCCAATGCAATCCCGGGGACAGCCATAATAATGTCCATCACGCGCATAATCGCTTCAGAGAAAGACTTACGTACAACCGCTGCAATTGAGCCGATGACGGCACCAAAGAATAAAGCCAAAGCTGTTGCACACAGGCCTACGGCCATTGAGTAGCGGCCGCCGTAAAGTATACGTGAATAAACGTCACGGCCAAGATTATCTGTACCGAAAATGTATTCAGCACTGGGTGCTTGGGCTTTGATGTCGATAAATTCAGGGTTATGTGTTGCCAGCAATGGTGCAAAAATTGCGCTGAAAACAATGAGGATGAGGAAAAGCAATGCAATCCGTGAGCGGATGCTCATTGCTTTCCAGCGATTCAAACGTACACCCGGTCGGGCAAGAGAGTTGAAAAGTTTTTTACGCATGTGTCACACCGCCCTGATGCGAGGGTTAATAAGGACGTAGAGAAGATCGACAACGATGTTGACGACAATGAATGCCATAGCAACGACGAGGGTCGCACCTTGAACTACTGTGACCCAGTTATTTGTAATACCGTCGATGAGGACTCGTCCCATTCCTTGCAAGCTGAAGATAATTTCAATGATGACGGCACCACCCATAAGGTATCCGACTCGTAAGCCGAGTACGGTGACCGGAGTGATGAGGGCATTGCGTAGAACGTTACGGCTGATGACGATACGACGAGGGATTCCTGCGCCCAGAGCTGTACGAACGTAGTCACGGTCAAGTTCTTCAACCATTGATGTACGCACAACACGTGTGAGCTGACCGATAACGGGAACTGCCAGTGCAAGCGCAGGTAAAAGCATACGGAGGAACCATCCTCCGGGATTATCTGTCAGTGGCGGTAAAGCACCTGAAACTGGAAGTTTCCCAAGGAATATAACGATAAGGAGAATAGCAAGCCAGAATGAGGGGGTAGCGATACAAGCAACTGACAGGATGCGTATTACTTGGTCGGGCCAACGATCGCGGTAGATAGCTGCGATGATGCCCAAGGGGAATGCAACTGCGACAGCGATGAGGAGGCCAAGGAATGTGAGTTGCATTGTGAGGGGCAGCGCTGTTAAAACTTTGTCGGAAACAGACAATGCTGATTTACCGTATACACCAAGATCACCGTGGAGCATTCCGACGATATAACGTCCAAATTGGACATATACGGGATCGTTCAGACCATATAGTTCGCGGTATTCCTGTAGTTGTGCGTCTGAAGCACTTTCACCCAGAGCTGAGTAAGCCGGATCAATGGGTGATAAAGACATGATGACAAAAACCAGGAGGGTGACTCCCAAAATCATCAGTGGTAGGGCGATAAGCCTTCGCCCGATAAGCCTGATGAGGTTATTCACGTGCAGTTCTCCTTTGTACTGGTGAGTCCTGACAAAGAAGGAGGGACGGGAGGTTGTCCCGTCCCTCCTTTTTGTCAAGGTCCGATATGTTCAGACGATTACTCGGTGACTGTGGCACCAAGTAAGCTCAGGCCGGTCATACCGATTGCTTTGAAGTTCTGAACCTTCTGTCCGTTGTAAGCAGTCAAGAGGCTGCGGTGGAAAAGCGGGTAAACCGGTACTTCACGTGAAACGAAGTCAAGAGCTTCATCCCACTTCTTTTGCTGTGCTGCACCTTCGAGGGTGACAGCTTCGTCCATGATGGCTTTGAATGCTTCAAACTTGGTGGGGTCTGAAACCTTCCAGAATGAACGCTTCTGGGTCCATACGTTGTCACCGAGCCACCAGTTCATGAGCAAAGCAGGGTCATTGCCAAAGACGGAAGGATCGCCAGGGGCAACCGCAACATCGTAGGTCGGGTTGTCAACATCCAAGTTGTCAGAGTACAGGGAAGCCGAAGCCAGAGCTTGGAGGTTCACCTTGACACCAATGGCTTCAAGGTCCGACTTGATTTGCGGAGCAAGGTTAGAAACCCATGGGTGATCGGTGGTCAGCAAGGAGATCGACAGATCTTTCACACCGGCTTCTGCAAGCAGTGACTTTGCTTTTTCAACATCGTGGTTGTAGACAACGGCGGCCTTGTGGTAATTCGGGTGATCTTCAGGCAGGAAGGAGCTTGCTGCCACAGCTTCACCTGACATGTTGTTCTTTACGATCTTGTCTAAGTCAAGTGCATAGTGGAATGCTTGACGTACACGAGCATCGTTGAAAGGCGCCTTGCTTGTATTGAAGATCATGAATGCTAAGCCGAAGCCCTTGGCACGATCAACGGTCAAGCCTGAGTTCTTCAGCAGGCTCGCATTGTCGGCAGGAACGCTTTCCATTACGTCAATGGTGCCATCTTGAGCAGCTGTTGTACGAGCGGTGTCGTCTTTCAGCGGCTTCCACACGAGTTTGGCAACAGTGGCAGGACGCGAACCGTTGTAGTGCTCATTTGGAACAGCAGTGATTTCAGTGTCGGTAATGGAATCGTACTTGTATGGACCTGAACCCACAGGCTTCTTGGTCAAATCTTCATCGCTTGCTGAGGTCGGAACAACCTTCACAACAACGAGGCGTTCTTTTGCCAGCGAGAAGGGCGACTTGAGCTTGATGGACACTGTCTTTTCATCTTTAGCGCTCACTGAGTCAATGAAGTTCACCATGCCAGCGTAAATATTGCCGTCAGCAGTGGTTCGCTTGAAAGAGCTCACGAAGTCTTCTGCGGTCACTGGGGTACCATCAGAGAACTTGGCGCCTTCACGAAGCATTACTTCGTATTCGGTGTCGGAGATCTTCTTCAAATCGTCATCGGCAGCAAGGGCTTTGTAGACCTTGCCTGTTGCCAAATCACGTTCCCACAGACCTTCAACTACATGCCAGTTTGTTCCCATAGCAAGGGCTGAGCTTGTGTTGGAGGGGTGATAGTTGGTTGTTTCATAAGCAACACCGGCAGTCAAAGTGCCCACTGGGCCACTGGCAGCACTTTGTGCAGGTGCTGCACTTTGGCTTCCGGATGTGCTTGAAGCTCCTGAGCCACATGCAGACAGAGTCAAAGCGACTGCTGCTACACAGGCTGCGGCGGCGGCGAAACGAGTACGAGACATCGTATTCTCCTCTTTGAGAAATTATTCAGACAACAGATGTCAGACAACTGATATCAGTCGGGATGACTTTTTTATAGTAACCTTATTTTCCAGAGCGCACAATACGTTCGACGAAAACTTCCATACCGTAACCGAATCGTTACCTTACGATCTTTCCTCTACACTGAGCTAAGAACACGTATCATCGAGGAGAAACATGGCCATTCGTTCGGCTCAGCCCTACACATTACTCCCCCGCGAGCTTCCTACTCCCACACTTCTGTCCCGTTCAGAAGTCACAATGGAAGCAATTGAGCACTACATTCTTGAGCACCGTCTCCAACCAGGTGATCCACTACCCACAGAAAGCACTCTCTGTCAGACTCTGGGAGTCTCACGTTCCTCTGTACGCGAAGCACTACGACAGCTCCAAGCACTTGAAATTGTCGAAGTACAACAAGGACGCGGTGTATTCGTTGGCCAAATGACAATGCGCCCCTTAGTCAAATCAATTCTCCTTCGATCTTCTTTAGCCCCTGATTCATTAGAAGCACTACGACAAGTAGTGAAAATACGTGTCATTCTCGACATTGGTATGGCAGATGATATTTGCCAAACTTTCCATGGAACACACGATACGCAGTTGCACGACATCGTTAATACGATGGAAGAAAAAGCGCAGAAAAAACATATGTTCATGGATGAGGATATTGCTTTTCACACAGCACTTGTTTCACAAATCGAAAATCCTCTGGCACATCAATTAACAAACGCCATGTGGATGATTCATATGAGCGCACTTCAATCAATGAGTGAACCACGAGGCGACCTCACACATGCCGCTTTCTCACACCGACGTCTATTGGAAGCAGCTGAACAAGGCGATACCGCCACCTATATTGAAGCCGTCCACGCTCACTATCAGCCAATTCTTGAAGCCCTCGAAGAAGCAGAGGCAACAGATCACCACAACTAATATCACCTCTAGGTGATAGCGCACGCGGGTGCACAGCCGCACACTACCGCAACGCAGTTTCTGCACATCTGACACACGATGTCATATCGACACATAGGTGGGCATCTTCAATCAAGGCAAGCAGAGCCGCATAATGAGCAGCCACACCTAAAGAACAACAGATCACTATAGGTAAGTAAAGACTACAAATAAAAGCAGACTAATCCTGCACAACCCCATCAACCCCAACAATTGCTTTCACTTGCGAGAAAAAGGCCGAAGATTGGGAAACCCGCAGCTTTGAATCCAATTCAACAATCGTAGTCCGCCCTGGCTCCGTCACATACAGTTGCACAGGGGAAGCTCCAGGAAAATCCTCCAAAACTTCACGCAAACGTGTCAAAACCTCAGCCGTGCATCGAGTAGCTGGCAACGTGAGTTTCAACGGCGTATCAGTATCCTCACGTAAATCAAGAATCGTCATCGACTGGCCATACACACTCACCTGATCGTCACGAACCGATGTACGCCCTTCAACCTGCACAATAATGTCAGGCACCAAATAGGACTGAATTGTCTCATATGCACGCGGGAAAAAGAGCACTTCAACAGAACCAGACAAATCCTCCACAACAGCAACAGCCCACGGATTACCCTGTTTTGTCACCTTTGTTTGAACAGAGGAAACCAAACCTGCCAAGCGTACTGTACGCTCCCCTATTGCCTCATCAGAGCCAACGATAGTCGCAATTTCTTGATCTTGATGTTGAGCCAAAGCAGCTTCAACACCACGTAAAGGATGGTCCGAAACATACAGGCCAAGCATTTCACGCTCTTCAGCAAGCTTTTGCCGCCGATCAAATTCAGGCACATCAGGAATTTCAATAGCAAGTCCCGCACCTTGCCCCTCATCTATCTGAGCCGCTCCAAAAAGATCAAATTGACCTATTGCTTCATTACGTTTCAGATCAATCACTGCATCAATTGCTTCATCGCAGCGTGAAAGTAAAGCGCGTCGCGTATAACCTAAAGAATCGAATGCCCCCGCACGGATAAGAGATTGAATAGTGCGTTTATTACACACCACTTGAGGCACTTTATCTAAGAAATCCTGGAATGAAGAAAAATTACCTTTTTCAGCACGTGTCTGAACAATTGCTTCTACGACATTTGCTCCCACGTTCTGAATTGCCGACAAGCCAAAACGAATATCCGCACCATCTGGAGCAAAAGTAGCCATCGAAGCATTAACATCCGGCTGCAAAACCGTAATCCCCTGATGACGACATTCAGCAAGATACAATGCTCGCCTATCTTTATTATCTTTCGTTGAGGTCAGCAACGCCGCCATATATTCAGTCACATAATTAGCTTTAAGATAAGCCGTCCAATACGACACCAAACCATAAGCAGCCGAATGCGCCTTATTGAAAGCATAATCAGAGAAAGGCACAAGAATATCCCACAAAGTCTGAATACACTCCATTGAATACCCTTGAGAAAGCATCCCTTGACTAAAAGGTTCAAATTCCTTGTCAAGAATTTCTTTCTTTTTCTTTCCCATTGCTCGGCGCAGCATATCCGCTTGCCCCAAAGAATAACCAGCAAGTTTCTGAGCAATCTGCATAACCTGCTCTTGGTAGACAATCAAACCAAATGTCGTCCCCAAAATATCGGCCAGAGGCTCAGCTAATTCAGCATGAATAGGTGTGATTTCCTGACGGCCATTCTTACGCAATGCATAATTCGTATGAGAATTTGCACCCATCGGACCAGGACGATACAAAGCACCTACAGCTGAAATATCTTCAAAGTTATCTGGCTTCATCAACTTGAGGAGATCACGCATCCCCCCGCCATCAAGCTGGAAAACACCAAGAGTTTCACCACGCCCGAGTAACTCATATGTTGGGCGATCATCCAAACCCAGACGATCAAGATCAGGAACTTCTTTCCCATTCAGTGAAATATTTTCTAACGCATCAGAAATCACCGTCAGGTTACGTAAACCCAAAAAGTCCATTTTCAACAGACCCAGAGTTTCACACGTGGGATAGTCGAATTGAGTGATGACAGCACCATCTTGAGGGCGCTTCATAATGGGAATAATATCCATCAGCGGATGAGAACTCATAATCACAGCGCAGGCATGAACACCCCATTGACGAGTAATTCCCTCTAAACCGCGCGCATATTCAACCACTTCATGAATATCAGGGTTTTCTTCGTAGAATTTACGAAATTCGCTCGCCTCAGGATACCGTTTATGTTCAGGATCAAAAATACCGGCAACAGTGATGTCTTTACCCATCACCGAAGGCGGCAGCGCTTTAGTGAGCTGCTCCCCGACTTTGAAATCTCGCCCCAAAATACGTGCTGAATCTTTCAGAGCCTGTTTCGTTTTAATAGTGCCATAAGTGACAACCTGACTAATTCGATCTTCACCGTACTTCCGCTTCACATATTCAATGACTTCATCACGACGACGTTCGTCGAAGTCAATATCAAAGTCAGGCATCGACACGCGTTCCGGATTCAAGAATCGTTCAAAAATCAGGCCGTGTTCTAAAGGATTCAGCTCAGTAATACGCATAGCGTAAGCAACCATTGACCCTGCACCAGAACCTCGTCCTGGACCTACACGAATTCCTTGTTCTTTCGCCCAGTTAATGTAATCAGCAACCGTAAGAAAATACCCCGGAAAGCCCATAGAAATAATGACATCTTCCTCATATTCAGCTTGCCGACGCACCTCCTCTGGCACACCTTGAGGGAAACGTAAACGCAAACCGCGTTCGACCTCTTTAATAAACCATGAAGTTTTGTCCTCACCTGCAGGAACCGGTGGATCAGGCATGTACGAAGCACCCTCACGTGTCGTACGAAATTCAACTTCACAGCGTTCAGCAATTTCTAAGGTCGCATCACATGCTTGCGGCAGCTCTTTCCAGATATCACGCATTTCTTCTGAGGAACGTATGTAATAGCCATCCCCATCAAATTTGAAACGATCCGGATCAGAAATACGTGAACCCGAGTTAATACACAGCAAAGCATCTTGGACACGACGATCTTCTTTTTTCACATAATGCGCGTCATTTGTAGCCACCAAAGGCGCATCCATCAGTTTCGCTAATTCAAGTAATTGTTTTTGTGTACGGCGTTCAAACTCTATCCCGTGATCCATGATTTCTACATAAAAATTCTCTGGACCAAAAATATCGCGTAATTCTGCGGCTTCACGCACCGCTTCATCCCATTGTCCCAAACGCATACGTGTTTGAACTGCACCCGAAGGGCACCCTGAAAAAACAATTAAACCCTCATGGTAGCGTTCCAGCAGTTCTTTATCGGCACGCGGCCATTTACCAAATTGCCCATCTAAAGAAGCATGAGAACCTAAACGAAAAAGGTTATGTACTCCCTGAGTTGAATAGGCAATCAAAGTCAAGTGATTGTATGCGCCACCAGCAGATACATCATCAGCGCGCTGCCAAGGTTCCCCCCACAGGATTTTTTGTCGATCAAAACGTGAAGTACCTGGAGTCACATAAGCTTCAAGGCCGATAATCGGCTGAATACCTGCAGCTTTTGCGGCAGCATAAAACTCATATGCACCAAAAAGATAACCGTGATCTGTTAGGCCGATAGCGGGCTGACCTAAACGAGCCGCCTCAGCCACCATTGGTTTGATCTTCGCGGCTCCGTCAAGCATCGAATACTCAGAATGATTATGTAAGTGAACAAAAGATTCCCGCGAAGCCATAACCTGATTTTAGCGTTCTTGAAGTGATGCGACCACGGCGATCATTTCTTTATGAGCAATCCCTGCTTCCTCAAAAACCTCATGAGTTGTGGGACGATACCCGTGTTTCTCGTAGAATTTTTCAGCCTGCACCTGCGCATCTAAAAGAATGTGAGCTTCCTGACCGATAGGAGTAAGCCGCGAGATGTGTTCATGAGCTGCGCGTAAAAGCTGTGACCCTTTGCCTTTTTTGCGCCAAGCATACTTCACAGCGAAACGTCCTAAACGATACCGGTTATTTGATAGTGGAACAATACGAATCGTTGCTATCACAGCGCATGGAGTGTCTTCACATACTTCATACCCCACTAAGTGAATCACATCTGAACGCAGATCATATGCGTCTATCTCAAGGATCATGGGAACATTTTGCTCACGGACAAATACTTCCCATCGCAACTCAGCCGCACCATCACGCAATACACGACTCGTTGCTTCTGTTGTTATGAACATGGATTTTCTGTCCTCATCCATTCATCATATTGTTGTCGAAGGTCAGTCAAACCAACATGTCACACAAGCAGCATACTCGACTGAGCAGCTTTTCCTCTTATGTCACAGGATCGTTAGGAGTGACGCATTATGTCAAGTGCCGCTTTCAGATCAGCAGGATATGGTGAACGAACTGTCACTGGTAAACCTGTACGTGGGTGCTGAAAAGTTAGTTCCACCGCGTGTAGCCACTGACGTTCCAGCATCAGCCGCTGCGCCTGTGTGGGATCTGCCCCATAGAAAACGTCACCAACACACGGGTGTCCAATGGCTGCCATATGAACACGTATCTGGTGGGTGCGTCCCGTTTCTAAGTGAATTTCTAGGAGTGAGGCTCCAGGTAACCATTCCAACGTGTCATAGTGTGTAATTGCTGGTTTACCCCCATCAATCACAGCCATACGCCATTCTCGTGAAGGATGACGACCAATAGGTGCATCAATTGTTCCCACTGATGGGTCAAGATGACCTGCAACGAGCGCATGATAAATCTTGGTGACACTACGCTCTTTGAAGGCACGTTTCATCACTGAATAGGCGACATCCGATTTTGCTACCATCATGGCACCTGAAGTACCAACATCTAAGCGATGAACAATCCCTTGACGTTCAGGTGGACCATAAGTGGTGATCCGATATCCTGCAGCTTCAAGATTTCCTAGCACTGTGGGTCCTGACCATCCTGGGCCTGTATGAGCGGCTGTCCCCACAGGTTTATCGACTACTACGATATCCTCGTCATCGTAAAGGATATTCATGCCGACCACCGGTGGCGGCGTGCTATCCGGTGCGGGCAGGGTCACCTCAATAATGTCTGTTGAGTTGAGGCGATGCGATTTCGATATACGCATACCATCAATCAAGACATCACCATTGTCAACGAGTTCAGCGCATTTGCTACGAGACATACCTAAAAGCCGCACTAAAGCAGCATCAACACGTTCCCCCATGAGGGCATCAGGTACAGGAAAATATCGAGTATTACTCATAGTCATCATGAAGCAGATGAGTCCACGCTTATTGTCGTGTCTGCATCTGTTTTGCCTATTTTTTGAGGGAGTTCGCGGCTAAAAATACTGAAAAGAACCAGGAAACAAGCGGCGAGGACAATCCAGATATCTGCGACGTTGCCGACAAAAAAACCACCGTAGTCAATAAAATCAACGACATGCCCTATTCCCAGTGCAGGTGGACGAAGTAAACGATCAAGCAGGTTACCGAAAGCGCCACCAACCAAGAGAGCAGCAAGTAGGGCATATACACGTGAACTTGTCCGCGTGATGTACACGCTCAAAGCAATAACAACAATCATGCTCACGAGTGTGAAAATCCACGTGCGATTTTGTCCTAGAGAGAAAGCAGCGCCGGAGTTATATGTGAGGTGTAATGACAAAAACCTTGGAATAAGTGTGAGCGTTCTATTGTCACTTAAAGCATGAAGTGCCCACAGCTTTGTCATCTGATCTGTTACAACAGCGCAGAAAGCAACAAAGAAAGCCAAAAAAATATGCCGCTGAGGGCGTGTAGTCATTATCTTCCTCCACTTGATGTGCCAGAGGCGGCGGCGCGAAACTGCGCCACCGCCTCTGGTCAGCTACACGTATGTAAAGTACTCAGGCTACGGTGCTGTTACTTACCTCAGCAAGTAAACCTTCGAGGTGTGAACGCAAGTTCGTGCGATATTCAGACTCGAATCCACGCAGCTCGTTGATCTTTTCTTCAAGTAAGCCACGTTCATGATCGAGTTGAGCCAAAATTGTTTGATGCTGATTTTGAGCATCAGCAACGATTTCGTCGCCCTTTGTACGTGCTTCGGAAATGATCCGTTCGGATTCTTCACGACCATCACGCACGTATTCATCATGTACACGCTGAGCCAGAGCAAGCATTGAAGTAGCAGATTCTGTATCAACCGGAGCTTGGACTGGTTCTGCAACAGAATGCTGTGTTGCACGAGCTTCTTCAAGGGCTGCCGTCAGTTCTGCGATACGACGCTCAGCAGCTTCAAGAGCCTCATCTGAAGCACCCGGAACCGAAGCCACAGAAACTGTTTCAGGAGCGTTACCTGACAGTTCTGCGATACGACGCTCAGCAGCTTCAAGTTTTTCTTTCAGATCTTGATTTTCAGTCTGAAGGGTGTAGATCGTCGATACAACCTCGTCGAGGAATTCATCAACCTCAACCTGATCGTAGCCTTCACGAAACTTCACGTACTGGAACTTCTTCGCGAGCACATCTTCAGTAGTGAGCAGGGCCATTCCTTTGCCTCTCTGTCTCTTGGATGTCGCGCATACGAATTTGCTCTTGCGTATGCGCTACGGGTGTATCGGCAGATAACCCGTCATGCACTTCATGAATATAATATCCGAAACGATGTCACATTATCATCATTGGTCACATCTCACATAATTTTGATGTCAGATGTACTGCAGATAAACAGCAAAACGCTGCGCAATAAGGACTATCAGCACAACAATGATGAATCCCATATCCACAGCGAAGCCCTGTCCTAATCGCAATGGCGGAATGTGACGCTGAAAAAATCGTATGGGCGGGTCCGTTATCCAAAAACACAAGTTAAATAACGGTAACAAGGTAAGGGGTGGTCGCCAACGTGGTTGAAAAACATTCACCCACTGGATGACCATACGCGCAACCAGAATCATCATATACACAGATGAAACAAGTGAGAGAAGCCACCCGACCCAATGAAAAAATAAAGTCACGTGTCAGCCCTGATTAAAGAGCATACTCCGACGAGGTGTACCACCAAAGTCGCCACTGACCTCCACTGTGCGCGGAGAAAGCAAGAAAACTCCCGGAGTCACTCGCTCAATGACACCATGTAACCCAAAGGTTAAACCTGCAGCAAAGTCAATCATGCGACGAGCTTCCTCATCGGACATTTTTGTCAGATTCAAAATAACTGGCAGCCCCTGACGGAAAGACTCTGCGATAGACAAAGCATCCGCATAGGAATCAGGATGCACTGTGACTATCCGAGAAAGCTGGGGAGCAGGAGAAGCCTCCGAGTATTTTTCAGAAACCTCATGAGTAGGGGTTTCATGTCGCACAGAAGGCAAAGGGGTCACTTCGGCAAAATCTTCAGCCGCAGCATAAAATTCTTGGTCGTCTTCCATGTTCTCTGGGGTATACCATCCGAGGAAACGACGAGCACGCGCCCCAAAAGGCTCTGTCATTCTTTTCTCCTTACCTATAAGTGTGCTGCTGCCATCGTAGTGGGGTATGAGCGTAAAACTGTTAAGACACGCGGAGAGTCATCAATATCACCAAAATAATAAGGACGAATAACCCCTATTTGACGTCCCGACTCAGGATTTCGACGGTGAGAATGACATGTGTCCTCCTCGATTGTGCAGATACCTTCAACAAAGATTTCTTGTATTCCGCACATCCGCATTTCTTCACACGCTGCCGCCTGTAAATTGATGGCAGGAGTTCCCCAGCTTGTTGTTGAGTAAGCTGCCGGATGGGTCATTACTGCCTGGTCACGCATTGATGCCGGCACCTCGTAACAAGAACCACAAGCTGATGGGCCAATGACGACACGCACATCTTCCATCTGGCATGATAGGTCACGCATCAGAGAAAGCGTGCGAGTCAAAATTCCTGATAAAAGTCCTCCTCGTCCCGCATGAACACAGGCAACGACAGAACCGCCACATGCTGACATGAGGATCGGCATACAGTCTGCGACCATAACTGCTGCAGCAGGCGCATTTTTCCACTCACGCGCGTCAATAATCATCGCGTCGGCCACAATTGGGCCGTATTCCATTGGATACGGGGAATCAGGTGCTCTCAATTTTGCTAGGTCATCATCACAGGTAAAAACGGCCACCTGATTCCCGTGCACTTGATTCATCCATATAATCGCGCGTCCAAGATCATCAGCTAAATGATGACGACGCTCATGCACTTTTTCCTCATTATCAGAAACATGAAGGCCGTAATTCGCCCGCAAAGGATCGGTGCCGTATCCCGCTCCAGTGAAGCAGTACACGGCACCACGTGTATCCACAGGGGTCATCGTAAGAAGTCTGGGATGTCAAGGTCTTCTGGACGTTCTTCCTCATCAAAGACACGAGGTACTTCCAGTGAGGCTTCTTCTTGAGGCCCCTCCGTCGGAACGTGACCGACATGTGATGCTGTCGGAATCGGAGGAAGGGGTGACTGTACAGAGGCGCGGCGAGTAGGAACTTCCACAGTCGCACGGTGAGCAGGTCGAGCAATTGGAACTTCACCTAATGATCGCTGCTGTACTTCAGGAACAGGAGGTGCAGAAGTCATTACTTGACGAGCAGCGGGGGTTGGTGCAGGAGTTGCTGAAGGCGCTGTAAAGTTTTCGTCCTGAGTGTCGGCTTCATCAAAACCTGCGGCAATGATTGTGACGCGGATTTCGTCGCCTAATGCATCATCGACCACGTTACCGAAAATAATATTGGCTTCCGGATGAACAGCTTCACGTACAAGCTGTGAGGCCTGAACGATTTCATGCAATCCAAGATCAGATCCGCCTTGGAAGAACATAAGGACACCGTGTGCGCCGTCAATAGAGGCTTCAAGCAGAGGCGATGATATAGCTGTTTCAACAGCTCGTAAAGCGCGATCTTCACCGGTTGCTGCACCAATACCCATCAGAGCAGAACCTGCATCCTTCATCACTGATTTCACATCGTTGAAGTCCACATTGATAAGGCCCGGGGTGGTAATCAGCTCAGTGATACCTTGAACACCAGAAAGAAGGACCTGATCGGCTGCACGGAAAGCTTCTAATACAGAGATTCCCGTATCTGAAATTTTCAACAAGCGATCATTGGGAATAACGATGAGGGTATCTACTTCTTCGCGTAGTGCATTCACACCCGCGTCAGCTTGCGCTGAGCGACGCTGCCCTTCAAAGGAGAACGGACGTGTCACAACACCAACTGTCAGCGCTCCACTTGCCCGCGCGATACGTGCCACCACGGGGGCTGCGCCGGTTCCTGTTCCACCGCCTTCACCGGCGGTCACAAAAACCATGTCAGCGCCTTCAAGTGATTCCGCAATTTCATCAACGTGATCCTGCGCAGCTTGACGACCCACGGTAGGATCGGCACCTGCACCCAGACCGTGTGTTAGCTCGCGTCCAATATCAAGTTTCGTATCTGCATCGGACATCAGAAGCGCTTGTGCATCCGTGTTGACAGCGATGAAGTCGACACCTTTTAAGCCTACTTCGATCATGCGGTTAACGGCATTGACACCGCCGCCACCGACACCGACGACCTTTATCACAGCTAGTTGATTCTGGAGTGCCGCCATGTGTCGTTCTCCTCACCCAATCCCAAACCTTCAACCTCAAGTAGAAGGTTGTTGTTTTTCCTGTATTCTGGCTGAAAGAAAATAGAGGTCAAAACAGCAATGAGCAAGTATGTGCTCGGGCGTGTCGAAACACTCGGACAAAACTAGCGAATCACAGGACGTGTAGGCGCTGAAACATCATAGGTAGCAGCCGAACGCTCCGCCACCAAAATAGCTAACACACGACTTTTCAGCTCCACAGCCTCATCTGTCCCCCACACCACCGATGCACCTGATGTCAATGTAAAAGTCACAAACATACCATCAGAGGACATAAGATCACATTGACTCTGCAGATCCGTACCCAAAGCAGTCCACGCATGATACAAAGCAGCAGCAGCCTGAGTACGTTCCCTCCCCTCCTCTTGAGGTAAAACAACGCGCGCAGTACCCTCAGCAGGAACACCCTGACCCCGCCGCAAAATAACACCCGACTCATCAACATGATTCCACGAAGAATCAAGCCTTTCCGATAAAACAACTTCACGAAGCGTCAAAACAATATCCAAACCCACAGGATAACGTCGCTTCACTTCCACATCTTTTACCTGCGGAAAAGAATGACGAATATGCTCAGCAATCGACGAAAGAGACAAACGAGTCAAAGGAACGCCATACCATTGCTCCACTGATTCAACGACAGCCACAGGCGACACAATCTCATCATCACTTCCCGTCACCTGTATCTGCTGTTGCTCTAAAGCAAATAAACGCGAAAAAAATACACCCCACACGCACAGCGCCACAGCAAGAACAGAGAAACATGCAACGATATAACGTCCCGCACGTAAACGACGACGAGCACGTCTTTTTTCTTCAAGCCGCGCAGTTGCAGAGGCAACAGGCGCTCCCTGAGCAACACCCATAAGTTCCACGGCGGCACGTGAACCAATAGGTCGACGAAGAACCTCACGTAAACGATGACGACGCCCCGATAATTTCACAGTACCTGAAACAGAATCCTCAGAAATACTCTGCCGCGCTTCCTCTTGTACTATGCGACGGTGCTGCAAAGACTTCTTACCCCTTTGACGGACAGACGCACCTACAGGTACAGAACGAGAAACAGAAGTATCCTCAGGAACACGGATACTCACATACGCAGATTGCTCAAGATCAGAAGAAACCGCCTCAGTAAAAACAGCTGAATCCTGTGACAGGCCCCCTGTTTTTTCCTGACCAGGCACAAACTCGCGCCCTTGAGTGTCCTGAGAACGTGAATCAGAAGAACGACGAGGACGAGGCGGAGTTTTCACTGCAACGACTCCCACTGACGCAGCGCATCACATGCGCATGAAGTAATATCACCCGCACCCATCAGTAACAAAACACCATTTTCGCCGGTTAAGTGAGCAGCAACACGCGTTGCTTCATGCATATCGCGTACCCATTGCGCCCCTTGAATATGACGGGAAATAATCGAAGAATCCACGCCCTCCACAGGATCTTCACGAGCAGCATAAATATCGGTGAGCACCACGTGATCCGCAGTTGATAAAGCCCGGGCGAAACGATCAGCAAAAGAAAGAGTACGAGAAAACAAATGAGGCTGAAAAACAACCGTGACAGGACCACCCTGCGCCACCATCCGCGCCTGAGCAAGAGCAGCCGCAACCTCCGTTGGATGATGCGCATAATCATCAAACAAACGCCGCGAACCTACCTGTCCGCGTAACTCAAAACGACGCGCAGTTCCCGTGAACGCACTAAGCGATTGAGCCATGACCTCAGGTAAAACACCGAGTTCACAGCCCACAGTCCAAGCTCCCACCGCATTTAACACATTATGTTCACCAAATAGCGGTAATGAAATACGCACAGAAATATCCACATAAGACACCCGCGCTTTCATCCCATCCGCTCCTACATGCACATCATGTATCTGCACATCTACAGGAATCAAACAACGCTCAGGACGACCATAGGTAAGTACACGGTGACGTTGAGAAGCAGCTTCAGCTAAACGAGCAGCACCGGCATCCTCTGCACAGCAGACAAGCAGGCCCCCCTCAACTAAACGATCAGCAAACTCAAGGAACACAGCCTCGAATTCTTCAGGACTGCCATAGCGATCCATATGATCCGGTTCCACATTCGTCACAAGCTCAATCACAGGAGCATAATTCAAAAATGACCCGTCAGACTCATCGGCTTCAGCAATGAAAATATCGCTTGCACCCACATGAGCTCCAGAACCGTAACGACCAATCACAGACCCCACTGCTGCGGAAGGATCATAACCGGCCTCAGCAAGCGCAACAGTCAACATACCTGATGTGGTTGTTTTCCCATGCGTACCCGCAACCGCAACAAAACGCATACCCTGCGATGCTAACTTCAACGCCTCAGAACGGTGAATAATGCGCTGCCCACGCTCACGAGCCACCCTATACTCAGGATTTGATTCACGTATTGCTGTTGATACGACCACCGTTGCATCCGCTGAAACCGCGTGCGCATCATGCCCACACCGCGCATCAATACCAAGTGAACGCAGACGCTCTAAAACAGGCGAATCGCTTCGATCACTGCCAGAAACCACAGCTCCTCCGGCTGCAAGAAGCTCAGCAATAACCGACATGCCAGCCCCGCCAATACCAATAAAATGGTAACGATCAGCCACGAGCCATCGCCTCCCCCATCACGAGATCTGCCAAACGAGTCGCCGCATCAGTCTTTCCGATATTCACAGAGGCACGTTTCATCTGATCTAAATGGTCAGAAAGCATTAAAGAGAAAACTTCTTCACGAACAAAATCCGCGTCCACACACGCATCCTCCACAAGGAGCGCGCCACCGCAAGCCACATGATCGGCAGCATTCAGGCGTTGCTCACCATTACCGATCGGCAGAGGCACATAAACACACGGCAAACCTAAAGCCGTCATTTCAGCCACCGTACCCGCACCACTGCGACACAGCACAAGATCAGCAACAGCGAGAGCATCCTCCATTGTCGAAAGGTAGTCATGCACCAACCAACGCGAAGAAACCCCGGCCTCTTGAACAGCGGTACGCACTGCTTCGTCTTTACCACGACCAGTCAGATGAATAACTTGAACATCCTCAGGTAAAAAACGCGCAGCCTGAGTCACAACCTCATTCAAATGAACAGCACCCAAAGAACCGCCTGTTACAAGCAGTGTTTTCATATCCGACGAAATACCTAAACGGGCAGCAGCTTGGAAGCGCCGATCCTGCAACTGATCGGGGTGACGACGAGCCTGCGCTAATTCACTAATCGCACTACGCAAAGGCAAACCTGTCACCGTCGTCATTCCTCGACGAGCCTGCAAAGGAGTAGATTCAAATGTTAAAGCCACGACACGCGCCCACTGCGCCCCTAAACGATTAGCCAAACCTGGACGCACATTTTGTTCATGAATAACCACTGGAACGCCACGTGAACGCGCCGCAAAGTACGCAGGCGTTGACACGTAGCCACCAAAACCTACAAGCACATCCACGCCTTCAAGGAGTTCTTCACAGCGCTTCACTGCTCGACGCAAACGTAACGGCAAAGTCATTAAAGCTGGCGTTGGTTTCCGAGGAAGGGGTACTTTCTCAATCGTTTCCAATGGAAAACCGTGCGCCGGGACAAGATCAGATTCTAAACCCTCCTGAGTTCCAAGAACGATCACTTCATTTCCGCCTTCACGCAACACATGACCTGTTGCGAGCAAAGGATTCACGTGACCTGCCGTACCGCCACCGGCTAAAAGGAATCTCATCGTACCTGCCTGCTTCGTTTCGTTACTTTATCCGCTGGCCGGCGTTTAGGAAGTACCCGAGGATCACGACCAGCAGAAGATTCATCGGGCCGTCCCCACCTTCCCATGCCTGCTTCATCTCGCGCGAATCCAGCAACAACGCCTAAAGCAAGAGCAGTGAAAAAGAATGAGGAACCACCATAGGATACCAACGGCAAGGGAACACCAATAACCGGACCGATTTTTGTTACTGAAAAAATATTAATAATGGCTTGAATTCCAATCCACGAGGCAATTCCCGCAGAACTCACCGCAACGAAAGGTGAAGTGGTTGTCATACACAACCGCACAAGCGCCCACACAAGAACAGCTATACATGCAAGAACAGACAGAGTACCTAAAAGCCCAAATTCTTCACCTAAAATAGCTAGGATGAAATCCGTATGACCTTCCTGAAGATAATTCCATTTTTCACGTGAAGCACCCGGACCTAAACCTGTTAAACCACCAGAACCCAAAGCCCACAGCGCGTGGTCAATCTGTTCTGGTGCAGAAAGGTTACGGACACTTTGACGCCACGGAAGAATATCAAGAACCCGTCGAATACGTGAAGGATTCATCGCAACTAAAAGAACCATGACCGGAATGCTGACAATCACGGCCCACCCGAACCATTTTGCTGGTAGCCGAGCAACCCATAATGCACCGACGCAGGAAACCATGACAACTAAAGCAGTTCCAAGATCACGGCCCAGCATGATGGAGCCAACAGCTGTAACAAAAGCAAGGCCCACCGTCGCAGCCATTTGTTTCCAGTCATGAAGACGAGCACCTGTACGGGTAACCAGACGTGCCAAAAAAATGATGATCGCAAGTTTCATAAATTCGGAAGGCTGTGCCTGCCCCAAAATCGGCAGGTAAATCCAGTTCCTGTTGCCGCCAACTTCCCTGCCAAGCGGCGTGAAAACCAAAAGCTGCGCCAGTAACGCAGCCACAAAAATAAACGGAGCACATTTATACCACCACCGGGGGTTAATCATGTGCACACAAGCCGCAAGCAGAGTAGAAATGACAATAATTCCAAGCTGGCGAAGAAAAGCAGAATACGGGCTTTCACCTTGCGAGATATGAAGAACCGCTGAGGCAGAAAAACCCATGACCAAGCCAAATAATGTCAATAAGGTAGCGGGAATAATGATGAGGTAATAGGTCACCACAGGATGAGCAGGAGGCCTTTCTTTGTTTCGATCTCCAAACTCAATTTTCGGTAGGCGAAAACGCATATCAGACCTCCCCTGCCCTTTTTACTTCCCCCATTGGCGGGCAAGTCGCTGCACAGCCTCAGCAAATACGTCACCACGCTGACCATAATTCTCAAATTGATCCCACGAAGCACACGCCGGCGCTAAAAGAACCGTATCACCTGGACGCGACAGGGCGACAGCTTCATTCACCACTGAAAACATCCAATCCTCATGTTCAGCTACTTCAACAACCGGTATTTCCGGAGCATTCTGAGCAAAAGCACGAGCGAAGTCAGTGCGGTCTGCGCCGATAAGAACGACACCTCGAAGCTGATCTTTAACGCGCACAATCATGTCATCAAAGACCTGCCCTTTCGTGTCACCACCGCAAATCCAAATAGCGCTATGCGGCTCTAATCCACGTAAAGATGCTTCAGCAGCATGCGCATTCGTTGCCTTTGAATCATCAATCCAGATCAGATCTGCAGCCTCAGCGATCACTGCGCGACGATGAGCGGCCGGACGGAAGGTACGCAAGCCCTCAGCCACACTTTCAGGTGGAACATCAACAGAACGCGCAAGCGCAGCCGCAATCAGCGCGTCCATCATTACTGCTGCTGTTACAGAACCACCATAGGCAGCAGCAACATCTTCAACATCAGCAAGGTGCAGGGCGTTTTTGTGTCGATCAGCTACAAATGCCCGATCTATCAAATGATTTTCAACAAGCCCCACCTGCGATACAGATGGAATCCCCAATGTGACGCCGATAGCACGCGCGCCCTCAATCACATCGGCATCTTCGACCATTTTTTCAATAGGACGATCATGCGCTGGGTACACGCAAGCCATCTGGGTATGAGTATAAATACGTGATTTATCATTCGCATACGCTTCAGGACTTCCATGCCAATCCACATGGTCCGCATCCACGTTAATACATACGCAAGCCCACGGGGATAGCGTATGAGTCGTATGCAATTGGAAACTGGAAAGTTCAACGGCAAAGATGTGCGCATCTGTGTCAATAGCTTCGCAAATGGGAGAACCGATATTTCCTACTTCCACCGCGTGTTTATCTGCAGCCCGTAAAATCGAACCCAGCATACCAACGGTTGTTGTTTTACCGTTTGTCCCAGTTACGCAAAGCCAAGGCCTACCAGCATGCGGCCCTGATTCTTGCAATTGCCACGCAAGTTCAACTTCACCCCATACGGGAATTGAGGAGCGCTCACATGCCTGCATGAGCGGGGTATGCGGAGCGACTCCCGGTGAAACAATAACGAGTGTTGGTTGTGCTGCTAGGACCGCCTGTGCCAAAGATTCTGGATCTGTAATCGAGCGGACGTTCACCTGTGGAAGATCCGGTAAGGGAGCTGCCCCTTCTTTCCCGTCAAAAACCATCACGTCAATACCGCGACGCACTAAAGCACGGGCAGCGGCCTTGCCTGACACACCCCATCCGACGATTGCTACTGGTGACTGAGGAATCACAGGCGAGACACCCACTCTGCATAGAAAAGAGCCGCCCCAATCATGGCAAGAAGTGCGGCAACTAACCAGAAACGAATCACAATTGTGATTTCTTTCCATCCTTTTTGTTCAAAATGGTGATGCAAAGGAGCCATGAGGAAAACGCGGCGGCCTGTTGCTTTGAAGAAAGCCACTTGAATAACCACTGAAATAGTGGTGGCAAGGAATAAACCGCCTGCAATCACTGCAAAAAATTCCGTATGCGTCAGTAAAGAAACACCGGCGAGGACACCTCCAAGTGCGAGTGATCCTGTGTCGCCCATGAAAATTTGTGCAGGAGAACAGTTCCACCACAAGAAACCCGCTAAAGCTCCTACAAGTGCAGCACAGATGATAGCGATATCCAGAGGATCACGTAACGCATAGCACGCATGAACATTCAATGTCCGGCCGCCACATACCTGCATTGTAGAAAAGTACGACATGAATGTGTAGGCACCGAAAACAAAAATAGATGCGCCAGCAGCTAAACCATCAAGCCCATCCGTCAGATTCACAGCATTCGACCATGCTGTTACTAGGAAATTTGCCCACAGAATAAAAAGAATAACGCCGAGGATGATGCCGCCAAAAACCAGTGACACGGTCAAAGTGTGCGTAAACGTAATCTGGAGGGCCCCCGGGGTGTACCCCCTTTCATCGGGCAATATGAGTGCGCCCACGGCGAAAAGGGAAGCTACCGCAAGTTGTCCAATGATTTTTGCACCGGCATGAAGCCCCAACGAACGCTGACGCATGATTTTGATGGAATCATCAAGTAAACCGATCACGCCTAAACCTACAAGAAGGAAGATCAGCAAAATACCTGACCATGTAGGCCCCCCGTTTAGAAGGGAACCGACAAGCCATCCGATGACGGTGGCGAATATGAAAACTACGCCCCCCATTGTTGGAGTACCGCGTTTTGTGAGGTGTTGTGTAGGCCCATCCTGACGGATGAACTGACCGTACTGGTGGGCAACCAGATAGCGGATAAACAGAGGCGTCAGACCTAACGAAAGGACAAGGGCTAAAACGAAAGCCAAGATAAGCCCTATCATCGGACGGTTCCCCTCTCAATGAGCATGTCGGCGACAAGATGAGCGCCAGAGCCATGCGATCCTTTCACAAGGAGCACACAGTCCTCAACTATCTCCTCTGAGAGGATACCGAATGCTTCCTGTGGTGTACGCGCATGACGTGTGCGGGTCGCCTCAGAAAGTTCCTGTGTGATATATCGCGCCCCGTCTCCCAAAGTAATCACGGTATTAATGCCACAATGACGTGCCATCTGTCCGACTTGACGATGCATAGCTTCAGCTTCATCACCAAGTTCAAGCATTTCACCCAGAAGTGCTATGCGAGGGCGAGTACCAGCCAATGTTCCTAAAGCAGTAATTGCAGCACTTATCGAATCAACATTCGCATTATAAGAATCGTCAATCAGCGTGTATCGGCACGAACCGTAGTTTAAGGAGCGCACGTCCATCCGATGCGGTGATTGTGCACGGGCATTCGATAGGCGCTTGGCTATATCTGCTGCTTCCAGTCCCAAAGCATATGCTGCTGTAGCGGCTGCTAAAGCATTAGCAACATGGTGAATACCAACTAATTGTAAAGTCACAGGATATGTGTGGTATTCAGTAATTTCATCGGATGGGGTCGAAAGATGAGCTGAGGTTTCTCTTTCTTTTACGGATGCCACTGGACTATGTGCTTGGGTAGGTAGCATAAGTGAAAAAGATGGACAGCCTTTTTCGTCTATCTCAACATCTGCGGCGATCACACATGCATCCGTTTTCCCTGCGGCAGAAAAAGTCATCACGTGGCCTTGTGTGCGATGTGACATGGCCATCACATTCGGGTCGTCTGCGTTGAGGACAGCGATGCCTTGAGATGTCAAGGCTTCCACAAGTTCAGCTTTTGCTTGCGCGATTCCTTCTACGTTGCCAAAGCCTCCCATGTGCGCGTGCCCAACCATCAGTTCAACTGCGACATCGGGAGGTGCAATATGCGCAAGGTAAGCAATATGTCCACGACCAGAGGCACCCATTTCAAGAACAAGGTAACGTGTGTTTTCTGTAGCTGTCAGGACAGTCAGCGGCATACCGACTTCATTATTGAAAGAGAGTTTAGGTGCCACTGTGGGACCGTGAACGGACAAGATCTGATGGAGCAGGTCTTTTGTTGTCGTTTTTCCTGCAGACCCTGTCACAGCGAGCACACGTAGGTTCGGATTTTTGACTCGAAGGTCTGCAAGATGAGCCTGCGCAAGGCGTCCCAAAGCACGTGTCGCATCTGGAACACGTATCTGCGTATTTGGCCCATCTGCACGGTATTCTTCAACAATCGCAGCAACAGCCCCATTGTGCTTGGCAGATGCGAGGTAGTCATGCCCATCCGCATTTTCACCGCGTCGCGCAACGTAGAGTGAACCCGGTGTCACTTCACGTGAATCAGTGGTGACAATTCCTGTGATTTCACAGGAAGGGCCGGTTATTTGCCCTGAGAGTGCCTGTGCGATCCAGTCGCTGCTGCGGTGCATCTTTCTCCTTCCAGGTGTTTTTCCTGGTGTGCTGTGAATCCTTATTGAGAACTGGACGGATATAGCTGGGCTTCTTCGGCAGAGGCAGGTACGCCGAGAATACGAACGGCATCTGCTCCCACGTCACCTAGGAGAGGAGCGGAAGAACTATCACCGTATAAGCCATTAGCAGGATTGTAAATGACAACGGCAATAGCGAGTCGTGGTTTATCGGCGGGAATGATTCCTGCCGCAGTTGAGAGAATACGTTTGGTTCCTCCCTCAAAGATTTCTGCGGTACCAGTTTTAATACCGACACGGTATCCTTCAACTTTCGCTAAGCCACCTGTGCCGCCTTCACCCGAAACAACGGATTCCATCATTTTGGCTATCTGAGCTGCGGTATCGGCCGATATTACTTGAACGGGTTCAGGAGCTTGAGGGGTGTGTACTGTGCCGTCCGCTAAAGTCCACGAGTCAATGATTCGTGGGTTAATTCGTACTCCCCCATTTCCGATGGTTGACATGAGTGTGACTTCTTGGAGGGCATTCATTGAGTAGGCTTGACCGAACATGGTAACGAAACGGTCACGTCCTTGCCATTGATCTGGGGGACGTAAACTTCCGGTAGTTTCGCCGGGCAGTTCAATTCCTGTGACTTCACCAAAACCTAGGAGACGCATAAATTCGTAGCGTTCTTCGTCGGTGAGGGTTTCACCGATTTGCATTGTTCCCACATTGGAAGATCGAGCCAAAATACCGGTACTTGTTAGGTTAAGAACAGGGTGTGGGATAGCATCTTTTATGATGCCATCGCCACCGGGAAGCTGCACTGTCGAAGCTACTTCATATACTGAGGTGGGTGTGCTTGTTCCTTTTTCTATTGCTTGCGCCATGGTGACGACTTTGCCAACAGAACCTGGTTCAAAAGCGTATTGGACAGCTGAAATGGGTTGTACTTTTGATTTATTTGGCGCTTCAGAAAATGAGTCTGCAAGGACAAGGACTCGTCCGCTACTTACTTCGGTGACTACTACTGCTCCCCACTCTGCTTGATGTTTACGCACACGGTCATCAAGTTTTTCTTGCACTAAGTGTTGCAGATCAGCATGAAGTGTCGTACGGATTGTCGCTCCGTTCATGGGTTCTTCGATGACTTTTTTACCGCCGGGCATTACAGCACCATTCGGCGCAATTTCGTACGCTTCTTTACCAGCAACGCCTTCTAATAGAGAATCCATCGTTGCTTCGAGGCCTGAGGCGCCTTTGCCTTCAGCATTGATGGTACCGATAACTGGTGCTGCTGTATTTCCATTGGGGTAGACACGGTCTGTGACGGCTTCCCATTCGATACCGTGTATGTCGAGTGCGCGAATATCCTTGTAGGTTTGTGCGCTCACATTTTTCTTCAGGTACACGTATGTGCTGTCACCAACGAGTTGTCCGCCAAGTGTAGCCTCATCTATGTCGAGAAGTGGCGCAAGAAGTCGGGCGGCTTCTGCAGGACCTCGACCTTGTATTTTTTGAGTTCTTTTGCCGTCTACTGTTTCGTAATGTATCCAGCGCGCAATATTTTGTTGATTTGCTGCAATGTGATAGGTCTGAACAGAATCAGCAAGTACGGTCCCGGTCGCATCAATAATTGTGCCGCGCTGAGCAGGAACTTCTGACACTTGGGTGCGGACAATTTGTCCTTCTGTTGCCAGTGTTTTTGCTTGGATAATTTGAATATCAAAGAGGCGTACAGCGCATATACACAGTAATAAGAGGGTGATGATGACGATCCATCGTGCCCGACGAGCCGAAAGTGTCATTGGGCAGCCACACCTGCGTCAACTGTGCCATCTGCTAAGCGAATGATTCCTGGGCGTCCGGAAGGAACCATATCTTGCGCTTTGGCGGCCTTTTCCAATGAGATCGCAGATGAGCGTTCATGGATCTGTACTTGCATCTGGGCAGCTTGAGAGTTGAGTTCGTTGAGTAGAATTTGCTGCTCACGAATAGCAAATGATGTTTGGGCCATCCGCGTATTGAGCAGCATAGGTGTCACGATAGCTGCAACGAGTGCGAACAGTACCACGAGTGTCAGCGGGAGGACCGAACGACGTGGCTGCGCTCCTCCCTCAACGATATGTAGCCGTGGAGTGGCTGGCATACGCAGCTGATCTGTCCGCGTTGCCGGACGGTTCCTGTTGGGTACAGCGCTCATATTCATTCCTTCCACGGTGCAATAATTTGGGCTCCGCGTAGGCGTACAGATGCAGAGCGGGGATTGTGTTCTTGTTCTTGGGTATGTGCTCGTTGGGCACCGCGTGTCAGCAATGTGAGACGTGCTTGAAGATGCGGAGGTATTACCGGCATTTCGGGGGGTGCTTGATCTGTTGCGCCACGTTTGAAAATATCTTTCACAATGCGGTCTTCAAGGGACTGGTAGGATTCCACTACCAGTCGGCCACCGATCCTGATGCTGCTCAGTGCGCGAGGAAGCGCGTGTTCAAGAATGCGTAGTTCGTCGTTGACGGCAATACGTAGTGCTTGGAATGTGCGTTTTGATGGATTCCCACCTGTACGCCGCGCAGGTGCAGGGATGGAACGACGAACAATATCAGCAAGCTGTCCTGTACGTAGTATCGGTGTTTTCTCGCGTTCTGTCACGATATTTCGCGCAATTCTTGAGGCAAAGCGTTCTTCACCGTAGATTCTTAGAATACGTGTCAGTTCCGCTGCGCTCATATGTGCAATCAGGTCTGCTGCTGTAGGCCCATCTGTAGGGTTCATCCGCATGTCAAGAGGAGCATCAACAGCGTAGGAGAAACCACGTTTTTCTTCATCAAGTTGCAGCGAGGAAACACCTAAGTCCATGAGGACGGCTTCAACTTTCCCGTCATGACCATATTCCTGAGCCACTTCGTCAACGTGGTCGTAGGTTGTATGAACTGCGTGAAAACGAGAGCCGAATGTGTTCAGCCGGCGTGAAGCAATACTGATTGCTTCAGGGTCACGGTCTATACCAATGACGGTGACATTAGGGAATCGTTCAAGAACAGCGTGCGTGTGCCCACCCATTCCAAGGGTGCAGTCAATCAAAATAGGTTTTTCCACTGTGAAAGCGGGAGCTAGCATAGCTAAGCATTCGTCAAGGAGGACAGGGATATGCAAAGTTGCAGGGTCAGCATGTTCAGGCCCGGCCATGCTATATCCTCCTTTCCTCTGTTTCCTTGAACATTCCTTCGCCTATCGGGGTCCCCCACCGAGTTCTGCCATCGGGGAAGTGATGTCAGACCTTGGGGCGGAGACCTCAATATGCGCTTTAGAACATTCCAGGAATGATTTCTTCTTCTGTATGTGCGAATGCTTCCTCTTGGAGGGCAAGGTATTCATGCCAGGCCTCGGCATTCCATATTTCTGCTCTGCTTCCTGCGCCAATAACGATGAGTTCTCGACCAAGATTGGCGTAATTTCGCAGGTCAGATGGAACAACGATTCGACCTTGCTTATCAGGCATTTCTTTGTATGCGCCAGAAAGCATGACGCGGATCCAGTCACGAGCTTGTTTTGATGACAATGGTGCGCGTCGCAGATCAGCGGTCATATTCTCAAATTCGTGGGCTGGAAAAGCGTAAATGCAGCGTTCTTGCCCGCGAGTGAGAACAATCCCTCCCTCCATGTCTGCACGGAATCGGGCAGGCAAAATTACACGTCCTTTGTCATCGAGCTTTGGCTCGTAAGTTCCAAGAAACATGTTTCACCGCCTTCCCCTGCGTGACATCTTCCACCACTTTACTCCACTTTTTTCTAAAATCAAGATATTTACACGCAAAAACTCTTGAGTTATTGCATAAATATGCTGAAAATAAGCCAAAAATAATTGGTGGAGGAAAATGGGGGAAAATACACACTTTTATCTCAACAGATACGCAGGATAAAAGTTTCCACACACACACTAAAGACCGCAAAATTTTTAGGAGATACTGCTCATAGCAGCGAAAAAGACTCAGAAAAAGCGATATATCCCCAACAAAGGCGCATAAGAATCACAAACACATATCTATGCTGGGGAGCAAAGTGGAAGCAGAAAAACTATGTGTCACAACCAACTATTTCATCAAAGCATTCAACACAAAAAGTTGAGACACAATCACACAAAATGACACAAGAGCAGCACAAATATTCCGTGCGCACAACAGCGTACGCACAACAAAAATCACATAGCGCTTTAACGCTGCTGACGCTCATCCCAATACTGTTGCTGCCTGTACATGAAACGGGACCACATGCCTTTACGTGAAACAGCCCCAGCAGAAGCACTCTGTGATGAATCTGTTCGGAACATCCACAGCAAACCCGACACCATCACAACAAACCCGCATACCGCCAACGCAATAGACGTATAACTGTAACCCAAAGACACAGCTGTTAATAACAGCAGCGAACCAACAATGACGACACACAGCCCCAAAATAAAACGACGAGGCGACAAACGCAGACGCTCACGTGACACAGGGCGAGGCTCAACAGCAGAATCAGACATACCTGCCACAAATTGGGGATCCGAACGACGGAAATCTGCTTCCATCTGTTCAAGAACTTTCTTTTCGTACTCAGATAACGCCATCGCACACTTCCTTGTCGTCCTCTCAGTTGCCCTTAGTCTAATGCTCTGTGGCCCGAGGAGACGAATCTCCATTCTTTGTGGACTCTAACAAACGAGCCGGACGTAATGCATACGCACCAAAACGTTCAACCACCTGATCCATTGCGCGCTCAGTTGCCCGCGGACGAGGATCTTCCTCCAAAGGCACAGCAAAACCCTCATCTGCACGTCGAAGCCCTTCCGCACGCACACCCAATAAACGCACCCCAGCAAGGGGAATGGGCTGAGCTTTCAGCAAACGCTGCGCAGCCAACGCGAGGCTACGCCCCACGTCAGTAACATCAGGTAAAGTTGCCGAACGAGTCACCGTCACAAAATTCCCATCACGTATTTTCAGAGCAACACCAGAAGCAACAAGACCTGCCCTACGCAGACGCGCAGCACATTTATGAGAAGCAGCCAAAACAAAACGCTCTAATTCTTCTCGCGAATAAATATTGTGTTCAAAAGTGCGTTCCACGCCCACAGATTTTTCCGGATGAACAGCAGCAACCGGACGAGGATCAATCCCCCACGCCAAATTATGTACGTGATGAGCATGAGCCACACCTAAAAGTTTCACCACACGATCAATAGGTAAAGCAGCAAGATCACCTATGGTGGTCACACCCTCACGCTCCAGTATCTCCACAGTACGCGCGCCTACACCCCATAAAGCACCCACAGGTAAACCATGTAAAAAAGGCAAGGTCGCCTCATGAGAAATCAACAATAAACCATCTGGCTTCGCATTAGCTGAAGCAATTTTTGCCACAGACTTATTGACTGCAATACCAACAGAAGCAGGTAAACCTACTTCAGTGCGCACCCGCTGGCGAATCAGCTCTCCAATCACACGCGGAGAGCCTAAACGCCGTCGAGCACCCGACACATCCAAAAATGCCTCATCAATACTGACCTGCTCATAAACAGGGGTAATACTCGATAATACCTCCATCACACGATGCGAATACTGTGAATAAAGCGAATAACGAGAGGCCACCACATACGCATGAGGACATAAACTCCGCGCGCGACCCATTGGCATTCCTGCACGCACCCCTAAAGCACGGGCCTCATATGTCGCAGAGGTCACAACACCGCGGTTACCTTTACCGCCCACAATCAAGGGACGTCCACGCAGCTGCGGATTCTCTTGTAATTCAACCTCAGCGAAAAAAGAATCCATATCAACATGAAGAATCGGGGTGCGTGAATCATCATCACCCCAATCCTTTACTCCCCTGCTATCACGTGGAGCGTGAGACATATACACCCCCTTTTGCTCATAGCCCCTATTTTCCCTCATTTTTCACTACAGTGTCTTTCATGAAAAAAGGTCCCCGGCTGCGCGGCACTGAAGAATTCCCCATTGACTACGGATACGCCCGCCTTACTCAAGACGGCCCCCTCCTTACCTTATTCCTCAATGATGTGGAATCGTCATGTATTGATATAAACGACCCCACGCATATGGATTTTGAATACATGCAACATATGACATGTGCTCTCCAGGCCACCTACGAGACGCAGGCACGTATTCAGGTCCTACATCTGGGAGGAGCCGCATGCGCACTGCCGCGAGCTTGGGTCACACTTTTCCCCCATTCACGGCACACGGCTGTTGAATATGATGCAGCTTTAGCGCAACTCGTGCGTGAACACTTTGACCTACCACGGGCACCTCAATTGAAAATTCGTGTCGGTGAAGCACGCCATGAAACAGAAAAGACTCGCCCTCAGCGTTGGGATGTTATCGTGCGTGATACTTTTGCTCACGGAGAAATACCCTCCCACCTACGCACCATTGAATACGTTCATTCTGTTGCGCGCGCATTACGACCCGGCGGACTCTATATGGTCAATTGCGCACATGGTGGCACAAGTGACGCACGCTACGATATTGCTGCCGTATCTGAAGTTTTCGATCGAGTTATTGCTATTGCAGATCCAAAAGTAGGACGCGGAGGACGCAGAGGAAACGTCGTCCTTATTGCCCAAAACACCTCACCTAAAACACATGTCTCTGCACAAAAGACTTCTTTTCCGCACAACGACTTATCCTATGAAACGGCGAGCGCACCTGTACCTGTGGTAAGGACACCTACGGATTCACCCTTCACTAAATCTGAATCTGAATCCGAATCCGCTTCATCTTTTCAGCCTATTGTTTATCATAACACTGATTTTTCTCTGTGTGATTTTGAGGAACTTGAACGTTTACTCAGGCGTTTGCCACTGCCTGCGCGAGTAATACAAGGGCATGATATGCGTAAATGGTACGCCGGTATTCACCCTCTACATGACGAAGGCGCATAAGATCACCGTAGGCTCCCCTGTTTACTCGTAAAGTACCAGGAAAACTGCAACTTTTAATCAGTCAGTTGTTCGACCAAAGAACACATGTCGCGCTTTTATCAGTGTGAGAACAAAACCTATGATGCCGATAAGCCACAGGAAGGCCTGCGCACTCATAGCTACACGGAAATGGCTCCACCCTAAAACCTCATCCCCTGAGAGGGCATCAAGAGTAATCCCGATAGTAAGCATCGTCGTCAAAGTCGCCATAAAACCACCCATATTTGCCACAGATAAAGCTGTTCCTAATGTGTGGATGGGTGAAGTCATCCGGACAATATCAAATGCAAGCGATGAAGATACCGCCCCCAATGCCAAAGCCACAACAAGGCAGGTGGCAGCAAAGACAGAAGGCGGTGAATACGAAGAAAGCAACCAAGCCCATACTGCGGCAATCACCGTGAAAGATAGGGCAATCATATGCGGACGTCGTTTCGGCATCCGCGCACTCACAATACCCATCACAGGGCCGAAAAGAATATTTGTCACAGAGAAAATAATGAGCATCCTGCTGACTTGTTCTGGTTTCATCCCCATACCTAAGGTCATAAAAGGAACTCCCCACAGCAAAGTGAATGTCATCGGCGGCCCTGAGCCAATCCAATGAGCAAAGAAACCAGCCCATGTTCCTGGATTACGAAATACATGAGGGGACACACTGGGGAAAACCTGAGAATCAGAAGGGGTGTTTTGTGTTGAATCACGTATCCCAAGAGCAGCGATGAAGGCCACGATCAGTGCAGCGGCGGCTGTCATACAAAAAGCAGGGCTCCACCCCCATTGATGAAGTGACATCAAAAACGGTCCTGCAGAAAGGATTTGTCCAAAAAGCCCGAAGATTGACGTAAGTTGAGTAAATATTGGGATGTGCCGTATGGAAAACCACGAGGACAGTAAGCGTAAAACTGAAATAAATGCTGTGGCGTCTCCAATGCCTAAAAGGATTCTGGCAATGATCGCCCACATAAAAGATGAAGAAAAAGCCATTTCGGTTTGTGCAATAGCAACAAGGACAGCACCCAGTGTCATCAGTCGGCGCGGGCCCCATCGATCGAGCAGAATCCCCATCGGAATCTGCGCGCAGCCGTAAACCCCTACTTGAAGGGCAGCAAAAAGAGCAAGTCCCGATGCTGTCAGACCGAAGCGTTCTATTGCTTCTACGCCGGATACTCCTAATGACGTACGAGCAGTAACAGCCACTATGTAGATCAGCATTGCGCATGCCCATACGCGAATACCTGTAGCAAATTGTGGCGGTGTGTGATTATGTGATGGTGTCATGGTGTACGTCAGAAGATAGAGCGGGTCAGATGGGCAGGTGGATACATCACACAGTTAGGTTTTGAGCGTAAGACAGTAGTGGAAACCTGTACACTCGCCTGCGCGTATCTGCCGGTTATTCACAGGTCAATCCGTTTTACATCTGTTGTTCAGATGGAGGAAGCGGCGGTGGTTCGTGAGTGTCTGCGCGGTGGCGAGGAATATGGCGGATATTCAACGTGGCAGAGTTTTTCTGTGCTTCTCGATGCGCTAGGCGGCGCAGAACGTCCTCTACGGTTTCCGTTTCAGGTTCGCTTTCCTCATCGGTTTGTGATGCGGAATGAGAAGGGGCATTCTCCGTCACATCCGCTGAATTTTTCGTGACATTTGCCAAATAGGCTTCAATCACATCCCCGATATTTTGGGTTTCTGTATGCGGCACAGAGGTTACATCGTCAGAAAAGGAAGTTAAGGGAGCAATACCATTGGCCCCTGTTAAGGCATCGTAGTGTGTTTCTAGGGCTTGAACAGTTTCATGGATCTGCGGATTTTCTTCCGTGAAACTTTCAAGAGCTGCGATATCTTCGGCAGCTCCACGCTCTAAATCCCCTACTGGTAAAGCCAGTCCCGTTAGTTCAGAGAGTTTACGCAGGATCGCTGAGGATACTGCAGGATAAGGACGATCAGCCATGTAGAAAGGAACCGATCCGAGTAAAGCCACTCCGTCAATACCTGATTCAGCTAAGCGTGCTTGAACAAATGAACTCACAGGAGAGGGAAAATACATTGGCTGCATCATCTGTGGTTGAGGCGGAATCAAAGAAGAATCCGTTGCTTGAATGTGAACTTGCGCAGGCCGCGTGTGTGGAGTTCCCGCTGGCACACCATGCAAAGACACCGTGATTTCCACTCCTGCTTCTTCAGCGATCTGACGTATGTGGGAGGCAAATTTTTCCCACCGCATATCCGGTTCAGGACCGTGAATCAGCAAAAATGGCTGTCCTAAATCATCATCGACACGTTCCACAATAATCTCGGGCATATTCAGATCGGTGGATACCCAGTCCTCTACTGTCAGCACTGGCCGGTGGGCGCGGTAGTCAATAAATTCGTCCGTGTGGAATGTTGCAATCCGGTCTGTACGTAAGGCGTGACGCATCTGTTCTACTGCGATATGACCGGCAACCCCCGCATCAATAGCGCCATCGAAATGTAAAACCAGGATCGGTGACTTTACTCCCCATGCAGGCCCTTGATCGTACAACGGCATAGCGCTCCTCCCCTGCGTACGTATGTGTAGTGATACTGTGCCGTATTGATGACATTGATGTTTTCTATTGTGAGTACCACGCTACCCGCTTACTCAAAAGAATTCCCGTCGAAAAGAAAATGTGGCAGGAACATCAGTCTTTCTTCCAGCATTTTGAGTAAGAAATTGACACAATGGTAGGTCCCTTCTTTTTCAGATTCACTGTGGAGGCACTGTGTCGGATTCGCCGCATTCGAGTGATATCTCGCGTGAAATCACCCGCGAACAGGTTTTTGTTGACAATGCTTACCGTCATCTTGATGACCTGCGGGACACATATCGTCAGCGTCAAGCTCGTGTCCACGCCAACCACGGGGTAGGAAATGCGCAAGGCTGGACAGAACGTGATGCTATTTCAGCTCATTACGGGAATATGGCCGCGCGCTTAGATGGCGTAGAAGACCGACTGGTCTTTGGCCGACTTGACGATATGGAAGGCAAGCAACGCTACATTGGGCGCACCTCATTATCTGAAGAAGATGGCACTTCGCTTCTTATTGACTGGAGAGCCCCCGCTGCCGCTCCTTTCTATCGTGCCACACCTATTGACCGGCAAGGCATTGTTCGCCGCCGTCATATTTTGACACGTGCGCGCACAGTTTTAGGGATTGAAGATGATGTCCTTGATGCCCAGGCAGCCAGTGAGTCTGGTTTAGAACTTCAAGGTGAAGGCGCTTTGATGGCGGCTTTAGGTAAAGCGCGTGATGGTTTTATGGGCGATATCGTTGCTACCATTCAGGCTGAACAAGATCATATTATCCGTGCGCAAAGTAACGGTCTGATCGTTGTTCAAGGCGGTCCCGGAACTGGTAAAACTGCTGTTGCTTTACATCGAATTGCTTATCTTCTTCATGCTGAACGTGAACGTTTAGAGCGCTCAGGTGTGCTTTTAGTTGGTCCTTCACGTGTCTTTTTACGTTATATCGAAAAGGTCCTTCCTTCTTTAGGTGAAACAGGCGTTGTGTCTTTAACCGTAGGTGACCTTGTCCCAGGTATCAAAGCTCGTGGCGTTGAATTACCTGATGTTGCCTACATTAAAGGTCTTTCAGCGTGGACACAGATTCTGCATCGCGCGGTTCGAACTCTTGTGCAAATTCCGCCCCATGACGAAGTCCTTGATGTGTGGAATCGTCGTGTTACTCTCCGGCAAGACGATGTGGTACGCGCAGCAAAATATGCACGTCGAGGTGGTCGCCCTCATAATGTTGCGCGTGATGTTTTTGCTTTAGAACTGATGAAAGTCTTGGCTCGGCGTTTAATCACTGAAGCTGCGGGCATACCTGAAAGTTCTGATATAGATTCTGAAGAATTTACTTTGTGGCTCCAAGAAATCCGGGATTCTGTCAGCGCACGTCGAGCAATTAATCGTGCGTGGATGCCTACTTCTTCCCTTACCCTTTTGGAACGTTTATGGGCTAAACCAGCTTTACTTGCACGACTCAATGATGAAGTAGGCTCTCCTTTATCACCTGAGCAGCTCACTCAGTTAGCTCGCCCACGTACTTCTCCTATAACAGTGGCTGATATCCCTTTACTGGATGAATTAGAAGAATTACTTGGTCCTTTACCTTCCTGCGCTGCTTCGCGTTCTTCTGCGCATGATGATGAGGCAACGCAGGTAGAACGCGCACGTGAAGCAATGGAGGCTTTAGGGCTTGGTGGCGGTATTGTTTCAGCAGAAATGCTGGCTGAGTCCGTTGCAGGTGCCGCAGAATTTACTCCACTAGCTGAACGCGCTGCCCGTGATCGTACCTGGACTTATGGGCATATTGTGGTTGATGAGGCTCAGGATCTTTCTGCGATGGCGTGGCGGTCTTTGCTGAGGCGTTGTCCTGCTCGTAGTTTCACGGTCGTCGGCGATTTAGATCAAAGACGCGGTAATCATCGCATTGCCTCGTGGTCTGAGGCTTTGGGACCTGCTGTGCGAGCTTTGACCGATGAATTTGTTTTATCTGTGTCATATCGGACCCCTCGCACGCTTACTGATGTAGCTGAACGTGTTCTTGCGCGCGCAGGTATGCCTGTTATTCACCCTATGCAGGCTGTACGCGATGTGGATGATTGTTTGCATATAGTTGATGCGCGCGACGAGTTTCCAATGCATGATGATGACGAAGCTTTACGGATGAGTGTTGCGGCAGTGCTGCGCCACGTATGTGAGGTACTTGACCAGCGTCAAGGACGTGATTATGGTCGCGTAGCGGTCCTCCTGAGTGCTGATCGTGCCCGAGCTTGGGGTGGTGACACTGTAGGCATGTCGACGCTGACTGAGCGCGTAAGCGTATTGTCGGCGAGCGCCTCTAAGGGTTTGGAATTTGATTCCGTCATTGTTGTGGAGCCTTCAGAGATTCTTCATGATGGCCCTGGGGATTTATTTGTGGCTTTGACACGCGCAACCTACGACCTCACTGTTGTGCATTGCCAGTCTTTACCTGCCGGTATGGATGAATGGGAGTAGGGAAAGTCCGTCTCACGGATATTCCTGTTTCTTTCTAGCTGAGCATGGCACGATTAAAGCTATGACTCGTGTACTTCTTTTAGAAAATCCTCACCGCGTATCTGATGATGTTTTCCAGCAGGCAGGTATTGAGGTTATTCGTCATACGGGAGCACTTGATGAGGATGAACTCATACAGGCTCTTGATGGCGTTGACTATGTTGGTGTGCGTTCTAAAACGATGGTGACTGAACGAGTGCTGCGTGCTCGTCCTCATTTACGTGCTATCGGCGCTTTTTGTATTGGGACAAATCAAATTGACCTTGGGTGCGCTACTTCTTTAGGTATTGCTGTTTTTAATGCCCCGTATTCTAATACTCGTTCCGTTGTGGAGTTAGCGATCGGTCACATCATTAATTTGTCACGACGTGTCACAGTTAAAAATTCTTGTTTACATCGCGGCATATGGGATAAGAGTGCTGATGGTGCGCATGAGGTACGTGGACACACATTAGGCATTATCGGTTACGGCAATATTGGTAAGCAGCTGTCTGTTTTAGCTGAAGCTATGGGGCTGAATGTTATTTACTATGACGTGGCAGAAAAGCTTTCTTTAGGTAATGCCACACAAATGCCGACTTTAGAATCAGTACTACGTGAAGCTGATATTGTGTCCATTCATGTCAATGGTTTACCTGATAATGCGGGTTTATTCGGTGAGCGTGAGTTCTCTTTAATGAAACGCGGCGCTTTATTTATCAATTTGTCGCGTGGTTTTGTTGTGGATGTGGAGTCTTTACGCGATCATCTGCTCAGCGGTCATCTTGCTGGTGCTGCTTTAGATGTTTTCCCTTCGGAGCCTAAGGCGAATGGGGATCCTTTCACATCGGTACTTTCAGGTCTTGATAATGTAATTCTCACTCCGCATATTGGTGGTTCAACTGAAGAGGCTCAGTGGGATATTGGACGTTTCGTATCCGGTAAGATTGTTGATTTTGAGAAAACCGGTTCAACGGATATGAGTGTCAATTTGCCGAATTTGCAGTTGCATTCTTCGCCTTCAGCTCGTTTCCGTATTTCTTTGGTTCACCGAAACACACCTGGTGTTTTGGCTTTGGTTAACCAAGTTTTCGCTGAGTCTGGGGCCAATATTGAAAGTCAGATTCTGTCTACGTCAGGGTCTACAGGATATGTGCTTACTGATATTTCATCAGAGTTACCTGTGGAGGCTTTAGCGGCGATTGAGCAAATGAATGACACTATCCGTCTTGTTGTGACGGCTATTCATCGCTGAGGCGTGTACAGACTCATCTTTGAAGGTTTATCTGCGTATTGGTTTTGTTGCCAAGATTTTTAGTCTAAAAGTGTAGGCACTGAATCTTGAGGTGGAGTTTTTTGGCGACGGGTGTGAGCTGTGGAGCGTGCTTGTGTGCTTTTTTTACGCCCTTGGAGTTCTTCGATTGCTTGAGCAAAATCTTCTACGCTATTGAAGGCACGGTAAACCGAGGCGAAACGTAAATACGCTATTTCGTCGAGGTCGCGTAAGAAAGGCAGGATGGCTTTTCCTACTTCTTCGGAGGACACATTTGATACTCCTGAGGACCGTATTTGTTCTTCAACTTGTTGTGCAAGATAGGCAAGCTGATCGCCGGTGACATCAGGGCGGCCACGGCATGCTTGTTTGAGTCCAGAAACAATTTTGTCGCGCGAGAATGGTTCCACGACGCCTGAACGTTTCACCACTTGGAATGATGATGTTTCCAAAGTTGTAAAGCGTTTCTTACAGGTAGCACATTCCCTTCTGCGACGTATGGAGGCACCATCATCAGCGATTCGGGTGTCTACTACACGCGAATCGGAACTCTGACAGAAAGGACAATGCACCCCATAAAATTACGTTTACATTGAGTCCAATGCAAGAGGCACACGAATAGTAGACACTTTTTCCACGCATATCACGGCGATAAACACTATTCTTTCGCGGATTTTGCAGTTTCTGTGTCTTTTTTCGCCACCCTTTATTCGTCATATGTGCGTGAGCTTCCCTATACTCTGGGATTTTGATACGCATAGCGTGAGCACATATATATCGACACAAAAACTTCAGTTATTTTCTTTTATGTTAAGGCATCTGCGACGTATTCATCCCGCACGATGCCACACAGACTGAAGAAAATAAGGGCATCTGACCTCTTATATAGCAAAACATCTACTTGTCATACCGAGGAAGCGCAATCGTCTGCCCCACAAGCAAAGTTCCGTCAATAGGATTCAAACGTTCGATATCCGTGACTACTTCCTCAAGAGGACGGCTTGTTGGCACCGTCGCAGCTAAACTCCACACAGAATCCCCTGCACGTACTAAATGAACGCTTGTCGGAATGTGAGAGATATCAGGCTGCAAGGCAAAACCTATATGTGCAGCACATACGCTAGCAATAACAGTAGCGAATATCGCAGCCCCCACTTTCAGCGCAGAAAAATGATACTGGCGTATCGCTCGTGTACGAGGAGGATGAGGACGACGAGCAGCCGCAGGGTTTTCTGACCGTAAAGCACGACGTACACGACGACGTGAAGGCGCCATGCGAATATCAGAAACCGTTGCAAGAGGCATATCCTCTGCACTCAATACACGCATGTCATGTTCCGTAGCGATTTCATATGCTTTAAGCGCCATTTCTACCTCCACAAACTAGAACATATGTTCGTCGAACACATGTACGATATCATTATTTTTTGGTAATGTCGAGAACCGCTCGAACATGTGTTTCACTTCGACGATTTATTCGCATAACCTGTGTATTACTAGTGGAACAGCAGGCACCCACATCTGCGTACCGCCCGGGAGGAACTCATGGAAAAAACACCGCTCACTGAACGGCAACTGCAAATACTGCATCACATATCCGCACATGCACACAGCCACGGCTTTCCCCCGTCAGTACGCGAAATTGCCTCAGCAGTTGGACTCGCTTCCCCCTCAACAGTGAAACATCATCTCGACATTCTTGAACGTGACGGATATCTCCAACGAGTTCAAGGTTTACCACGAGCACTTGAAATTTCTAAAACCGGTCGCACCCTATTAGGCCACGGCAACACGCAAACACCCCATGACAATTCCACCGAAGCTTCATTCATTGATATCACTGTTCCAGTTGGACATGCCGATGAGGAAGCCTCCAATATCCCCCTTGTTGGAAGAATTGCTGCAGGAACACCTATCACCGCCGAACAATACGTGGAAGATATCTTTCAGCTACCCACCCGCCTAACCGGACATGGACAACTATTCATGCTGGAAGTACACGGAGATTCAATGATCGAGGCAGGTATCCTCGATGGAGATTTCGTTGTGATCCGCGCACAGCACACAGCACATGAAGGTGAAATTGTTGCCGCCATGATTGAAGGCGAAGCCACCGTCAAAGTATTTTCACGCACAGGTGGACATATCTGGCTTTTACCCTGTAACGAAAATTACTCACCTATTGACGGTGACACTGCAACTATCCTTGGTCGCGTTGTCACAGTACTGCGATCCCTCTAAAAACGTACACAATGTCAGTACCGGACATATTTCCGCCGCAAGCATCATGATCTGCTCATAAAAAGAAACGACCGCAACTACCCAGACTCACACGCATAAGACATAATAAAAATCCTGCCCTTACAGCCAAAAGCCACAAGGACAGGATTCCTGACAAAAATCAGCAGATACAGCTCTTAAAAGCCCAGATCGCGGGCCACCTGACGCAAACGCTGCGCAGAAGCAGTTAAACCATCACGTTCACTTAAAGTCAATGGTGGATTCAACACGCGCCCCGCACCTGCACGCCCCACAATCGTCGGCGCAGCCATACAGACATCTGAGATCCCTTCCCAATCCTCTAAAAGAGTGGAAATAGTAAGTACACGGTTCTCATCACGCAAAACAGCTCCTGCAATACGTGAAGCCGCCAAACCAATCGCGTAATTCGTTGCGCCTTTACCCTCAATAATCCGATAAGCCGACTGGACAACATCTTCAGCAATACGACGACGCAAATCAGCGTCAAAAAGAGAACCTGACAATGTTGGCCCCCAATGACGCAACGGCACATTACCGATTTCTGCACTTGACCACAACGCCACCTCAGAATCACCATGCTCACCCGCAATGTACGCGTGAATATTCTGCGTAGCAACACCTGTTTCTAAGGACACCAGATAACGCAGACGCGAAGTATCAAGGACCGTTCCTGAACCAAAAACTTGATTACGAGGCAAACCGGTAATCTTCAAAGCCGCATATGTCACCACATCCACTGGATTTGTAATAAACATAAAAATGGCTTCAGGAGCAACCTTTTGTAAATTCGGCACAATCGTCCGCATCAGTTCCACAGTCGAACCTGCAAGCTCCAAACGCGACTGTCCTGGTTTTTGTTTCGCCCCAGCAGTCACAATTACTAAATCAGCGCCGCGAACAATTTCAATATCATCAGATCCTTCCACGCTACTCGTTGGCGTGAATTGAATACCATGCGCAATATCTAAAGCTTCAGCCTCTACTTTCGCTTTATTAATATCATGCAACACCACCGAACGTGCATCCCCTTTAATGGCACACGCATAAGCAACAGCCGTGCCAACAGCACCTGCACCTACCACAGCAATTTTTGATGGACGCCCCGTAGACATCGGATACAAGCTCTGTACCTCGCTACTCATCTTTACCCCCTACACACATGTTATTTTTTATAACTATTTCTATCATCACATATTTTCTGATCTACTATGTGTAACCTACGTCACAGATGAAGATAAGCGCGACAAAGCCTCACGCACAATTTTCGGATCACTTGTAGGCCACAATGCAGGCATTGAACGACGAATCATCGCACCATAGGACTTTGTCACCAGCCTTTTATCAAGAACAGCAAGCACACCACGATCTTCGCTGGTACGCAAAAGACGTCCCGCGCCCTGCGCCATCAATAAAGCAGCACGCGGAAGAGAAACCGTCCAAAAACCACTCCGACGATTACGTTGAGCCACATCCGATAACGCCTGTATGACAGGATCATGAGGATGAGGAAAAGGGATTTTGTCAATAATGACCAGACGACACGACAACCCTGGCACATCCACGCCCTGCCATAAACCTAAAGTTCCCACCAAAGAAGAATTCACATCATCTCTGAACTGTTCAACCAGCGAGGACACACTCGCATCCCCCTGAGCAAAAACCTGAGTGCGTACCCGTGAACGTAAAATCTCTGTAACGCTATGAACTGCCCGACGAGACGAACAAAGCACTAAGGCTCCTCCACCGCTAGCCTGCACAAGATCGACAATCTCCTCCAGAGCCTCCAAAGAAATACCTGCAGGATCAGGAGGAGGCAGATGACGGGCCACATAGAAAATACCCTGATGAGCCTCATCAAATGGGGTCCCCACATCTATACCGCTCCACGGCACATCCGACACAAACAAGCCACATTCGTAAGCAATCGGATCAAAAGAACTACCCACATTCAGCGTAGCAGAAGTTAAAACCGCAGGTCCTTGACCTAAAGCCACCGTTCCAATTGCCCGCGCCACATCCAATGGGGCAAGAACCAGCTGTGGATGTGGGGTAGATGATATTTCAGGGTATTCCACCCAGGTCACTGTTTCCTCGGCAGGACGCGACCATGCGGCACATACAGCAGTAATTTCATCAAGAGCAGCCCGCGCCAATGTTTTACTGGCTGCTTCCGCGTCTGAGTCACTGACTTGCGTGTACGCATCCCGACATGCCTCATCAAGACGACGCAGAGCGTCATGTAAAATTTGCGGCCGCTCGTAAAGGAGGCCAAGCGGTAAATCCTCAAGAATCTGCGAAAGTTCCTGTGTGATTTCTTCAAGAAAATGTGTATCAATACGCCCATGCGTACGAGCAGAACGAGTAACACGCGCTAATTGAGAAGCAGACAGCGACACAGCAGCTTGCGAACGCACCCGTTCAGCCAGTTCATGCGCCTCATCAACAACCACCATATCAATGTCAGAGAAAAGATCATTCTCCCCTGTCGCATGAATCCCCAACAAGCTATGATTCGTGACCACAATATCGGCATGAGCAGCTTTCTCACGGGCATTATGAGCAAAACACTCCTCCAACATGGGGCATGAACGGCCAATACATTCACGCCGAGACACGCTGACATGACGCCATGCGCGATCTGTTGGCCCAGGCACCATATCGTCACGATCACCTGTGGGCGTTGTACGTGCCCATTCACGTAAACTCATGATCTCAGCAGCTATAGGTGAAGTAGGGCCTTCGGTTTTTTCAGATTCACCCGGCAAAAGCGAAGAATCAAAAAGCGTATCCTCATCAGGATATCCGCCTGCAAGCTTATGCATACATATGTAATTACTCCACCCTTTGAGCAGAGCCACACGAGGCGTATAGCCGACAAGCCCCTGAAGGACCTTACTGACAATAGGAGCATCATGTGTGAGTATTTGACGTTGAAGTGCCAAAGTTGCCGTAGAAATCAGAACCCGCGCATTGCCTGTCACCGCATGAACACACGACGGAATCAAATAACCCAGCGATTTTCCTGTGCCGGTTCCCGCTTGCACGAGGACGCGAGCGCGATCACGAATCGCCGTGGCAATCGCATGCATCATCTGTGTTTGCCCGGGGCGCACTGTTCCAGAAATATCAGAAAGGACGCGACTCAGTACTGTGTCACATAATTCTGTCAGGTCCGGTGTACTTTCTGCCTCCCCATCAGGCGCACTCTTGAGCTCGATACCCGGCGTAGTCCCTCTTTTAATCTCTCTTTGAGAAAGCACATCCGCAGCGCACGAAAGATCAGCCTGCCCGCCCGACACAGCGTGACTATTACTTTCCTGCTCCTCATTTTCTGCAGGAGTCAGATCAGGGGATTCGCTCTTAATATCAGCGTTCTTTCCTTGGGTTCTTTCAGCAGTTTTTTGCGAGGGTAATGTCTTGTCGCTGCTAGGCAAGGAGGAGTGCGAAGCAGATTGCGCTTCATTCATGTGTTGTCCTGCGCCCCCGCCTCACGTAAAAGCTGTGCGAGGCGAGCCTCTACACGTGCCACAATATGCGTGCCTTCTGGACCGTATTCTTCGCTTTCGATTTCGCCTTCTTCATGTACGAGGTGAACCAGGTCCCCTCGTGAATACGGAATTGTCATATCTACCTGCACCCGTGGATGTGGAAGCATATCCTGTATCACAAGACGCAGATCTTCCATACCGTGTCCCGTCCATGCTGAAACAGCAACAGAGTTCGGGAAAGCTGTACGTAATAAAACAAGCTGTTCCGGTGTCGCTAAATCTGCTTTATTGAGCACAATTAATTCAGGAATCTCACGCGCACCCGGAATCGTATCGAAAACTTCATGTACCGCACTTACTTGCCCTGCAGGATCAGGGTGAGCAGCATCAACCACATGCACAATAAGATCTGCTTCAGCGACTTCTTCAAGAGTGGAACGGAAAGCCTCAACTAATTGGGTAGGTAATTGGCGGACAAAACCAACGGTGTCAGTGAGCGTGTAGAGACGACCATCCGGTGCTTCTGCTCGGCGAACAGTAGGGTCAAGGGTGGCAAATAAAGCGTTTTCTACAAGAACTTCCGCACCAGTTAAGCGATTCAGTAGCGTTGACTTACCTGCATTCGTATATCCCGCGATTGCTACCGAAGGTACACCTCCACGACGACGTGATGCCCGTTGAGTATGACGTGAAGGCTCCATTGCTTTAATATGCGCGCGTAGGCGAGCCATTCGAGTGCGGATACGGCGACGGTCTAATTCGATTTTGGTTTCACCTGGGCCACGTGAACCAATGCCTTCACCACTTGCCACACGGCCACCGGCCTGTCGGCTCATTGATTCACCCCAGCCTCGTAACCTGGGCAGCAAATATTCCAGTTGCGCCAGTTCAACCTGAGCTTTACCCTCACGAGATTTTGCGTGCTGAGCAAAAATATCAAGAATCAGTGCTGTACGGTCCACCACCTTGATTTTGACAACATCTTCAAGGCCACGTCGCTGGCTGGGCGCAAGTTCACCATCCACGATAATCGTGTCCGCCCCATTTGCGGCCACAAGTTCAGCGACTTCTTTCGCTTTTCCTTTCCCGAGGTATGTAGCTGGGTCAGGGGTAATTCGACGTTGGATCACGCCATCTAACACTTCTGAGCCCGCTGTTTGAGCAAGAGCAGCCAACTCTCGTAAAGAATTTTCTGCTTCCTCCTCAGTGCCTTGTGTACGTAGCCCCACAAGAACAACTTTTTCAAGTCGAACCTGCCGATATTCAACCTCGGACACATCTTCAAGTTCCGTAGATAAACCACGTATACGACGTGTACCTGCACGGGCTTCTCGTTCCAACCATCCTGCATCATTGCGCGTATCTTGACCATCGGTTGATGCTAAAGCTGTCCCTTGGCGAGCAAGAACACGTGCCACGATTTCTTCTGCTCTGCGAACAGATTCATCGTGTGGCTCTAGCTGTTGGCCTGTATGCGGCATAGGTTTCCTCTCGAAAAGCTCGTGTCGTGATGCGAAATACTCCCTCTAGTGTTTCATGTTGAGACATTTTTTGCGTGCTTCATGGAGGTGAGCTTCAACCTCGCGTAGGCTACGCATGTGGACCAACAACAGTATTTCACTTCCTCAGCTCCTGCTACCGATAACGAACTACGCGTACTGCGTGTAACAGCGCGCGGTCATGATCTTGAAATGTGGGTGTCTGACAAGGTTTTTTCTAGCGGGCGTATTGATTTAGGAACCCGACAGCTCCTGGCTGAAGCGCCGGCATTACCCGATCAGGGTTTTTTCCTTGATTTAGGGTGCGGTTGGGGTCCTCTAGCTATCACAATGGCTTTGGAGTCCACACAAGCTCATGTATGGGCGGTTGATGTGAATGAGCGGGCACTTGATCTGACAGCCCGCAATGCCGTCCATAATGAGGTGGAAGATTGTGTTGAGGTCTTAGATGCCACTCGCGCTTTGGAGCGTGCTCACGCTGAAAATCTACGTTTTGATGTGATCTGGTCGAATCCACCGGTCCGTATCGGTAAAGAAGCGATGCACACCATGCTGACAAGCTGGCTGTCTTTACTTGCCCCTACGGGACGGGCCTATTTAGTGGTTCAAAAGAATTTAGGCGCAGATTCTTTGATTACGTGGCTGAGCAGTGTAGGTTTTCCTGCGCAAAAAATTGCGTCAAAGAAAGGCTATCGGATTATCGAGGTGCTCCCTCACGTATAGTCAGGTGTAAATGTCACCATGTAATATCTGCGATATGGGCAGCAGGGCCTTTCAGTAAAACTGGCGCAAAATCAGAGTCTCCTAAGTCGATCTCAACCATGCCACCGGGAATATGCACATGCCATGTACGTGGAGCATCCTCCCCTCGTCTACGTGCCGCAGCAACAGCCGCAGCACAGCAGCCGGTACCGCATGAAGCAGTTTCACCCACGCCACGTTCTAATACACGCATAAGTAAACGACCACGTCCCGCGTTGATATCGCTCGGAGTCGTTATATCAACTGTGAGTTCAAGATTCGTGCCGTGAGGTGGAACAGGATCGTACACAGGACGTAAAAATTCGGGGGCATGTGCCGCATCTACTGTCGGTAATACAGCATTTTCAAGGGTTTTTTCATCTCGAACATCAATGACTTCATGAGGATTTGGCATATCCACGTGAATTGAACGGTAAGTATCGGGCAGGCCCGGTACACGTATCCTTGTTTCTTCCCTACCGTTGGTGCGCGCCTGGCCCATATCCACGCAATACCAGTTTTCTGCCTGCTCTGTGCAGTCAGACCTCCCTGTTTCGTTTGATATCTCAGGGATTTGTGAGGTGTTATTTTTTCTTACATCTATATGCTGTGGCGTGGGAATGAGGGTGACACGACGGATTCCTCCTCGTGTGCGCACGTCAATTGACTGGCCTTCATCGAGGCTAATGTAGCCACGCCTACGCAGGTGGTGTACGAAAACACGCACACCATTTCCGCACATTTCCGCCAGTGAACCATCAGCGTTACGGTAATCCATGAACCACATGTCACCGTGGCGCACACAACGTATAAAACCATCAGCACCTATACCGCGTGTAGGTGAACACCACAGTGCAACCTGTTGGGCAGATATGTCATACGTATTATCAGGATCATCACAGAGGACAAAAGTGTTTCCTGTGCCATGTCCTTTTGCCAATATCATTGATCTTTGAAGTATTGACATATGTTCTGTCCTTTACCTGCCCTCATATACCGCGATTGATTCGTGTGGTGCAGCGGTTTCTTTCCCTTTATTTTGTCGTATTTATCCTTCTTGCTTTGCGGCGCGTCCACAAAATGTTGATAGCGGGAGGTACGTTTTCGACACATCACTTCTCTGGCAGATGATAAGCAGCTCACGCTTTGTATGCATTACACCTTTGCCCCTCCATGAGAGTCAAAAACACACGTACTCCTTCCCTATCACGGACCTAAGTCCACATGTTGAGAAAAATAATATTTCTTTCCTTAAGACAAAGCACACTGATCAAGTGAGCAAATCCAAGGAAGGTATCTCATGTCCCCATTATCCACCTCTATGCGCCCCTACTTACGCTACTGATTTAGGTGTCCGACACATAACAGATCCCAAGACTTTTTATGAAGAACACCTGCGCTTAGCGCAGCTACCTCCTATAGAAAAAGAATTAGTTTTTGACCATTTCCAAAAACGAGATATTCTTACCTTTTCCAACGATATAGATGGATACATTTTATTTTTTGGAAACTACACGATTGCCTCATCAATAATTTTAAGACAAAAAGAAGATTTATTGAAATATGGCTCATATGACACATTAATAAAATGCGGAGTAATACTTACCGCGATTTCAAATTATTATGCATTAATGGCAGTAAAAGAACTCACATTAATTGACGCTTTAACTTCACTAGACACCGCAGGAAAAATACTCGTATCGAGTTTATATAAAAATGGACAGACCCAGCTGTCTTCAGAAATAAACAAGATACGCATATTAGATCCTCTTGGAATACACATGTCTAGGGCCATCAAAATGAGAAAAATAGAGGAAGTATGCTTTTAACAGCTTCTGATCTTGTCCGTGATTTCCGTGCCCCACACTCTAGTGTACGCGCTGTTAACCATGTATCTTTCACACTGGATTCTGGTGAAATTTTAGGACTCGTCGGCCTCAATGGGGCAGGAAAAACAACGCTCGTTTCTCTGTGCGCTACCATGCTGGCTCCGACTTCTGGCAGCCTCACAATATGTGGAGTTAATGCCCTCAAACGCCCTTTAGCAGCCCGCAAATTTATCGGTGTTTCCTTAGGTGGCGACAGCGGTTTCTACCCTCGTTCAACCGTAGAAGCAAACCTCAGATTTTTCGCTTCCCTTGCTTCAATCCCTCCAAAAGAACATGACCAGCACATCATGCGTCTCCTGCGTTTAGTGGACCTCACGCAGCAAAGTCATACAGAAGCAGGCGCGCTTTCGCGAGGGCAATATCAACGACTCCACATCGCTAGAGCACTCCTGGGACATACACGTATTCTTATCCTTGACGAAGCCACAATGGGACTTGACCCTGATAGTGCCTTACATATTCGTTCGCTCATAGCACGTATTGCCTGCGAAGGAACAGGAATTATCCTCACCAGTCATTCAATGGAAGAAATCGAAGACCTCGCCACACGCATTGTTCTTATGGACCACGGATCTTTTATTGCGCAAGGAACCTCTCAGGACATCATCTCTTACGCAGGCCTCACGCAGGTAGCACACACGCTTATAGCAGCCCACAACCTCGCTCGCTTTGATGAAAAGACCTGCCGTACCCTTTTAGGAGATCAAGGAACACTCAGCCTCAGACCCGCCGGTGTACATTGGAAAGCCACTTTCTACTGGCACAAAAATCCTGATGATCTCGTTGCTTTCATCCACACATACTGCACGCGACAAAAAATTCCTATTCCGCAAGATATTCGCCTAACAAATGCTCAGCTTCAGGACGCTTTCATATATCTGTCACGCAGAAATGCTCCTGAAAGATAGATTTTCATGAACCGCATACGAATAGCTTTCTTTTTTTGGCATCAGTACGCTTCAGTTACTTATTTCGTTCACCTCATGTTCTTCGCTACTTTTACTGCTGGGATCACTCAACGTTTTGCTGTCATTGCGTGGGAAACTGACCCATATGCGGCCTTTATTCGTACCGCCCTCATTGGCATGTGGGCAACTTCTACCAGCGCTGCAGGAATCATCAGTTTTGAACGTAGGCGAGGGACTTTACTTTATCTTTTTACGTCACGTACATCACGTGTCTTTGTCCTTATTGCCCTTATTTCAAGCGTTTCAGTCTTTTCGCTTCTGTCTTTCCCGCTTGCCACACTGATATGGATTATTCCTGGTCACGGCCACCTTTCCATGTCGTTTCTTTTGCCTTTACTGCCTCATTTGATTTTCCTTATGACACTGTCATGGGCAGGTTTATTCGGCGTTACTCTGATCGTTGCTTGTATTTTCGTATTAACTACACATGCGATGGCTTATGAATCACTTCTTTTAACTCCGCTCCTCCTCTTTTCAGGGGTTCTATGGGACGCACAAGGTCATTCCCTCTGGGAAATAGTTATACGGAGTATTTCGCCGACTATGCGCCTATTTTCTCTTATGTATAAGCTGCCAGTATTTTTGTCATCTGCTGAGGGATTCACGTGCTCTGAAGTACTCTACGCCTTAGGAACAATCACCGGATGGACTTTCTTTGGTTGCTCCTTATGTATCCTATGCGCACATCACGCCTACAAGAGCGGAAAGATCGGGGCCCGCTGATGTGGTTTTCACGTTTTTTATCCACCCTTTTGCTTTCCCGTACTTCATCGCATTACTGGGCAACAGGTCGTACCCTATGTGTTTCTCTTATAGCGGCTCCGCTTCTTGAGATTATTGCCTCGGTTTTCTTGGGAAAAGCTCTGGGCGCTCCCCTACTGGATGCCGTGGCTTGCCGATTTATTTTGCTTGGCACAGTTATCATCAGCGCCAGCACATTCACTTTGAGCGTGGTTACTGACAATACAAACGGTATTCTCCCTCAGGTCCTCACTTACAGACGTTTCGACACAGCATATTGGTGCGCCCACAGCACATTATCTGCTTTCTCTGGCGTTTTATCAGGTCTTGTGTCAATTGGGGCGTTAATGCTCTGTTTTACTCCATTTTCACCTATCATGACACGCGCATGTCTCTTATTACCTTGCACCGCAGTTGCAGGATGTGCTCTCGGTTTCCTGTGCGCAACATGCGCGCCTTTGACTCAGGACCCTTTTCTCCTTCTGAATACTTTCATCGCTATGCTGCCACTCAGCACGGGGGCGCTTGTTCCATTACACAGCTATCCTGTGCCTTTGTCAGCTCTTTTTATGTATTTTCCGTTTTCGCACCTCATCAGTAGTATCGAAGCCCCTCAGTCCGATCTTTTTTCATATATTTTCTTTGAGGTTGTCGTCAGTCTTGTAAATTGCGTTCTTGCATTATTTGCTTTATATGCCCTGCGTCAGAAAATCCGTCAAGGGTCACATAAAAAGGCGTAGTGTCGTATGTTGTGAATAATTTACACACGTCATTCATGAGGGATAAGTGGAAATGACACACTTTCATGCTTCTGTCAGAATCAGAAGCAAGACATGTACACAGCCCTGCCTGTAAGGGTATTAGCAACAGGCAAGATGATATGTCACAGCTTGTACAGCCTGCTCCAGCAGTTGTTCTGGTGCAGCAGGTGGCAGCCATATCACCCGATGATCTGGGCGCAGCCACTTTAATTGTCGCCTCGCCAACTGACGGGTCGCTAATGCCACCGAGTCGCGGGCCTCGTCCAGACTGATATGCCCATCAATATAGGCCAAAGCCTGAGCGTAACCTGTTGCTTTTGAGGCGGTCTTACCTTCACGTAATCCCAGCGGAATCAAAGAACGAACTTCTTCAACTAGGCCCTCATCGAACATCTTTTGTGTGCGCACCGCAATACGTGTATCAAGTTCTTCTAGGGGACGTTGTATCCCAAGCATCACAGTCGGCTGGTAATAGACACGCTGCGGCATAGTTGCAGAATAAGGTTTCCCTGTCAGTTCAATGACTTCAAGCGCTCGAATAATGCGTCGCGTATTATTCGGGTCAATGTGCCGCGCAGCTACAGGATCATTTTCGGCAAGTCGCCGATGAAGTTCATGAGTATCAGCGAGCCTCTGCGCTTCGGCTTCTAAACGTCGTCGAATAGCAGGGTCAGTGCCCGGGAAATCAATAACGTCAAGAAGCGCACGCTGGTAAAGTCCCGACCCACCGGCAACAATCACCATATTTCCGCGTGAATGAATCTGCCTCACATCTGCGCGGGCTTGCTGCTGGTACAGGGCGGCTGAGGCTTCCTGTGTGATATCCAAGGTGTCAATGTGATAGTGAGGAATCCCGCGACGATCTTCAAGGGGAGTCTTTGCGGTCCCAATATCCATGCCGCGATAAAACTGCATAGAATCTGCAGAAATAAGTTCCGCATTCCCCGGAGCCTCAAGGTATTCAGGCAGTTTTTCAGCAAGATCAAGTGCAAGGTCACTTTTTCCGGAGGCAGTTGCGCCCACCACAGCAACTATGAGTTTCCACGGTTCAGCTAACCGAGGGAGAGCAGCGCTTGATGATAGCTCACGAGTGGAAGAAGGTCCCTCCCCCATGCTTTGCGCCCCCTCTCCCTCTACGCGCGCAGGCACAGAAAGGTCACCTGATATTTCAGGTAACTCGTAGCCTCCCATGATTAACCCGTTCTTATACGCACTTATGCTCGGATTTTCAGTGTGGGAATACCCAACTGTACTCGTGTGTCTTTTGCGGCTTCCTCGGCAGCTTGTCGTGCTTGCCATGCGTCACCTGCACGTGTACGACGCACATCGAATAAGCCTCCACTAAGCGCTGAATCAGCAATCAAATGGTGAGGCGCCCCGTAAGTGACAGTGGCACGCACAATATCACCTGGACGCGGCTTATACATATCAGGTAAGCCCTCCGGCACTGCAACATGAACAAGGCGATTATCACGTGCACGGCCTGAAATACGCGAAGTAGCGCCGTCTTTACGACCTTTCCCTTCAGCGATCAGGACTTCAACTTCTGTTCCCACAAGGGCCGCATTATCTTCAGCGCAGATACGCTCTTGGAGGGCAAGCAAGCGTTTATAGCGTTCTAAAACCACATCCTCTGGTACTTGATCGTCACGATCAGCAGCGGGCGTTCCTGGGCGTTTGGAATATATGAAAGTGTATGCAGAGGAGAATCGTGCTTCCTCCATCACTTCTAATGTCTGTTGGAAGTCCTCCTCAGTTTCCCCTGGGAATCCCACAATAATGTCTGTGGTGATCGCCGCTTCAGGGATAGCTGCACGCACACGGTCTAAGATGCCCATAAATTTTTGCCGCCGATACGAGCGACGCATTTGCCTTAAAACCGCGTCAGATCCGGACTGTAAAGGCATATGGAGGCTAGGCATCACTGTAGGTGTTTGCGCCATAGCTTCAATCACGTCATCGGTGAAAGCAGCAGGGTGTGGACTTGTGAAACGTACTCGTTCAAGCCCATCAATAGTGCCGACAGCACGTAGAAGCTGAGCAAAAGCCCCTCTTTCACCGAAACCCACACCGTAGGAGTTCACGTTTTGCCCTAGTAGTGTGACTTCAATAGCGCCTTCAGCGACAACAGCTTCAACTTCAGCAAGAATGTCACCTGGGCGACGGTCCCGTTCTTTTCCGCGCAGGTGCGGCACGATACAGAATGTGCACGTGTTATTACAGCCTACGGATATAGATACCCACGCGGCATAAGCACTTTCACGGTGAGTTGGCAGTGTGGAGGGGAAAACTTTCAGCGCTTCTTCAATTTCAACGGCAGCGCGACGATTATGTTCGGCACGCGCAAGAAGGACAGGCAGCACATCAATGTTATGTGTCCCAAAAACAGCATCCACCCAGGGGGCTTTCTCGATGATCCCGTCACGCATTTGCTGAGCGAGGCATCCTCCAACAGCAATTTGCATTCCGGGGCGTTCACGTTTAACAGCGGCTAATTGGCCTAGATTACCGAATAGGCGTGTAGCAGCATTTTCACGTACCGAACATGTATTAATGACAACAACATCAGCGCCCATATCGCCCGCATCTGTCGCGCGTGCTGCGGCTTCAGGAACTAAATCGACAGGGACAAGGCCAGCACCGTCAAGCAGACCGGCAATACGTTCCGAATCATGCTCATTCATTTGGCAGCCTAAAGTACGCACTGCGTAGGTGCGCGGCAACGTGGTGTTCATTTCAAGAGTCATCGTCGTCGATTCTAGGTCTTTTTGATCTGTATTCCGTGTTCAAAAAGGGGTGATGAGGTAGTTCTCTCACTCCGTGAGGACAACAAGCTGTTCCCCTAGCTTCGTATTGCCTGAGGACGCATACGAGTTGAGGAAGTTTCAAGAAAACTCATGTTTCTTTTCCTTTACGCATTACGACTGAGTACAAAGCTGAGGATCAGAGTGTGGATTTTTCATTTCTCACACAGTTTCTGATATTTCTTTTCCTTCCACGAGAGCCGATAGCAGACGAAGTACGCATTCCACGGTTTGAGTACGTACATGCGTACGATCACCGACAAAATGATATTCACGATGCACATATCCGCCATCCCATGCAAGAGCTATGTGCACTGTTCCAGCTTCGTGCCCATCTGCTGGTCCTGGTCCTGCGACACCGGTTGTACTCAAACCAATATCAGCATGTAAAAGGGCACGCACATTCTGTGCCATTTCGATAGCAACATCACGGTGTACTGGACCATGCTGTTCGAGAAGCTCAGGTGAAACGTCCAGCAGACCAGTTTTCAGGTCAGTTGCATATGCGCATACGCCGCCACGTAACACGTGAGAAGCTCCCGCGCTGTCCACAAAGCGTGCGCATAAAGCGCCGCCTGTTAAAGATTCAGCGCAGGCAATTGTTAGTTGATACTCTGCTAGTCGATGAATGAGGGCTGCCGTATCTGTGCGATCAGTGGTTGTCTCTACGTTGTGTTCTTGGGGCAAAGATGGCTTTCTGTGGTATTCAGAGTTAGTCGTCATATGCATATTCCTCTGATTCACGATCGGTCCACGAGGATAAGCTTTCCTGCACGACCCTGTGAATAATGTGCTGTGGATAGCCTTTTCTGGCTAGCATTCCCATGAGACGACGTTGAGCAACATGCGTGTCCAATGCGAGCATTGTTCGTTTTTTCTTATGTGCTAGTTCGCAGGCTTTTTCGTATTGATCTTCACTACTTATATCGGCAATGGCGCTGGCAATATTGTTTTCGTCTACTCCTTTGCGCCGTAAATCCTCCACCAAGGCTCTGCCAACTTTCCCGTTGAGCGTAAAAGCAGAGGAAACAACTGCGCGAGCGTACGCAGCGTCATCAATTAAGCCTACACTTTCAAGCCGTTCAAGGACTTCTTCAGCGATTTCTTGCGAAAAACCACGCGACAGTATCGCTTCACGAAGCTGAGCACGAGAAGCCGCATGTGAATCTAAACGACGTAAAGCAACTTCTCGTGCCGCTTCTACAGCGTGAACACCGGTCAAAGCAGCATTCTTTTCCTGCAGTTTCCTTATTTTTTCTGCAGGAGAGACATATTTTCGCCGTTGTGGTTCACGGGCATCATGACATTCTTCTGGATCAGAGTACAGCACCATTTCTCAGGCCTTTCAGCACCGAGCACGTATCAGAAACCTGCCTCTGCTGATGGGTCCTCTGCCTCAGTAACCGCGTCGTCTGTTTGAAGTTCTGCATGTGGATCTTGTGCAATACCAACAGCAATTAAAATCTTATTTTCAATTTCTGCAGCAAGTTCAGGATTATCAGCAAGGAACTTTCGGACATTTTCTTTTCCTTGGCCCAACTGATCTTGTTCATAAGTGAACCATGAACCTGATTTATGGATAACCCCTGTTTCTACGCCCATATCAATAATGGAACCTTCACGAGAAATTCCTTGCCCATACACAATGTCAAATTCGGCTTGCTTAAAAGGCGGAGCCATTTTATTTTTCACAATCTTCGCACGTGTACGGTTTCCGACAAGTGTGCTTCCGTCTTTCAACGATTCAATACGTCGCACATCAATGCGTACTGATGCGTAGAATTTCAGGGCCTTACCGCCTGTTGTTGTTTCAGGAGAACCAAAGAAAACACCAATTTTTTCACGCAGCTGATTAATGAAAATCGCTGTCGTGCCGGTCGCCGAAAGAGCGCCGGTAATCTTCCGGAGGGCTTGACTCATCAATCGTGCTTGTAAGCCCACATGAGAATCTCCCATTTCACCTTCGATTTCCGCTTTTGGAACCAAAGCTGCAACAGAGTCAATAACAATAATGTCAATTCCACCTGAGCGAATCAGCATGTCAGCGATTTCTAAAGCCTGTTCACCTGTATCAGGCTGTGACACTAACAAAGCATCAGTATCCACACCAAGTGCACGCGCATACACAGGGTCAAGTGCGTGTTCAGCATCAATAAAGGCAGCATTTCCACCAGCTTTTTGAGCGCTCGCAACAGCATGTAATGCCACAGTTGTTTTACCGGATGATTCAGGACCATAAATTTCAATGACACGGCCTCGCGGCAAGCCGCCTACACCTAAAGCAATATCGAGGGCCAATGAACCTGTAGGAATCACTTGAACAGGGGGGCGAGTTTCCTCCCCCAGACGCATCACGGAACCCTTACCAAACTGTTTATCAATCTGCGCAAGTGCAACTTCAAGAGCCTTATTACGGTCATTTCCTGTGTACACCGATGCGCTTTTACGTGAAGCTCCCATGGGTATTCCGTTCTGTTCTGGGCCTCGCCGGCCATCGTCTTATTCTGGTCTTGAACACCTGTGCCCTCTCCGAGCCGGTGTAGATGACGTTATGCGCGACCAATCGCATCCGCACTCACAGCACCATCATTGTGGATATCTGAGTGCTCATCCACAGAAAGAATAGATGGAACATCTGTTCGAGCCCCCTCGACACGCCGAGAATTCTTCCGAAAATATCGAACAATAAATCCATGACGAGGTGCCACACACCAGGCAATAACAAAAACCACAGTCAGTACGCAAACAATTGAGGCACCTGTCGGTAAATCTGCAGCCCAAGACACATAGATACCGATAAAACTCCCTGTCACTGCAATACAGATCGCAACCCACACCATATGGACAAAACGATCAACCAGCAGTCGCGCTATCGCCGCAGGAGTCACAAGTAAAGCAAGAACCAGAACATTACCAATCGTCTGAACCGACATCACCACCGCTAAAGACACCGCGATATACAAAACAATATCAAGGAAAAGTAAGGGTAAACCTTGCGCCCTGGCCGTCTCACGATCAAGTGACACCGCAATAAATTCCTTATGGAAAAAAGCTACAAGCGCAAGCACAAGAACCGAAGCGACCACAATCACGGGAATATCTTCAGCCGGCACACCGGTGATCGAACCAAAAAGAAAATCTTGCAAAGAACCCGCATAGCCTGGCGCCCACGAAATAATCACTACCCCCAGCGCAAAAGCTCCCACGAAAAGCACACCGATCACTGAATCTTCTTTGAGCCGCCGATTATGTGAAAGCAAAGCCACAAGAATCGCAGTACACACACCCGCAACAGAACCACCCAGCACCAAAGAACCCGACATCACGAATGCAATAGCTAAACCCGGGAAAACAGAATGGGCCACAGCATCGCCAATAAATGCCATCCCACGTAAGACCACATGAGTCCCCACCACCGCGCACACAATGGCACTCATCGTCGCTACAAGTAAAGCGCGAGGTAAGAAAGCTAAAGACGGATTCAGTAGGTCCATCAAAAAATCTGTAAAAGAAAGCATCAGATCACTCCCAAAGCCCTCAGCAATGGATTATTTTCACGGATACGAAATGTCTGAATCCACAACTGCGCGTCCATCAGGTCTTCTCGTCTCCCGCTGGCAACCACACGACGATTCACCATATATAACCGATCACAGTCAGCTAAAGCCGCCACAAGATCATGCGTACTCATCAGCACCCCATGTCCTTCACGTGCAAGTGAACGGAAAAGATCAGTTAAACGTTCCTGAGTTGGCATGTCTAAACCTGTGAATGGTTCGTCAAGAAGCAATAACGATGGTTGCAGAGCAAGGGCGCGGGCAACAAGAACACGTTGCCGTTGTCCGCCGGATAATTCCCCGATGATTCGTTTACTTAAGTGAGCAATATCTGCTCTTTCCATTGCTTCTTCCACGGCACGTTGATGTTCAAGACGAGGACGGCGACCATACCCTAATGCTCCCGTCAGACCTGATACAACAACCTCACGCACAGTCAAAGGAAAATCCCATGCAAATTCATGACGTTGAGGCACGTATCCAATGTGGCGTGCATGTAATTTCTTTCCCTGACTAAGGATGTCACCACTACGCGCAGGTAAAAGACCCAAAATTGAACGAATAAGCGTGGTTTTCCCTGCACCATTAGGACCGATTAAAGCAACGAATTCACCAAAATTCACTTGCAGGTCAATATCGGTGAGGATCCGACGACCCCCTAAATCCACACTTAAACCGCGAACGTCAAGGACAGGCGCAGATTCAGTCAGCTCGTGAGAATCATCTATCCGCAGCTCAGGGGCGCGGCGTGCTGATTCGTTCATTGTTTCGCTTTTTTCGTTGATTTCGTAGGCTGCCTGCGCATGGGATACTTGAGGCGCGCGTGTCCCTGAAGTCTTTATTTGACGAAATTTCATGCTTTTACCTTTAGCTGTGCGGTTTTTCAGGGGTAGATGGGTGTTTCTTATGAAAAACACTCACGTTATACCTCATGGTTTTGCATGTGTAAGCGGCGTTCTTCCTGTACTCGCATAATGTCTCGGCGTGTTGCACGCGAGCGCAGCACGATAAGAACAATCACAAGGATGAGGATGAGCACTGCGCTTGCAATCAGAATGTATGTCATCGTAGATATGCGCGTTTCAGAGGCCCCTGAAGCCGTACCTGTTTTCGTCCCGGCTTTGCCTGGTGTGACAGATGCAGATGAGGGCGTATCTGCGGAACTGCTTTGAGGAGTGGACATGTTTTCTGCCTGTGTGAAGTCCTCAGGAACAGGTGCTTTGAGGGCTTCCTCAGGATCTGTCGAGTCACCAACAGCGAAACGTAGGGCCGATTGTGCGCACATATGGGCCCCATCTTGCATGTCAGCACATATGCGTATCGGCGCAATGTAAACACCGGGCTGAGTGAACACCCAATTTGCGTGCACATGAGTATTCACATCAATCCACACGTCTTGCGGGCTGGTAACAGTAGCATCAACCAGCACACGAGGTTCACCGAATGTTCCATCTTGCAGGAATAGCCACGCTTGTCCAGGCCCGTGAATATGACCAATACTCATGGTGGCTCCCCGACTCATGCGTTGTGTTGCTTCAGGATCTTGCGTATTCCATCCTAACCACACAACATCTGGATTTTGAGTTTGAGGAATAATCCACCATTTTTGTCCTTCTTTGCCGCCAAGGAATTCATAGGGAGCCTGTGTAGGCGCGTCAAGGAGCCCACGATCATTAACTTTCAAGACAAAATGGTTAAGGTCGCGCCATAGCGGTGTTGCACCGGAATCATCGCGTGCAAGAATTTTCCACTCCCCCTCAACAATCTTTGGACCAATATCCACGTGCCCTGATTCCACCACCGCATTGTGTGCAGACACGCTTTCAGTGGAGTCAACACTTTGAGCAAGGTCGTCCTCAGCCCATGCGGTAGGGGCAAGTAGCATAGGCGTGAGCCCTAGGAAAAACGCGCTCAGAAAAAATGCAATACGCCAGATGAAAGATTGTTGTGTTTCGGCACCATGAAAAAATACAGATCCGCCCTGCAGATGGCACTCATTGGTTGTTTTCATACGTTGTCTTTCTTTTTATACGGTGCGGGAAGATGCGTATTGTGCTTGCTGCGGACTTGCCGTGCATCAAGGAAACAGCATTGACCTTTACCCTCACCTTTTCTTTTTCCTATGAAGAATAAATCTGATAACCGCACACGTAATTATCCTGTGGCTAGCGCATCACTACTGTGAGGTGCTCATGGCTGGTTTGTGCTCCCGCCTAAACATTGAGCAAGTGAGCGGGCATTAAAACGCATCATCTCGATATATGTGGGGGCGGTTGCGTCAAGGGTATCACCGTATAAAGGGCATACTTCAATACCATTTTCAGCGGCAACGGTTTGTAAAGTGGAACGCCTACGTGCCAGTTGCGGCTCCAAAAAGACTGCCGGAATTTTCAAGTTCTTAATTGCGGTCACCAGCTTCTTACGGTCACTGATAGAAGGTTCGACCGCCGGATTGGGCGCAACAAATCCTGCCACATTCATACCGTAAGCATTCGCTAAATACCCGTAAGCATCATGTGTTGTCACTAACTGACGTTGTTCTTGCGGGATAGATGAAATCATTGAGGTCACATACGCGTCGATTTCCTTTAGCTCACGCAAATATTCTTCAGCATTTTGCCTGTAGTCATCAGAATGTTCAGGGTCACGCTCAATGAAACGATCACGTAAGACACGCACATAGGCAGCCGCATTATGAGCATCATGCCACAGGTGAGGATCAATTTCCCCGTGTACGTGTTTACCAAGAACCGCCTGCGGCAGGAGGTAAATATCTTGCCCAGGCGAACCTAAGAAACGAAAGCCTGACTGTCCAGGAATTTGTGTCAGTGTGCGCGTAGGAACGTCAACGACCACGTCATCTAAGGACACAGCAGCCAAGCCCGCGACCTGCGAGGCCCCTGGAATTTCAGGAACGTTCAGTGGATTTGCCCCGTCCTTTGTACGGTCCACCATCAGGTCGATTGTGTGAGCGTCAAGGTCAACAGTCAGGTCAGCGTGCCCCGAAGTCAGGACTTGACGTCCCATTGTGCGGGCGACCTGAGCCGCATCCACCCCGACAGCGCACACAAGTTTCGCTGTACCAATGTGGATGGGTGGTTGTCCTTGTGCTGTGCGTAGTGCTGCCGTCACATGAATGGTGTACACGCCAGGTTGTGTAAAAGCCCAGCTCATATGCTGGTGGGCATCGGCCGGTAGTGTCGTGGTGTCTTTCGCATACCCTGTTGATTTATCAAATCCGTCAGATGAAGCAAAACCTACTTCAGGTACTCCAAAAGTTGTTGTCAGGTATCCAGCGGCATCTCCTGGGCCTTCAACGGCTGTGACACTCAGGTCGATTTCTGAGGAACGAGTAGCACCATGTTGCGTGCCTTTACCGGCGACCCTCATCCCAAGCCACACAGTGTCCAGCGCACGGTCTTCCACGAGAGGAAGAATTGTCGCTCCTTGTTTCGCGGCTTCCTCAGCTAAAGACACAGAAAGCGCATCAGCAGGCAGATTGGCATCCAAAGTTTTAATCAGCGAATGCTGCTCTAGCATGAGGTAGTTCGTGACGGCAATATCAGCATAGGCAACATCACGAATACCTCGTAGTGAAGGCTCCCAGCTGTGGGGGTCAGCGCCTTGAGGAATCAGTTGGCTCACTTTCACATGTTCACCGCCGACTTGTCGAGCAAAATCAGCAAGTATGCCAGTGGTCGTTACTACGTTCAGCCTACGGGTTTCAGCAGAGGTCGGCATATGTGAACTACAAGATGCCAGCAGGCATACGCTCAGGCAGGCGCTTAACACCCACCCGAACCGTATGCCTGTTGAGTTGAGTATTCGTTCTGTACTCATTTTCTTTCGTGTCAATCTGACGGCTTATGATCGAATCTGACGACGACGTATCATCATCGATGCACTACCAAGGATGAGGAGCAGGCCCGTGCATAACACGATGTCGCGTACCTGTGCGCCGGTGGTAGCCAGCGAACATGCTTCACCACTGGGTGTACGTCCTACTGTTTCACTCACCATAGGTAGACCATTGGGACCTTTTTCACCTGTCAATGCAAGAGTTGATCCATTATGGGTTCCGCTACCGTTGAGCGCTTCGCCTAGAGGCTTTATTTTCATCAATAGCGTCACCTTGTAGGTTCCTGGTTGAGTGAAAACCCAGTTCTGGTGTGCATGAGTATTTGCCGGCAGGGTGTACATAGATCCGGGGGCGTCAAAAACGTGCGTGCCGACACCTGATCCAAGCGCTCCTGCATTAAATACTGCAAATTTTCCGGGGCCATTGACAGATTCAAGGGTGAAAGTCACTCCGCCTTGGGTTCCGTTCACGATTTCTTCACGTTGGCTGTTCATTCCCAGCCATGGGACTCCTTGGATTTGTGTGGAAGGAATCATCCACACATCTGATCCTTCTGTGGCGATAAATGACAGTGCAGCTGGAGCTTTCAGTTGGGCAGGAGTCCCTACAGCGAACACCAGTTGAGCTGGGTCGATCCATCGTGCGGGTTGTTGGCGGTCATCCTTGATTCGCGCATAGACTGTTTTATTTTCAATGGCGGGTCCAAGGTCAAAATGTCCGTCATTTGCGTTACCACGTGCTCCTGGTCCCACATTGAATGTCAGTGTGGTGCGCGCTGTATTAGCGGGAGCTTGTGAAGCGCTACGTAAGGTAGCAGCTTCGGCAGCGGTTGCTTCGCGTGTAATTGTGGTGGGAATACAAACTTCCGTGCCACGTTCAGGTGCAGGTGCAGGTGCAGATGCTCCCGTGTTTTCATTTCCCTGTGGCGTCGGTGTTGTCTCTGCCGTGTCTTCTGTATCGGTATGAGATAAGGACGTGGTATCAGCGATGTTTTCTTCCGAAGTGTCCGTATCTTTCTCACTGTTTCCGGCATTCACATCACCGACATCAATGGTGTAGGTGCGTGTCATTGTCGTTACTGTTTCTTCGTTGCCAACGCTGCGGAAACCGCTTGTCATTGTTGGGCGCGTTGCGTGAGCTGTCACGGTGAGTGTGTAACGCCCTGGGGCAGTAAATGCCCAGTTCACGTGAGTGTGTCCAGGGTAATTCTGGAGGATCTGTGAACCTGCAGGGTTCATCTCATAGCCACCGGACACTAAACGTGACTCCGGTCCGCCCAAGGGGTCTTGAATCCACATGTAGATTCGACCATTTTTGGGCGCCTTGTAGGACACGTCGAATGTGGTTTTCGTGTACCCTGCGGCTTTAATGCCTTGCGTGTCCCATCCTGGCCACAGCAGCTTCGGGTTTTGTGTTTGCGGCAAGATCCACGCTTTCTTTACTCCTGCTAATGCTTGAGGCCAATACGCTGGCTCAGATTCTTGGGCCATCTGAGCACTGTTTTTGACTTTTAGGAGGACTTTTTCTGGTTCTCGTAGTGTGCCTACCGCTGTGATGTCCTCTTTCAGCATGAGGTTCAGGTGTCCTGCACTATCAGCAGTAAGGTCAAACATGTCAACGTGCCCATGGTCAAGAGTGACTTCAAAGCCCGAGTTATCACCAGAGGCATTCAGATCCTCAGTGCCAGTATTCGGTTGCGAGGCTTCGTTGGAATCCTCAAGAGTATGACCGGCAGCATCATCGGAACCTTCAGATGTATGAGCGTCATCATTATGTGAGGAGTCGCTGCTGTGAGCTTCGGGAGCGTGTTCTTCTAAAGTACGTAAGAAGTCTTCTCCGCAGGCTTGTTGGATAGCTTCATTACCTACCGCATAGTACAGGGCGTGAGCAGCGTAGGATCGAGCAAACCAGCCGCTGTCTTTACGATAGTGAGCAAGGAAGGAATAGCTGGCCCTATAAAAGCCCGGAACATTAAAGCTGGTCGCCGTGTGCATATGCTCAGGCCCTGTAAAGAAAATACGTGCTTTGTCATTATGTGAATCGAGGAGTTTCTTTGAACCATCCAAGATGTTGGATTGCCATAGAATCATCCGGCCTGGTCCGGTGTAGTCTTCAATTTCTGTGAGAACACCAAGGGTATCGATCTTTGAGTAATCCATTCTTTCGGTGTTCATCCCCAGCCACGGCAGGTTTTCTTTTTGAATTTCCGGCAGTGTCCAGACTTTTGTTCCTTCAGGGCCGAGGGCTGTGAGTACTGCGCTCATACGTTCTGATGTGACTAGGTGAGAGGCCGAATCAGGTACGGGGACTACCACCGTGTTGCTGTTACGCATGACTCGTTTCGTTCCTGAGTCATCAGCCAGTTGCACATTCACTCTGCCGTTTTGCTCATTGTAGGCTGTCAGATCGTAATGGCCTGGGGCTGCACACACATATTGTCCTTGCTCAGGCAGGTTCGCATTTTCGGCTTCTACATCGTCAGTTGTTTCATCGGATTCAAAGAGGTTATCGTGGTCTGTAAATTCTTCAGTCCGTACTTTGATTTTGTCACCTGGTGTTGTGCCTTCGGGTAGTTGCACATCAGTGTCAGTGCCTACAAGCCATTCCACTGAATATTCATCGGAGGTAATGGATGCGCCTTCTTTTGTTTTCGCGGTGACAAACCATGTGGTCGTGTAACGTCCGGGGGCAGAAAAAGTCCAGTTGTAATGTCCGTGGGCTCCGGCAATCAGTGACATTGAGTGTTTTTCTGGGTTTGCGGAGTTAAGGTCTTCTTGAGCGAATGATCCCCCACCGTAGCGCCACAGTGACATCCATCCTGGGCCTTGTACTGATTTCAGGTGCAGCTTCAATGTGTAGGGGTTAACCGTATCAGGCATACGTCCTGCGCCTACACCTGCCCATACTGGGCGGGAGCCTTGGTAGTGCTGTCCGGGAGCATTCCAGAGCACGTCACCAGGTTTTCCTAGGAAGGAAAGGATATTTGATTTCGGTAGTTTAATACGAGATACTTCGCGTCCGGTTTGCGGGTCAGAGTCAGGTCCTACGCGCACCGCAACAAGGTTGTGGGGACGCAATGTGCTTCCGTCAATAACGCCGACTGCGAGTTCTTGGTTTGTTTTATCCCAGTACACATGTGCAGCATCTACGTGTGTGCGCAGCAGCATTTCTTTACCGCTTACGGGGTCTTTCACATGTGGTTTCGGTGGCATGATACTGGGGATGTCACCGGTAAATTCAGCTGTTTCGTCAGCCTCATCATCTTCAGTATTTGTTGTTGAAGGTTGTGAGGTTATTTCTGTTTCGTTCGAGTTTGATTCTGTTTCATTGACTGTGCCTGCTTCGCTTGTCGGCTCACTGGGCGAGGATGTTGCGTCAGATGACTCATTTGTCGGTTGCGTAGGTGTGGGTGTGGCGTCCTCTGCAGAGTGCGATGGGGGCTGCTCTGCGGCTTCGGGATTTGACGTGTTTTCTACGCCTGTTGGGGATGAGGAAGGATCTTCAGATGCCGCGGCCGAGGAGGTTTCACCGACGATCACCGTGTAGGTGTGTTCGGCTTTGCGTGAGAAGCTTCCTCCATTATTTTTTTTACCGAGTGCTCGCACATTCAGCGTATAGGTGCCTGGCTTCGTGAAAACCCATGTGGTGTGACGGTTTTGCTGGCTTGTTTGTTCCAGCCAGGTCCCGGTGTGGTCAATTTCGTATCCTTCATCTGAATCTTCAGCGAGTGATACGGGTTCAGAGTTTTCGTTGTATCCGTAGGCGAAAATACGGCCACCTGCTGGCCCTGTGAAACCAACCTTCACAGAGGCTGCAGTGTAGTAGGTACTACGAGTTGTATCCCAGTAAAAAGCGGGGCTTTCATTCGTATTTTGTGAGGCGGTGGCATACCCTGCAGGTACTCCCTGTGGGGCATTATTGTGTGCGGTACTGAAGGTGCTTTGTGGAAGTTTCAGAGCAACTTTTTCCGGCTCGTATGTTTTTTCGTTAGCTTTGATTCCCACAGTGAAGTATGGGGTTGATTCGTCTTCTACCCCGCTTGCCACATCAAAGATACTCACTTTTCCTGAGGAAATAATTTCCTTTTCTTCGGGAGTATCAGCAAAGGCCATAAATGGTTGCGAGGCGATGATAACAGCAGACAGTGCGCATATGCTCGTGAGCGAACGCAAGAGATTTCGCTTGGTGCGCGACAGAATCGTGGTGGTCATGGCTGTCTTTCTAGAAGAAAATAATAATGATTCTCATTTAGAATAATCTGTTCATTTGCTATACGTCAAGCAGCACCCACACCCATTTTCACCTACACACAAACATCCACATTGATTCTTATTCCACATACAAGTACCAGATTTTTCACCTCTTTACTCCTTCCCCAATAATGACTGCACCTAAACCACACTTAAACCGCATTTAAGCCACACCACCACGAACCTGACATACAGCGTTAGCCCTCCCAACAATGCTTGCACACTCATCCCCCACCAGCTCAGACAGAGACTCCCGCACACAGGCGGTCGTCTTGGCACGACAGGGTTTTCGCGGGGAAACCAGAGACTCCCGCACACGGGTGGTCACCCGGCCCCGTGACTTCGCTAATCTGACGCACGCCGCAACGCCCAGGCACACAGGCGGTCACCTGTGGGGAAACTTATCCCTCGCCACCTCCAACACAAGGGAAGTATTTTCACCAAGCAAATAAATAGCTCTACATGAGCCATAACCCTTTAAAGCAAGCAGTCAGTATCTACTTCAACACACCCCTGACATAATGCACAAGGAGCCAGGTGACAACACATACGCACACTCGCCTTTGCCTGACCCTGAGCACGATGCGCAAGGCGGGCAACAAATAAGCCAGAACACCACACAGGAATAGCTTACGGATATGACCGCACTGCAAGGAGTACTTCAGTTTACGGATATGACACGCAGCATAAAGGCTATTTCACCTTACAAATCACAAAGAACAGCATATGAATAATCAAAAAAGAAGGTTCGACACACCGGTTCTGGACATAAATTCGCTTTTAGAGTGCTGGCACGCTATCATTATTTTTCGTCAGTTACGGCTGATGCTGCGGATGTAGCTCAATGGTAGAGCCTCTGCCTTCCAAGCAGATGGTGCGGGTTCGATTCCCGTCATCCGCTCCACTAGAACGTCACTTTGGATACAAGGATTTCCGGCCACGCCGGGAAGTGTCTGGGGTGGCGTTTTTGTTGTTTTGGGGTGGTTTTTGCGGTGTTGAGGCCGGGTGCGCGCAGATGTGGAGGTACCTCTGGCGGTGACTGATCAGGCCTTCGGAGTCTCCTCTCAGTGGGCGGTTCGGCCAGTTGAAGCCGGAAGGGTCAAAAGGTTCAGCCCCGCGTCAAAAGGTATGGGGCTTGCGTCAAAAAGTATCGAGCGAGCGTCAAAAGGTTCACCTTCGTTGATTAGTAGTACTCACGGATGTATTCGTGAGCCTTGTCGAAAACGTCAGTGGACTTGATCTTGAACTTGACGACCAGTATCAGTCGCAGTTGACGGCGAACCTCTCGGTCCCCCTCGCTCGTAGACTGCCAACCGGCGAAGCGTACCTGCCTGACGACGTTGTCGATCTCTTCGGCGACTCACCGATGAAAGGTATTTTCTTCGTCAACCTTGGGTCGCTTGCGTCGAAATGGAATACACCGCCGAACCATCACAGCCGCCTGGAACTTCTTCCGGTCGTCTCTATAAGGCAAGACGGAATGGAAGCAGTCGAAAGATTTGGTAAACGAACTGGGCATCATTAAGGGTTTCGCCAAGTGAAATATTCAAAGGGTCCTGCCCTCATGAGTAAGTTGGATTTGCAGACGGTGCAGGACTCGTCGTTGCACTCTTGCCCGTACAAGCACAGTTGGGCTTGCGGATTGATGCCGGGCATTCGTTCGGAAAGGATGAAGGGCTTCTCAAAGATTCGCGAGCATGCCACCGATGCCAACCGTGGGATCTGTGACCGCTCCGATTTGGATACAGCCTCTCCTCATCACTAACGACCAGATTCCATGGTGGTACTGGGGAAAGTGGGAATCCAGGTGAGTCCGCCGCGTAAGCCAAGAGGCTGCGAAGCACCGCCACCTGCGAGAGCCCAAGACAGACGTCGTGTGAGCACAATTCATGTGACGCAACCGTTAGAGGGTGTTAGTCGATTACGTACTACCTGTTCAACGGTTAGGCGTTGGGAAACCACAGGGTTGATGCAAATAGTCTCAAGCTCCCTTACTTCTGGATGGGGTGCTTCGTGCGTGGCCCTCCGTACGAAGGCTTTCAACCGACTGGTAACGGCCGCTCGCTCGCAGACGATTGAGGTAATAGTGCGGCTGTATTACGAGATTCACTGAGACAGCTGGCATGCTTGCGCATCCTCAAGGTGCAGAAACCAGCCCACGTCACCTGAAGGGTCCTGGCCATTAGATCCACCGGGTACCTTACCTTCTCGCCCCACGTCGATTCGAGCCACTCGAAAGTTGATCCTTGGGAAGCAAAGAAGGCGCTGGCTGTTCTCAAGAACTCGTTCTCCAAAGCCAACTTCACCGGTGTAGGCCCATCATTGGCTTCAGCTTCACGCCGCTGGCGCTCCAGTTTGGTCCACCGGTCCACCAGTTGCGCACCAAACCCCAGCCCACAATCCGCACCGACACGATCGTGGACCCAGTATCGATCAAATGACCTGCGACACCACGAAGATGCTTGGGACTGACTATCCTTGCCTACCTCAACAGGCACTACCCTCCCATGGGCCAACCTGTCCGCTAGATCAAGTGTCTATAACCAGAAAAACGCCGACTTGATGTTGCGGCGGCACTATGGGAACCTATGTTGAGAGATTGAGATAGCAAACCAAAGGTATGCTTTCACAATACACTTCTATTGGGAACTGCGTAGGAAGTCCATGTTCACGTTCAAGCCTCTTTGGAAAGTACTGATCGACCTGGAGATGTCGAAGACTGGCTTCGCGGAACAGTGCGGTATTTCCAAGTCCACACTCAGCAAAATGGGCCGTGACGAATACGTTTCTCTCGAAGTTATCGACAGGATCTGTCGCACACTGGGCGTCCCGGTGGAGTCGGTTATCAAGTATGTTGAGGAGACTCTTTGAACTACCTGGAAGCCAATAAATTTCATCAGGGGCTCGCAGAAGAATTGATAAGGGATATTGAGCCTAATTCCGTTGCGCTTAGCGTTTGGTCGCCCCCCTATCATGTTGGAAAACAATATGAGGACGGTCAGACATTTGAAGCATGGCAGGAGATGCTTAGGACAGTAATTGAAGCTCACTTCGATATTCTGAAACCTGGGTCTTTTCTTGCGGTGAACATCGGCGACATCTTGGTGTTCCGGGATGAAACTATGCCACGATTCCAAGCAGAGAACCTCACGATGCGTAGAAGTTCTGTTACGCGGGAACAGGTGCTTGCAGCTATGGAGCTTCACCCTGAGTATAACCGGCGTCAGTTGGCAAAGATTCTTGGTTGTTCGGAACAGACAGTTCAGAGGAGGTTAGAAGGTAACAACATACGTGGTGGCAAATACGCTACGCAGACGCGTGTGAAGATCGTTGGAGGTCTTATCGAGCAGTTCGCTCTTGATGCGGGACTTTACACTTACGACCGTCGTATCTGGGTTAAAGATGCTGCATGGGCGAACTCGCACTGGACTACAAATTCGTATCGTTCGGTGGATGAGTTCGAATATATTTACGTTTTCTGGAAGCCCGGAATTACAACGGTCGATCGGAAGCGCATGACTCCAGAAGAATGGACCGAGTGGGGGTCGCGTGGTATCTGGTCATTTCCTTCAGTTAGGCGAAATGACGTGCATGAAGCAATGTTCCCCGTAGAACTGCCCGCCAGACTTATAAAGATGCTGACTGATGAAGGGGATGTAGTTTTAGATTGTTTCATGGGAAGCGGCTCAACAGCCATCGCTGCCACAACCCTCAATCGCAATTTTATTGGTATCGAAAAAGATCCGAAATATGTTAAATTGTCGCAGGAAAGGTTACTGAACGTGCCTCCGCAGCTAAACATCAGATACTGATCTTCTGAACTCTCCAAGAGTCAATTTTGCTCAGGATCGAGAAGTCGACACGACAGCGAACCTTCAGGGCTGGCTTCGTCTTATCGTCTTTTCCTGGAAACAATAGAGTCGGGTAACGTCTCAGTAAGTTGGGATTCTCGCAGAGGAGAAGGCCATTAGGAACCGTAATTATGCGGATGTACTCTAGCTCTTGACCGAAGGCAGGAATCCCTTGTAATGAGTTCATTCCATACTTGGGTTTGACGAAGATGTGTATGGTCGGAGCTACTGTTCCGTCAGATAGAATGTAAATCGGAGAAGCTGCTGGATGGAAGGGGTGGCTTGACCGTTTGCCGGTTGCCATCACTGGCGTATTTTCCAAACCAGCGTCGATAGAATCCCACACGCCATCACCTGAAACCTGGAAAGGCGATAAGACAGCATGCTCTGCTTCATCTCTAGGGCCTACTGACTTGATATCTAGAAAGACAAACGCAGCATCAGTCAGACCATTTGTAAGTGTGCTAATTTCGTTAGCCCGAATTAGAAATCGGTTGTCTGCACCTGTGGGAAGGCCAACTTCGCGGATTTCAGTCACGTCCTGTAATGATCCAAACAGACGATTCAACCGATGCCCGATGGCATGTTCTCCCACCTCGATCCACGGGATTTGGTCACCGATAAAGCCCCTCCCCCGATGGTCTGGTGGGTAGTTCCGCCAGAATGGTTCTAGTAGGGATGCTTCATCGTAGTCTCCTTTTATCTCTAAGTAGTGCTGCGTAACTAGGTTCAATGTCAGACCAGCGATATACTTCTCTAGATTGAGCAGATACTCTGGATTCAAGATCAACTCGTTGCGGGCTGCCTGGTACATAGTATGTTTATGCAGTAGTTGCGGGGAATACATCCGAAATCTCCTTAACTAGAATACGGTTATCTGAGGATTCATTCAGGTCGGCGTTTAATCTTTCGCCGTTTCGAAAAGGTCCTCCACTCTACAACCGAGTACAGACGCGATCTTCATGAGTACGTCCATGTGTACGGGTTCGTTCTTGCCGAGTTTGGCTAGGGAGTTGCTGCTGATGCCTGCCGCTTCTCGGAGTTGAACTTTGTTCATGTTCTTGTCTATGAGGATCTTCCAGAGTTTGTTGTATTGGATCTTCATGGGCGGTCCTTCCGGCTCCACTTTTCACCGAAGAGCGCTTGTTCGTTGTTATCGAGCTTGAGCACGGTCGTTTGCTGGAGAATCTGCTGTGCTTCTTGGGTGCATTCGCTGGTCTTGTCGACGGCGATGAAGATCTGCTTCTCAACTTGATTGTGGTAGACACGGATGAGGTTGCTCAGATCAGGTCGAGGCATGGAGTCGAACATGATCGAGTCGTGTGCCAGCGCAGGGAGGCAGGTGTTTTGTAGGACGGCGAGGTCGTAGATGATCATGCTGCGATGGTTTGTGCCTGTGCCTTTGTCCTTCGGGGTTTCAAAGATGTATGAGTTGAAGGCGTTGATCGTCAGCCTCGGCGCGATGTACTCCCCGCCGGTGACCTCGTCGTTAATGGCGTCCATCTGCATGTTGATGGCGATCTCGATTTGTGTCAGCACGTTTTCGAGTTGGTTTCGGTAACGGGTGTTGGCTTCCTTCTTGGCCGTCTGGAGCTTGTGGTTTTCGTCGAACGCTTCGTTCTGCTCCTTGAGCTTGGTGATTCACCGATCCAGAGCGGTGTATGCGTCGAGGAACTCTGGCGTAAATGCCTTGGATGTGGGGATCGCATCCATCTGGGAGAGGATGCTGTCGTGAGTGTCTTGAAGCTCGGCCACCTCGCTTTGAACACGCTCCCGGGCTTGAGTGAGTTCTTCTGCGAGGATTGTCTGGATCTTGGTGTGGAACTTCTCGACCTCGACAAGCTTGGCTAGGTTCGATTCGGGGAAGAACTCTTGCAGACTCTTGAGGTCGGCCTCGGTGGGGTATGCGCCGTGGCGAAGGTTCAAGTCGAGCAGGTGTAGCTCGTCGCGCTTGTCCTTGATGAGGCGCCGAGCATCAGCGAGTTGTCTGCTGAGTTCGTTGCGGGCGTTGGCGTGTTCGACCTCGCTCGGGTCGACTGTCGCTTCATCAGATTCAGCCAGTTGGGCACGTTCCTGCTCCAGAGAGGCAATCTCAACAACGTTCTGCTTGTACTTGGTCAACCCATCTACTGCCGAGGGGATGAACTCGTAGCGCCTGGCAGCTTTGAAAGCTGCAATCATGTCCTCAGTGCTCTGGAGCTGGTGCTTGAAGTCCTCGATAGAGCTGTAGTACTGAAACAAGGCCATCAGGATCGTGATGGCATCCTTCTGGGATTCCTCACCGCCACGGGTCTGGAGTGGCTTGAGTTCGTTGTGGTTGTTCTTGCCGTAAATCCGGAAGAATCTGCTAAGCACTTGCCGGAACGATGCACCCGGTAGCTGCATGCCGTACTGGCCGGCCAGCCAGTGTGTGAACTCTTTGAGCTCAAGTGTTTTCAGCACGTTTCCATCGGAATCGATGTTGACTACGGTTTTGGGTTTATGGGGCCGTCGCTCGAAGTGGTAAGAGGCGCCATCGAATTCGAAGGTGAAGTTAATGGCGTGCTCAGGCAGCTCTCGGACGGCATCACTGTCGACGTAGGCGTTGCCACCAAATACAAAGTCGATGATGAGCATCATCGTGGACTTGCCAATTGACCCGGCCTCGCCTCGGACAGCGCCGAGGATCGTGTTGAGTCCCTGATGGAACTGGATGGGCGGGCGTGGTGTGTCACCTTCTTTAAACAGGGCACAACTGATCTGCTTCAGCATCGCTCCAGTGCTCCTTCCTCACTGAGCGTGACCTTGCCGAGGGCGTAGAGGCAGTCAAGCGCATCAATTAGCCGGGTCGGATCCGTCGTGACTGGGGCAAGGTCGACGGCGAGTTCGTTCGGGGTCTTCGGGGCGTCCAGGAGTCTGAGGATCATTGGGAGCAGCGGTAGCACCGTGTCCTGATACGCGAACAACTTGTTAGGAAGCAACATCGAACACCTCGCAGGACTGGACGAAGTAGGAGGTGACGTAGGCGCAGTAGCGGGCATCCTGCTTTGTGATTTGACTGAGCCGGCTGGTCAGGGCTTCATGGATCCGCTGTTTGGGGAAATCCTTGGCAGCGAGTTTCATGTATGAGGCTCTGATCTCGGCTCTTAGCAGCCCATCATCGAATGTCTTAAGCCGAGCCTGCTCCTGCAGCGCTTTCTCGATGAACCTGAAGTATCGCGTGACGTGCATGAATACTTCGTCAAATACGAACACGTCGACTGACTGGTCGATCTTGTCCTTGACAGCGACTGGATCGAAATTCAGTGGTTCGAAATCTTTGGGGTTGGCGTTGCCGAGCTTTTCGATGACCTTGCTGATGCCGCGTTCAATATCGACCGTGGTCAGCGTTTTGCGCGCCTGGGCTGCATCGACCTGTGCCTTCTTGTTTCGTAGCAGGTCTGTTGCGTCGGCTTTCTTGTGGTTGAGCGTGTAGGCGTGGAAGCAGTCAGGGCACAGCGCGACGAGGTTGTCGTATGTGCGTGCTTCGCCTTCAATCCGGCCAATCGCATAGAGCGGAGCAGTCGCGCCGTCATCAGTGACGGGTTGGAGGTGCTTGCCGCAGCCGGTGCGCGAACACGTGTACTTGCACTCCTCCAACAAGCGAGAGCCCAGCCTACCTTTGATGGCATCCGACACCGTGGTCGCTCGCTGAAGCTTGCGGTCATTCTCCAATTCCGGATTGACAACGAAATCCAAAGCCTGCTGGATCAAGTCGAACAACACGTCGCCGACGTTGCTGTCATCAACATCTTCGTCAGTGAACGGCTGGATGCTGCGAGCCAGTGCCGCCTTGATCTCCTCGGCTGACTGAGTCTCGATGTCATTGACGTAGTTGAGCGAGTCAACAAAGTTGTCACGGGTTGGATTGGCGAGCATTGCTCGCGCGAGCTTTTTCGTAATCCCACGGTTGTAGAACTTCCGTAGGGATTCATCTTTGTAATCCTGATCCGGTGTCCTACCTCGGGGCGTGAACCAGTGTTCCTCTGGGACGGCGCAGAGGCGCTCGATCATGTCGCGCATGAAGTCTGCGGTGTTCCGGGTGCCGCGCAGGTGTGGGTAGACGGCCTTCATCACATCGTTGAAGAGCAACTTCGCCATCACCTCCGCCAGGTTTTGTCCCATCTGTCCCAGGCTGTCCCAAAGCATCCAATTGGCCGAGGTGCCATTTTCTACTGTGGGCAATAGCTCACGAGAGATGGATAAAAGTCTATCACCGCTGTGCATTTTCAACGGGAAGTTGGCGATTGCGTATCTCGCGTGTGTCGTGCGGGGCAGGTGGCGTGGCCTCGCTCAGGACTCGACCAGGATGTGCACGAACTGGCCGCGTTCAGCGGATACACCTCGCCAAACGTGAGGCGCATCCGCCGGATCGACCGTGATCGTGCCGATCCGTAGCCAATAACTGAGCTCAGGTTTCTATTCGTCCCAAGTCGGAACGATCTGCAGGAGCCGCTGGGGCGGGCACCCACCACGGGTGTCCGCCCACAGCCATGCCCAAGCAGACCAGTTCACCGACAACAGACGAGTAGCAGCGCCTCCTGTGGGTCCTCCGCACCTAGCGGAAGGCACTCACCGTGGGAACCCCTAAATCTCAACCAAAAAACCGCTCGTATACCAGCCGTTGCAAGACCGACTCACTAGGGCACAAACATTGGCAGATCTACCTGCCATCAAAACGCGGCCATGCATGGGTTCAGCTCTACGATCTGCCAACTGATGCGCAGTTTCGTCGGATGATCTTCGACGAGGAGTATCTGCCTGAGTGGAAGCTCGCCTACCTAGCCGAGCAGTATGCGATGTTTAGGGAGCGGGAGAACGCACGCAAGCACGCCACTAAGGATGGTGGCCGCGAACACGACTTGGATGACCCGTCAACATTCAGGCCAAGTGCGCGGCGCAGGCTTGCCCAGCAGCTCGACCCGGCCGATAACGCATCACCCGAGACCCTCCTGATGAGGGGCGAGCAGATCGACCAGGCACGCGAGCAGGTTGAGGTCGTGCTCTCCGTGGTCTCGCCCCGGCATCGGGAGTGGGTGTGGTTGAGCTTGGGTGAGCAGCTGAGCTACGTCGACATTGCTAGGGCGGAGCATCCCGATGCGAGTAAGGCGGAGATTGACCGGTATTCCAACACTATCGGCACCGCGATCAATCGCGCCATCAAGAAGATCCGGGACCGATTTCCAGGCGGCTGTCCGGTTCAGGAGCTCGAGGAAGACGTATAGGCGACCAACAACTTCAACGGAAAGGACATCCACAATGACTGGTCGTCATGTTCGAGTTGGTATCGCCGAGGCGCCGAACCCGGCAGCCGACGTCAACCTCGCACGAGTGAACATCAGGGAGCGCATCATGCGCTGGTTGTTCGGGCCGATGAATGAGCTGACCGTGATTGTGCCTGGGCGGCGGGTTCATGACGTCACATTGAGCCGACGTTCAGCAAAGCCTGCGGTTGACGAGGCAGCTCTCAACGCGTCCATCGAGCGTCACCCGGCGGGCAGCAAGCTCACCCACGACAACGGTGGTGATGCGGCATGAACCCGCAGCATCGTAACGCACTGATCATGGGCATCAACCGTGTCATGGAAGCACTGTCACAGATCGTTCAGGCGCTAGAAGCCGACGGCTGGGATGGCATTGAGGATGACTACGCGTTGGCAGGTGTCCGACCCGTGGCTGCAGCCCGCCTCGAAGAACCCGCATTTCAAGCTGAACTCGAAGCACAAAGTGCAATCGAAGAGACAGCCCAGACTGCTGTTCCGGTGCGTGAGTACACGCTGGAAGATGTACGCGGCTTCTTGGCGGAGCTCTCCCAGCAGGGGTTCACGGCCAAGGTACGTCAATTGATCTTGGACGCGGGTGCAAACGCACTGTCTGAGGTCGACCCGGCCAAGTACGGCCAGATCATGGCTGAGGCTGAGGAGATTGCTCATGCCTGACCAACACGCACTCCTATCCGCCTCAAGTGCGCACCGCTGGCTGAACTGTCCACCCTCCGCGCTAGCGGTGGACGGTGTGGCAGATAGTCCATCGGATGCCGCGTTGCAGGGTACGGCTGCGCATGCTTTGGCCGAGTACAAGCTGCTGCGGTTCCTCAAGCGGCGAGCCAAGCGGTCTGCCTCGGAGTGGATCGATGAAGAGATGGAAGCGCACACCGACGATTACGTGCGGTTTGTGGCCGAGCATCTTGCTGCCGCCCGTGAGCATTGCCCTGACCCACAGGCGTACGTGGAGCAACGCCTGGACTACTCCCACCTAGCACCGGACGGGTTTGGCACCGGGGACTGTGTCATCGTCGCCGAGCCCACCCTCCAGGTCATCGACCTCAAGTACGGGATGGGTGTCGAGGTTTCCCCGGTGGAGAACCCCCAGCTCATGCTCTACGGGCTCGGAGCTTTGGCTGCCTTCGACGCCCTCTACGACATCGAGGAAGTTGCGCTGAGCATCTTCCAGCCGCGCCGGGCCAACGTCGAGACCTGGACGATCAGCACCCAGGACCTGATCGCGTGGGGCGAGAACACGGTCAAGCCCATCGCCGAGCTAGCTGCCCGAGGCGAGGGCGAGTACGCCGCTGGTTCGTGGTGTCAGTTCTGCCGCATTGCACCCACCTGCAGGGCCAGAGCCGAGTCGAATCTCGCGCTGGCAAAGCACGAGTTCACCCCACCAGCCGAACTCACGGTGCCTGAGGTTGCGGAGGTGCTCGCGAAGATTCCTGAGCTCAAAGCCTGGGCATCGGACGTTGAAGCATGGGCGCTGGCCAGGGCCCAAGCCGGCACTGAGATCCCTGGGTTCAAGGTGGTCGCCGGCCGCTCCATCCGCAAATACACCGACGAAGCCGCGGTTGCCGAGGCTGCCAAGGCTGCGGGCTACAGCGATATCTGGGACAAGCGCCTGATCGGGATTACTGCCATGGAGCGCCTTATGGGAAAGAAGACCTTCACCGAGGTCCTCGCAGACCTGGTGGTCAAACCCGAGGGCAAACCCACGCTCGCGCCCGAATCCGACAAGAGGCCAGCACTTGCTCGAACGAATGCTGCCACAGATTTCTCCAACACCAACACAACGACTGACCAAGGAGGTCAACCATCATGAACACCAATCCGACCCGCGTTGTCACCAATGAGGTGCGCCTGTCCTACGCCCATCTTTTCGAGCCGCAGTCGATCCAAGGGTCAAAACCCAAGTACAGCGTTTCGCTCATCATTCCCAAGAGTGATCGGGAAACGATCACCAAGATCGAGCGGGCCATCGACGCCGCCATCGAAGCAGGAACCGCCAAGTTCGGTGGCAAGCGACCGGGCAAGGCCGCCTTGAAGTTGCCTCTGCGTGACGGGGACACCGAGCGTGACGACGAGGCCTACAAGGGCTGCTTCTTCGTCAACGCCAACTCCACCCTGCCACCCGAGGTCGTCGACCAGGACCTCAACCCTGTTCTGTCCCCGGCGGAGGTGTATTCCGGCTGCTACGCACGAGTCTCCCTGAGCTTCTACGCGTTCAACACCAACGGCAACCGCGGGATCGCCTGCGGGCTGGGCAACGTGCAAAAGCTCCGCGACGGCGAACCACTCGGTGGCGGCCGCACCAGTGCCGCAGACGACTTCGCCGCATTTAGTGCTGGGGACGACTTCCTGAACTAACCATTCACAGAAAGGACAACACCACCATGTGGAACTATCTCCTCCCGTTTCTCTTTGGCTCCGGTCTAGCGATCGTCATGTTCTCCGTCGCCTTGACCGTGTCGGAACTGGCCTCAGAGCTCATCCGCACCGCCTTCTCGACCAAGGCGACGCGCAAACGCCTCGACGAACTCCTGCAAGCCGAACGCGAAGCAATGAGGCGTCTCGAAGCCCTCAAATCAGGCAAGTAGCCAAGCACAATCCCTCAGGGTGGGGCGCGCCAGAGGCAGGTGCTGGCCTGCCCCACCCCGAGGGTGAAAGGAGAAGGGCATGGAACGTCTCGCTATTGACCTGGAAACCTACAGCCCCACCAACCTCGCCAACTCGGGCGTATACCGGTATGCCGAAGACCCAGACTTCCGCATCCTCCTGTTCGGCTACAGCATCGACGGCGCCCCCGCCGAAGTCATCGACCTAACACGCGGTGAGCCCATCCCATCCGACATCCTCCAGGCACTCACCGACCCGGCCATCATCAAGTCGGCGTTCAACGCGGCCTTCGAGCGCATCTGCCTGTCGGCCTATCTATGCCGCCACCACCCAGACCTGCTCACTGAGGGGTTCTTGGATTCGCTCGGGTGGCGCTGCACTATGGTGTGGGCAGCGTCCCTGGGCCTGCCCATGAGCTTGGACGGTGCCGCCAAAGCCCTGCGTCTCCCACTGGAGAAGGATCCCGCCGGGCAAAGGCTTATCCGTTGTTTCTCAATCCCCAGCAAGAACGGCACCCGTGTCCTGCCTGAGGATGATCCGATCGGCTGGGAGCAGTACATCTCCTACAACCGCCGCGATGTGGACGTTGAGGTCCAGCTCGCCAGCCGGCTTGCCCGCAACCCGATGCCGGATTGGGAGTGGGAGACGTACTGGTTGGACCAGCGCATTAACGATGCCGGGGTCCGCATCGACACGACTCTGGCTGCTAACACTGTCGAGGTGGACACCCGCCACCGTGACACCTGCCTAGCGCGTGCCCGGGAGCTGACCGGCTTGGAGAACCCCAACAGCCCGATCCAGCTCAAAGACTGGCTCACAGCTCACGGCTGTGAACTGGAGTCACTGACGAAAGCCGAGGTGGAGACTGCGCTTGAGACTGCGAACGGTGATGTCGCTGAGGTGCTGCGATTACGCCAGGACCTGTCCAAGTCCTCAGTGAAAAAGTATCAAGCCATGCTCCAGGTTGCAGGTCAGGATGGGCGGGCACGCGGCCTGATCCAATATATGGGGGCTGGCCGCACCGGCCGCTTCGCAGGACGCCTCATCCAAGTACAGAACCTGCCGCGCAACCACATGCCCGACCTCGCCGCCGCCCGGAGTTTGCTCAAGGACGGCAATAGCGAGGCTTTGGGTCTTCTCTACGACCCGCTACCAGACGCCCTTAGCCAGATGATCCGCACCGCCTTCCTCCCCAGTAACGGCCACCGGTTCATCGTCGCCGACTTCTCCGCGATAGAAGCCCGCGTGCTGGCGTGGCTTGTCGGCGAGACCGGCACCCTGCAAGCCTTCCGAGACGGCAAAGACCTGTACTGCCAAACAGCGTCCCGCATGTTCGGGGTCCCGGTTGAAAAACACGGAGCCAACAGCGAGCTGCGCCAGAAAGGGAAGATCGCGGTCCTCGCCTGCGGCTACGGTGGCTCAGTCGGAGCCCTCAAAGCCATGGGGGCACTGGGCATGGGCCTCGATGAGGCAGAGTTGAAGCCGCTGGTGGATGCGTGGCGGGATGCCAATCCGATGGTCGTGCAGTTCTGGCGAGACATCGAAACCGCTGCCATCACCACCACCGAAACTCGAACACCCACCCAAGTCGGGCGCATACGACTGTCCTACCACTCTGGATGCCTGTTCATCACTCTGCCGTCAGGCCGGGAGCTGTGCTACCCGCGGCCGAGGCTTGGTGAGAACCGCTTCGGCATGACCAGCATCCTCTTTGACGGAGTCGATGGCACCACCCGCAAGTGGGGCCCGATCGAAACCTACGGCGGCAAGCTCACTGAGAACCTCGTCCAAGCCACAGCCCGTGATCTCCTCACTCACGCTATGCACCAAGTCGATGCGGCCGGCCACCAGATCGTCATGCATATTCACGACGAGATAGTCGTCGACGAATCCGCAGGCGGATCCTCTGTGGAGGAGGTCGTGGCTCTCATGACCCAGTCACCCACCTGGGCAGACGGTCTACCACTCGATGCTGACGGCTACGAGTGCGGCTTCTACATGAAGGACTGAATCTTCTCCGCCACCCCTGTCCGGTTTCGCCCTGTCCCAAGGACGTATGGGCGAGCGGAACAGAGACTCCCACTTCTGTTGCAAGCAGCGGGACCGGGGCTCTCCGGGGTCCAGCATCGGGCAGCAACAGGCTGCCACCCCAGGCCGCTCAGAAAGGCACATACGCCATGAGCACCAATCTGACCCTGTACACCCACCCGGACTTCGGCAACCTGCGAACCATCACCCTTGGCGAACGCATCTTGTTCTGCGCTAAAGACGCGGCAATCGCACTCGGATACAAGGATCCAGTCAACGCCATCAAGCAGCACTGCAAGGGGGTGGCGATTCACCACCCCCTTGAAACACCAGGTGGCCTGCAAGATGTCCGCTTCATCAGCGAGGGTGACCTCTACCGTTTGATCTTCTCCTCGCACCTGCCAGCTGCCCAAGGGTATGAGTCCTGGGTCATGGACGAAGTCTTGCCTTCGATCCGTAAGCACGGCCTGTACGCCATCGACGACATCCGCACCAACCCCCGCGCGCTCCTCTCGGCGCTTGAAGCACTCATCGCCGAGCAGGAGCGCAACGAGAAGCTCGCTGCCGAAAACTACCAACAGGCCCAACTGCTTCTGGAAACTCGCCCGAAGGTGTCCTATTACGACATGGTGCTGCAGTCGGATTCGCTGCTGACAACCACCGAGATCGCTAAGGACTATGGGCTTTCCGCCCGCAAACTCAACAAGCTGCTGGCCGAATTGCATGTGCAGTTCAAGCAGTCTGGCCGCTGGTTCCTCTACGCCGCCCACGCCGAGGCGGGCTATGCCCAGTCCAAGACCTTCGTCTACGACGAGGAGACTGGCAAGACCAGCACCCACCTGTACTGGACCCAGAAGGGCCGCTTGTTCATCTACGAGACCCTCAAACATGAGCGGGGTCTGCTGCCCCTGATTGAGCGCGGGGTGGCCGAGTGAACCCCACCGACTCGACCATCCCGCGCCTAAACGCTTCGGGGTGTGCGGACCCGACCGTCTATGAGGTCCTTAAACGGGAGCAGCGCGCCCAGTTCGGATACCGGCCCTTGGCCTACATTTGCTCACCGTTTTCCGGTGACACCGAGGCGAATATTCGCTTGGCCCGACGCATGTGCGCAGCCGCAGTGGCCCGCCGTCGCATCCCCATCGCGCCACACCTGCTCTTCCCACAGTTCATGGATGACACCAAGCCCGCCGAGCGGGAACTCGCCATGTTCATGAACCGCATCGTGCTGTCCAAGTGCGAGGAGGTGTGGGTGTACGCCCCGCGCATCAGCCCTGGCATGCGCACCGAGGTCTGCTGGGCCCGCCACCTCGACATCCCTATCCGGTTCCTTGATTCTGACTTCCGGGAGATCCAGCCATGACCACCTTCACCCTGTTTACCGCCACCACCAGCGGGCTCGCCTCGAATACCCACTACCCGAACAAGGCCACCATCACCGACGCGACCGGCCTGGAGTCGGCAGCCCGGCTCGACCATGTTGCTGCCGAATACCAGGGCAATCAGCGCTCCACCCACGGGTTCATCTCCTCGGACTGTCTGGTGATGGACATCGATAACGACCACACCGAGAACCCCGAAGATTGGGTCACCCCACAGCACCTGGCAGACATGCTCACAGGCGTGGAGCTCATGACCGCCACGTCCCGCAACCACAACACCTCCAAGCATGGGACTCCTCCCAGGCCCCGCTTCCACGTCTACTTTCCGATCACACCGCTGACCGATCCTGGTACTTATGCAGGGTTGAAGAAGTCCCTGGCCGACAGGTTCAACTTCTTCGACGCCGGGGCCTTGGATGCGGCCCGCTTCCTCTACGGGCGCCCCGCCCCGCAGGTGGAAGTCTTCACCGGTTCCATGCTGGTCGATGAATGGATGACCCGCCAAGCCGAGCAGGATGCGTTCGCTGCGTTCGACGCTTCCACCTTGGCCATTGGGGAAGGTAGCCGCAACGCCACCCTGTCACGCTTCGCCGGAAGGGTGCTCATCCGTTACGGGGATACCGAACAGGCCCGCGTCTTGTTTGATTGCAAAACAGCCTTATGTGATCCGCCCCTGCCCGGGGCAGAGTTGGAGGCAATCTGGAGGTCGGCTTTGCGTTTCGCTGCCCGGATTGCGAAAGACCCCTCGTACGTCAAGCCCGCCGTCTACCAGGCGTTGACCTCGCTTAAGCCCGATGACTACACCGATGTGGGGCAAGCCGAAGCGTTAGCAACCGAGTACGCCGACAGGATCCGTTACTCGCTTTCCACGCACTGGCTGGTCTATGAGGGTGGGGTCTGGGTGGAAAACGACCTGCTCGCCCAGGCTGTCGCTCAAGAGCTCACCGCCCGCCAGCTCGACGAAGCACAAAACATGCTCGACCAGGCTCAGACCCTGATGGCTGACACCGGAGCGGCAGACGTTATCGCTGCCGCACCTTCGAAAGCAAAAGGCGTTGCTGCGTTGTCGGCTGCCCAGAAGGTCGCGTACCAGCAGCTCGCCGATGCTAGCGAGTACTACAAGTTTGTGCTCGGGCGGCGACAGTCACGCAATATCGCAGCCACCCTCAAAGAAGCCCAACCCCTTCTCGAAGTTCGCGCCTCCGACTTGGATGCTGACCCGTACTTGCTGTGCACGCCTTCGGGCACTTACCAGCTCACCGAGGGCCTGACCTCGAAGCGAGATAACCGCCCGGCAGACCTCATCACGCTGCAGACCGCCACCAGCCCAAACAACGAAGGTAGGGACGTGTGGCAGCAAGCCCTCGAGGTCACCTTCCAAGGTGACACAGACCTGATCGCCTACGTGCAGCGGGTGTGTGGTCTGGCAGCGATCGGCAAAGTCATGTTGGAGGCCCTCATCATCGCCTACGGGGACGGAAGAAACGGCAAATCCACGTTCTGGAACACGATAGCCCGGGTGCTTGGCACCTATTCAGGGTCGATCAGTGCCGACACGCTCACTGTTGGGGTGCGGCGCAACGTAAAACCCGAACTGGCTGAGGCCCGCGGCAAGCGCCTCCTCATCGCAGCAGAGACCGAGGAAGGCGTGCGCCTGTCGACCTCGAACGTCAAACAGCTGGCCTCCACCGACAAAATCGCCGCAGAGAAGAAGTTCAAAGACCCCTTCTCCTTCACCCCTTCCCATTCACTCGTCTTGTACACGAATCACCTGCCCAGGGTGGGAGCAATGGATGCGGGCATCTGGAGGCGGCTCATCGTCATCCCGTTTACTGCCACCATCACTGGGGATGCGGATGTGAAGAACTACGCCGACTATCTCTTCGAGCATGCTGGCGGCGCGATTCTGAGTTGGGTGATGGAAGGAGCGCGCCTCATCCACGCCGAGAACTACCACCTCAGTGCGCCCGCGCGGGTGGTGGAAGCCTCCGAGGCCTACCGGGAAGACAACGACTGGTTCTCTCACTTCCTGGCAGACCAGTGTGTTGTCGAAGACGGGGCCGTGGCCAAGGCCGGTGAGCTCTACCAGGCATACCGGGTCTGGGCCCTGTCCACGGCAGGGTGGGCGCGCCCCATGGTGGATTTCAACGCCGCCTGCGAGATGGCCGGGTTCGGTCGTAAGAAGACCCGGGTCGCGATCAAGGTCTATGGGCTGCGCCTGAAAGACGAGTTCGAGGAGTAAGTGCAGGGCGAGTGTGCAGAGGGGTGCAGACCATTTACCTATTTACCGCATGTGGGAAAAATGCATGTTGAATCTATATGTAAAAGGTAGTGTCTGCACCTGCACCCCTCTGCACATGGCCCTCGAAATGGAGGTTGCCATGGATGAGAAAACCGTTGAAAACACACTGAAAAGAGCCATCGAAGCCGATGGTGGGATCTGCTGGAAGCTCGTCAGCCCCGGGGTGGATGGGGTCCCAGACCGGCTGTGCCTGCGGGCTGGACGGGTCGTGTTCGTTGAAGTCAAAGCCCCCGGCAAGCGGCCCAGGCCACTCCAGGTCTGCCGCATGAACCAGCTTCGGGCACAGGGTTTCACAGCCCTGGTCGTGGATGGGGCAGAGGGTATCCAGGAGGTGCGCCGTGCGCTATCAGCCGCATAACTACCAGCACCAGGCCACGCGGTTTATTGAGGAGCATCCCCAGGCCGCAATCCTCCTCGGCATGGGGCTGGGCAAGACAATCATCATGTTGACCGCCATCTGGCAGCTCCTACTCGACACCTTCCAAGCCCGCCGGGTCCTGGTTGTTGCGCCGCTTCGGGTGGCGAGGGATACCTGGCCAGCCGAAGTGCATAAGTGGGATCACCTGGATGGGCTCAGCGTTGCGGTGGCTGTCGGCACAAGACAGCAGCGCCTCGACGCCTTGGCCGTGGGGGCGATGGTGACCGTCATCAACCGGGAAAACATTCCTTGGCTGGTCAAGCAGGTCGGAACAGCCTGGCCGTTCGACATGGTCGTCATCGACGAGTTGAGCTCCTTCAAGAACCACAAGGCAGCCCGCTTCAAAGCCCTCACAGCGGTCCGCCCACACATCCACCGAATTGTGGGCCTGACCGGTACCCCAGCCGCGAACGGTCTGGAGGACTTGTGGGCCCAGTTCAAGCTACTGGATGGTGGTGAGCGTCTTGGCCGCTACATCACCCGCTATAGGGAGCGCTGGTTCACCCCAGACCGCCGAAACGTCATGCAGGTGTTCTCCTACAAGCCCCGCCCCGGTGCCGAGGCCGAGATCTACGAGGCAATCAGCGACATCACCCTCTCGATGCGCACCACGGATTACCTGGACCTGCCCGACCTCACCATCACCACCGACGAGGTTGAGCTAAGCGGTGCTGAGCGCAAGGTCTACGACCAGCTCGTGCGCGACATGGTCATCGACCTGGACGGTCAGGTCGTGGATGCGGCCAACGCTGCCGCCCTGTCCGGCAAGCTCCTGCAACTGGCCACTGGGTCGGTCTACGACGAGAACGGCGAGAGCATCGAGGTTCATGGTCGAAAGCTCGACGCCCTCGAAGACCTCATCGAAGCGGCCAACGGGCAACCGTTGCTGGTGGCCTACTGGCACAAACACGACGCCACCCGCATCCAAGCCCGCTTCCCACACGCCCGGCCACTCCAGACCGCCGAGGACTTCCAATCCTGGAACGCCGGCGAGATCCCACTGGCACTGATCCACCCCGCCAGCGCGGGGCACGGCCTGAACCTACAGTCCGGCGGCCACCTCCTCGTCTGGTTCAGCCTGACCTGGTCGCTGGAGCTCTACCAGCAGACCAACGCCCGCCTTCACCGGCAAGGCCAGACCCAACCGGTCAGCATCACCCACCTGGCCGCCAAGAACACCATCGACGAACAAGTCCTCGCCGCCCTTGCGGCCAAAGACACCACCCAATCCCGCCTGATCGACGCAGTCGCGGCGACCCTGAACCCGGAAAGGAACTAACCATGCACGTGATGAGCAAATACCTGGACACCTACAAGGCCACCCTGGCAGCACTCGAGGACTACCAGACCATGGTCAACATCCTTGAGACCACCGACCAAGCCATCAAAGACACCTACGATCGGCTCACCGCCGTGGGTTCGCAGCGCCTGGACGGGATGCCGCACGCGCCCAACCCGCATGCTGGCGAGGAGCGGATCGCCTCGACCTTGGATCGGGTGGATGCCTACCGGGAGCGCTACGCCCAGGCCCGGGAGTACATGGACTGGTTCCTACCCGCCTGGGGAGTGCTCAGCGAGGATGACCGGTTCGTGTTGGACACGTTCTTCTTCGCAGCCGACGATGTCAGTCAGGAGGACCGGGCACGGGCAGTAGCCGATCACTTCTACGTTGAGCGCGAGACAGCGTTTCGGCGAAGGACGAAGGCGGTCCACCGGCTAGCGACGGCACTCTACGGGTAGGCGACGCACCCAAGCGTTAGCGGGTATCCGAAACATGCCATGGTTTTCCCGTTTTCCCTCTGGCATCCTGTAATCAGTCAATAGTTGGGCAAGGCCCCCGCACCACACAGTGGCTTGTGCAGGGGCCTTGCCCGTGGCGTTTTACGCCTCAACCTCGAAGGCGTCGAGGAAGCCAGTGATGGATTCCAGGTCCCAACCCCACTCGCCGCCGGCGACGAGACCGCGCGTCTGGGCTTCGACCAGCCAGTAGGAACCAAAGCGGGGATCAGTGGATGTGCGGGTGCGTGACTTGGTGAGCCTCAAGCCATGGTGTTGAGCGCGGCGGCGAGCGCGGGCTTCACGTCGGGTATCGGTCATGACGGTCCTCCAAAGGTAGGCAGGCGACAGTAGTGAGGACGAATCGTCATTCGTCCCTCGCCACGCACTGATCGGCCGTCACCGATGCACGAATACTACAACCGCAAGGAGGATGGCTGTGCCGTTCAAGCCGAAGACACCGTGCCGTCACCCGGGTTGTCCTGAGCTCACTCACGAGCGGTTCTGCCCCCAGCACGCCAAAGCTGAGGACGAGCGCTACCGGCGCTAGCAGCGTGACCCGGCGATCAACCGCCGCTACGACAAGACGTGGCGCAAGGTTCGTGCTCGCTACCTGGACGCCCACCCACTGTGCGAGGACTGCTTGGACGCAGGACGCACCACGCCAGCGGTGGAGGTTCACCACGTCGTGCCCCTTGGTCACGGTGGCAGCCATGACTTCTCGAACCTGCGGGCGTTGTGCAAGCCCTGCCACTCCCGCCAGTCCGCACTGGATGGGGATCGGTGGCGGCGTAGCCAGAGGGTCTACACCTACTGAGCAGGTCTGCACCCCGGCGTCACCCTGGTTACGGAAATTCGCGCTGTAAGCCCCACTGTCGCCTCGGATCCTGCGGTGCCACTTCGAAGCGAAAACCGTGAGTTCGCCCCACAGCGGGGCACACAGGCCCCCTAGGGGGCGTGAAATCTCTAGCCCGAGGCCCATGAGGGAGCGGGCCTGGGGTGCCGCGCACAAAAAGCGCGAATCAAACCCCCAATTGATCCACGGCGTCTCAAACGCCCTACAGGCAGATCTCGATCTGGAAGCAGTAGCGCGTGATAGCACCCGATTTAGACGTCCATCCAGACCATCACGCATTTCAATGGGCGACTGGATGGCTTTTGTACACCGAACATCCACTAGGAGGTTGTAAAACATGGATCAGATGGTCCTCAAGACACAGCAATGGCTCAACAACACATACCGAGACCGTGCTGGATTCGGATCAGTGACCGAGGATGGCGCAACTGGTTGGAATACGATTTATGGGTTGATTCGCGCATTGCAAATCGAACTCGGGATCAGCGCCACTGCAAATAACTTTGGGCCTGGCACTCAGTCACGTTTTCAGAATCGTTGGCCGAACGGCATTTCTCAATCCTCAAGTAAATCCAACGTGCATGCCATCATCCAAGGCGCATTGTGGTGCAAGGGCTACTCTGCAGAATATGGCGAGATTACCACGGAATTTACAGAAAACGTTGCGAACTCTATTCGCGTACTCAAGAGTGACATCGGGCTGAGCGATTCGACAGCCACAATTGACCTAGAACTCATGATGGCTCTGCTGTCGATGAAGCAATTCAGGCTGCTTTTCATGTACGGTGGTAAGGCTTCGATCCGTTCGATCCAGCAGACCATTAACCGAGACTTCAAAGCATACACAGGGATTCTTCCGACTGATGGCCTGTACGGTCGCGAGATGAACACGGGGCTCATTCAGGTGCTCCAAGCTCTCGAAGGTTTCATCCCTGCGCAGGCAACCGGCAATTTCGGAGATGGCACACGCAGCCGCCTGCGTACAATCAACTCCGGCAGCGGGGCCTGGGTGTGGTTGGCGAGTGCGGCCCTCGTATGCAATGGGCAATCCAGTTCCGTCACTAGTAGTTGGAATGATTCATTGGCGGCACAAGTCCGCGAGTTCCAGAAGCAGTATGTCTTGCCAGAAACTGGTGCAATTGACCCGACAACGTGGATGAGTCTATTGACATCCAAGGGAGACCCCAACCGGGCGTGCGTAGCGTGTGACACTCGCTTCGAGATCACCGACGAGTTGGCCGGATTCCTCAAGGCCGATGGATATCGGATTGTGGGACGCTACCTCAGCGAACCTGGCCAGGATGAACTCGAACCGAAGGACTATTTCAAAGCCATTCGTCCGGGTGAACTCGAACGTATCGTGCATCACGGATTGCAGTACTTCCCGATTTTCCAGGAATACTCAACAAAACTGTCCGATTTCAGCGTGGACAACGGCCACCGTCACGCGAAACAAGCACAAGCAGTCGCAGAGCGCCTGGGCATCCCACCGACGATCATCTACTTTGCTGTGGATTATGATGCCACTGATCCTGAGGTGACAAGTGCGATTCTTCCTTATTTCAAGGCGATTACACAGAGTCTGGGTGGTGGATACCGGGTCGGAATCTACGCTTCTCGTAACATCTGTACCCGAATTAGTCGCGAAGGCTACGCCGTCGCATCATTTGTCTCCGATATGTCTACCGGATTCTCGGGAAACCTGGGTTTTTCGATCCCTGATAACTGGGTGTTCGATCAATTCCACGAGATCAGAGGCTACCGAGGCAAGTGGGATCTTGACCGCGTGGCCTCCTCGGGACAAATTCCCGCTTGCAGCACCGTTCGCGTTCCCAGCTCGCCAGGAAACAGCGATCCTGGCGATGCCTTTTCGAATTGGGTGCGAACAGTTGAAGACGAATACGCTGCTGATTACGTTTCGGTTGTCTACAGCCAGCCCGCCAAGAGTGAAGCCGGCAGTTATGTGCTGGGCTGGCTAAGGAAGCCGGAATACTGGTCAGCAGGCTATGAAAAAGGCTTGATGTGGCAAACATACACTCCAGAAGTTGACCCGACTCCTGAATCCAAGCTTCACCGCGCACAGGTGGAACGAATCTGCTCAGAAATGAAAATCGACATTCGGCAAGCATTGAGCTCCGAAGACTTGGCTCACTTCGCAGCCAGTAGCCTCGGCTATCTTGCGCACGGCACAGATGCTGCACTCGACGAATATGGCTGGGGTGATCTTGGGGGGTGGGCCCTTGATCTGGTGCAGATTTGGGGAGCATACCTCAGGTCCGGGACAACAGACACTATGGAAGAATGGTTGTCCCGTCACTTGGGAATCTTCAAAGACGATCGAGGATTCTCTGCTGAAGACCTCTACGCAGACGCAGATGCCTATCTGCTCATCCATCGATACTGGGCTACCTCCGCTCGGCTCTCCGACAGCCTACGGGATTTGCGGTCGATGCCACCGAGCGCTCGCGTGTTCGAGTTCTATCAGGTGCGATTCGGAGGTTCGGTCGGGAATGTCCAGAAGGCATTCTGGGATCTGATCTCGGGTGCCCTCGGCATCGATCTCCCACTCGTAGGCGGCCCGCTGACTGTGGCAGGGAATGCCGATCGGCTCCCGAACAAGGATGAGTCAGACAGGCTTGCCGCAGTCTTCGCTCAGAAGATGCAGAAGATGTCCTAACGGGAACATGAGAAACGTGCTGGGAGTTTGTCGTCGGGATCGATTCCTATCTCTTCATAGGCGATTAGAGTTCCGATGCCAGACTCCCAGCGCACCTCCCAACTGCCGTCCGGTATGCCGTCAGCGCCTTTATCGTCTGACCACACGTATTGAGTGGGCTGCGGCAATCCCCACGAGCTGTTTGCGACATAGAAACGTCCAGCACCGGAAGGCGTAATGCCCGATGTTATTTGGTAGATCACAAAACATGGGTGCGTTGCATCGCTCGAAGGGACGCGACGAAACTCAGACATATTGATGGACATCCCCAGTGCTGCAAAAAGATAAATAAGTGTAGCAACGCTAGACAGAAGCGCGAACCCGAGAAGATGTCGAGTACTTACCACTTTCCACGATTTCAGCGAATTCCACAGCTGAGTCACACACAGCATCATCGCCACGACTGTTGCAGCAACGACCGCCCACCCAGCGTTTACCACCTGACCAAAAATCATCACTGGTGCGCCTTCGAAACGTCCGACGCGAATGCCGATTGCATTCATGACCACGATGGCCACCAGAAGGAGCATCGCGAGACTGATCGCGACGTGTCGTGCCACAGACAACAAGGCTTGCGTTGTACGCATCCTATTAGTTTACGACGGTTGGACCTTGATCAGCTGATAACACAGGGAACACTCAGCACGAATGGACTGAAGGGGAGGCCGAATCATGGCTAAAGACGGCACTCAGCGTGGGGGACGGCGTGTGCGAGCAGGCGCGAAACCAGATCCGTTGAAAGACAAGCTCGAGGCTGGTAAGCCCGCCTCCCGCCTCCTGGAACCCACAGACCTTGACCCGTTCGGCCTGGACGGCGGTGACGTGGGTGATGGTGCGGTGCTTGAGGGTGAGAGCATGCCGGAGCCGTCGGCCTACCTGTCCGCCGTCCAGCGTGACGGGCAGCCGCTGCTGGCTGGGGAGCTCTACCGGGAGACGTGGGCGTGGCTGGATGCCCGAGGGGTCGCCTCCTTCGTGAGCCCCAGATTGATTGAGGCGTATGCGCAGGCGTTTGCTCGCTACATCCAGTGCGAGGAAGCGATCACCAAGTTCGGCCTGCTGGGTAAGCATCCCACCACGGGGGCTGCGATTGCCTCCCCGTTCGTGGCGATGAGCCAGAGCTTTAGCAAGCAGGCGAATGTGTACTGGTACGAGATCTACGAGATCGTGCGCGCCACCTCCACCCGCGAATACGCAGGCACATCCCCGGGTGATGACCTGATGGAACGCCTGCTGCAGTCCCGCACCTAACCCACCACCGCAAGCCCCCTTTGTTTCGCCCCACACCCGTACCTGGGTGGTGGGGCTTTGTTCATGCCCACCCCCTCAACGTGAAGGAGTACCCACCCCATGGATATCCGTACCTGTGAGTCGACGTGTATCGGCCACCCGGACAAGCTGTGCGACCTGATCGCCGACACCATCCTCGACGACCTGCTCTTCGAGGACCCCAGCGCGCGCTGCGCGGTAGAGGTCATGGCCACCAAGGGCCGCATCATCGTTGCCGGTGAAATCACCTCGAGTGCGCGCGTGCGTGTACGTGAGAGTGTGCGCCGCGCCCTGATCCGCGCAGGCTACGCACCGTTTGGGTGGCGGGTGAATGTACATACACATTCCCAGTCCCCGGATATCGCCGCAGGCGTGAACACCTCCCTGGAGGCACGCGATGGTGAGGAGTCCGCCTATGTGGGCTTGGGTGCGGGTGATCAGGGAACCGTCTACGGCTACGCCACGCGTGAGACCCCCGAGCGCCTGCCCCTGCCTTTGGTTGTGGCCCACGATATTTGCCACCGCCTGGACAAGGCCCGGGCTGAGGGCACCATCCGGGGTATCGGCTGTGACGGCAAGGCACAGGTTTCGCTGCGCTACGAGGACGGGCAGGCCGCGGGTGTTGCCGCGGTGGTGGTGTCCATCCAACACATGAAGGACACCAGCCTGGAGGAGCTGCGTCGCACGGTGCGCACCCAGGTCATCGCCCCAGCCCTGGCCAGCCACGACCTGCACATCGATGAGGACACTCTCGTGTTGGTCAACCCGGCCGGGCCTTTCACCCTGGGCGGGCCGGCTGCAGACACGGGGTTGACTGGCCGTAAGCTCGCAGTTGACACCTACGGGGGCCTGGCACCCCATGGTGGTGGGGCGTTTAGTGGGAAGGACGCGACCAAGGTGGACCGCTCCGGGGACTACATGGCGCGCCTGATCGCTCTGGCCATTATCGATGCTCGTCTGGCCGACGAGGCCGTCGTGGGGATCAGCTACGCGATCGGCAAGGCTGACCCAGTGGCGGTCACGGTGGATACGCGCGGCAGCGGCCGGGTGCCTGATGAGGTGATCGCGGATGCGGTGCGGGCGGTGTTTGACCTGCGCCCTGAAGCGATCATCGAGCTGCTTCGGCTTCGCCGCCCCGTCTTTGCTGAGCACTCCACCTACGGACACTTCACCACCTCCTCGTGGTGGAACTCCCCGTACTCCTATGGCTACAAGCTCAAGGAGGAGGTCAAGACCCGTGGATATGCGCCGGCTTACCCTTTCTGAGCTCACTCCCGCCGACTACAACCCCCGCAAAGACCTCCATCCCGGAGACGCCGAGTACGACAAACTCAAGCGGTCGCTTGCCGAGTTTGGGTATGTGGAGCCGGTGATCTGGAACAAGACCACCGGACGAGTCGTGGGCGGCCACCAGCGCCTGAAAGTCCTCGCAGACCTGGGCTACACCGAAGTGGATTGCGTGGTGGTCGAGCTCGACGAGACCCGCGAGAAAGCCCTCAACATTGCGCTGAACAAGATCAGCGGCGACTGGGATGAGTCCAAGCTCGCCCTGCTCATCGCTGACCTGGACGCGGCCGATTTCGACGCCGAACTCACCGGCTTTGATGAGGCAGAGATTCAGGCCATGATCGGCAGCCTCGATGAGGGCCAGGCGCACGACGATGGGTTTGATCTGGAGGCCGCACTCCAGCAGGCCACCTTCGTAGAGGAGGGCGATATCTGGCAGGTGGGTCGGCACCGGCTCATGTGCGCCGACGCCACCCAGAGTGCGAACCTCGAAGCCCTCATGGAGGGCAAGAGCGCGAACCTGCTGCTCACAGACCCGCCCTACAACGTCGACTTCCGCTCCGCGTCTGGTCTGTCGATTAAGAACGACAAGATGGACGCCGACGCCTTCTACCAGTTCCTGCTCGACTCTTTCACCGCAGCCGCAGGGGTGCTGGCACCAGGCGCATCGGCCTACGTGTTTCACGCGGACACCGAGGGGCTGGCGTTTCGCCGCGCGTTCATTGATGCGGGCTTTAAGCTCTCGGGCTGCTGCATCTGGGTCAAGGACTCCCTGGTCCTGGGACGCTCCCCGTACCAGTGGCAGCACGAGCCCTGCTTGTTCGGGTGGAAGACGGGTGGCAAGCACGCCTGGTATGCGGATCGCAAGCAGACCACCATCTGGCAGTTCGCCAAGCCCAAACGCTCCAAAAATCATCCGACGAGCAAGCCGGTGGATCTGATGGCCTACCCGATGGGCAACTCCACCCAGGCAAACGCCCTCGTGCTCGACCCGTTCGCAGGATCTGGCTCCACTTTGATTGCTGCCGAGCAGACCGACCGGGTTGCGTACTGCATGGAGCTCGACCCCAAGTACGCCTCGGTGATCCTTCGCCGCTACGTGGAGCACACCGGGGATGCCGCTGGGGTGTGGTGTGAGCGTGGCAGTTTCCTGGAGCTGGTCAAACAGGTTGAGCACGCATCCTAGAGATCATCATCTCTCTGTGCTTTCGGGGCGGGTTTTTGCTTGATATGTAGGGCAAAGGTGAGCGTGTATAGACACGGCAAACCCACGCATTGGAGGACACCATGGATTACACGCTCACCCTGCCCGCCAGCATCCGCCGCGCCGAGGTCGCAAAGCTCATCGCCCAGGCCACCGGGGAGCAGGCTCGTTATTTGAAGGCTCCGAGCATGGCCTACCAGATCGGCCACTGGCTGCTTACTCGCGACGCTCACCTTCAAGGCCCCGAGCTCACCGAGCAGCTCCGTCAGGTGCTCGCCAGCCGCGGCATCACGATCACCGATCCTGATAAGGAGGTGGGGCTGGCGATCATGGTGCCAGCCACCGGGCTCGGCACACAGAGCCGGGACAACCTCACAGCCCTCATGCGCGCCTACGGGCCACTGACCGCCAGAGCCCTAGACCTACCATCACCTGCCGGCGTGGAGTACGTGAGCCATGAGGATGCGGGCTTGGTGGCACGCTTCGCCTGGTTCACCACCCTCCCGGACGCCGAGGTCGCATCCGCCTGCCAGGACTTCATTACCGCGCTGGTTGCCATGGCCAAGACCGCGCGGCGGGTGCGCGGGCGCGCCCCGCAAAGCGACAACGACCGCTACGCCATGCGCACCTTCCTGAACCGGCTGGGCCTTACCGGCGATGAACACAAGACCACCCGCCGGGTACTCACCAGGCACCTTTCGGGCAACGGGGCCTGGCGCACCCCACCAGCCCCCAAGACCCCAGCGACGTCATGATGGTCGACTCCCTCGGCACGATCCACGTCACCTGGGACAACGGCAGTTGTCTGGGGCTGATCCCCGGAGTGGACCGCCACCAGATCACAACCCACAAGCGTTAAGACAGGAGGTGGCCTCGATGGCGTTTCCACCGCAGCTGCCCGTCTGGGAGGTGTATGCCGGCGATGATGCCGCCTACACGCTGACCTTCACCAAAGAGCAGGCCCCGGCCTCCCTGAGCATGTTCACGGGTTTCCAAGCCACGTGGCGCGCTGACGCGGCCTCCGACCCGGTCGCTTTAGAGGTTGACTCCACCGGCGCTGATCACGGCGTGATTGTGGTGCGCATCCCGGCAGCACTCAGCGCGGTCGAGGGCGGGAAGGTCCGCGAAGGAGCGTGGGATCTGCAGGCACGCACTCAAGGCCGCACGCTCACCCTGGTGCGGGGCCGCACGATCTGGGAGGCAGACGTTACCCGATGAACACCACGAGCGACACGATTGCATTCGACCAAGTCACCGCACGCGACCACGCAGCGATCGCACTGGCTGATCGCGCCGGCGAGCTGACCGTCACCAGCCTGCCCACTGGCCCCGCTGGACCAGCCGGCCCTCCCGGTAAGCGCGGGCTGACTGGGGCTGACGGCGCTCCAGGAGCCCCAGGCCGTGATGGGGCGGGGATCATTATTGGCCCAGGCCGCCCAGACCAACCCCAGTCCACCGGACCCGCCCGCCCACAGGTTGAGGCCGCTTCGATCGGTGCGGTGTTTTCCTCCACGGATGCCTCCGGCGGGGTGGGCGCGTGGGTGTGGGTGAAAACGGGCGCCGGCTGGCAGGTGATGGCCGGGGATACCGGGTGGCGGCACGTGTTCGACCTGGCGGTGGGGTTCATTCAGATCCGCCGCCGTGGATCACAGGTTGATGCTGCCTTTGCCGGCAACTACGGCACCGCCACCGTGGGACAGCCTCCCGGTGAGCCCATCGTGACAGACCATGAGCCCGCCTGGTTGCTCCCGGAAGGGTTTTACCCCCAGTCACGCAAGGTCGCCCAGATCTACACCGGCTCAATCAATTCGCCCATCACAGTCAACGGGTTCGCCCTCGCACTGGCCGCGCTTGACCCTGACCCCGCGCACCTGTGGCTAAGGCAGATCACCAACCCGCACGTGGCCTCGGTGCTGGCCTTGACGTGGGACACCACAGACCCGTGGCCCACGACCCTTCCCGGCACACCCGCCTAGAGATCAACATCTCTACTTTTCCCCGGAATACCAGGCAAAACAACTGGATAAGCAGGGGCGGGTATGGCTGTATGTACATACAAGAAAACACCAGCCACACCAGGAAGGAAACCCCGAAATGACCACCGAGATGCTTGCCGAGATGACCCGCCCGGCCACCGAGAAGGCCCTGAAGAAGGCCACCCGCTTCCAGGGCAACATGATGCCGGTCGGTGAGTGGATCATCGCCACCCGCTGGGCCTGGAACTTCGAGCGCGAGGCCATGGGCTACCAGGCTTTCCTCTACTGCTACACCACCGCCGAGCGCGGCGAGGACGCGCCGATCCACCTGGCGATCAGCTCGGCCGAGGACCACGAGAATTTCACCAGCCAGGCTGAGGCCGGGGCCTGGGCGATGAGCATGATGCTGGCCCGCTAAACACCGCACCAGCACGCGAGAACACCGGCCCCCTGAGTGGGGCCGCACCTCGTACACGGGTGAAAGCAAGGGGCTCGTCATAGAGATGATGATCTCTAGAAAACCCCGGTATTTCAGGCAAAACCGGCTGGATAGTGTGCCGCGTCTATGGCTGTATGTACATGACAAAAACACCAGCAGCCACACCCGGAAGGACAACGACAATGGCACGCACAACCACCGCCCGCAAGAGCTCCAAGACCGCGATCAGCGAGACCGACCTGACCGCCCTGCTCACCCAGATCGCCACCGCCCAGCTGGTCGGGGTCGACACTCTGGAAACCCAAGGATCCGACAGCCTGGACTTCGTTGAGGTCAGCGTCTGGAGCCTCAAAGACGCCCTAACTGCCGCGTTCATCGCCGGCCAGCAGGCAGGCAGCGCCGGACAAACCGAGATCGCCTGGGAGGGCGGCGAGGTCGAGATCATCGAGTTCACCTCCGAGGGCAAGCACGCCACCGGCATCCGCCTGCCCAACGACTGGGAGGCCAAGGCCTGGATTCGCGCCCACGAGAGCCAGGGCTGCTACGCCTTCCGCCCCACCGCCCGCTAACCAGCCCCGGCTCCACGGCCCCACCACGGTGGGGCCACGCCTCGTACACGAGGTAAAACGAGGCGAGGCCATCGAGAGATGAGGATCTCTCCAAAAACCGCGGAATATCAGGCAAAACCGGCTGGATATGTGCGGGTGGGTATGGCTGTATGTACATGACCAAACAGCCACCGCGAACGATGAAGGAGCCTGGTCATGAACACCCTGAACACCACCGCCAAGGCCAACACCGCCGAACTGATCCGCCACGCAGCCGCGCTGGGCTACACGGTCCACTGGATCAACACCGCCGATACCCACCGGCCGATCGAGGTCATCCCCACCGACCCGACCTCCTACATTCCCACCCTGTACTACACGGATGGGCAGTGGACGATCCAGACCACCAGCTTTGGGTCGCTAACCCCGATGCAGACCACCGAGCTGGTCATCGCCTTGAACAACGCCCAGACCATGGTCCAAGCCCTCCAGGTAGCCCTGGCTGAGCCCCTGGCTAACCACAACGCCTAACAGCAACCACGCTGCGCCCCGCGAGCCCACGCTCCAGGGCGCTTACCTATACCCCGGAAGGGAGAACCACCATGGCCAGCACCAGCACGGACGCTTATGTGCCGACCCGGTTCATGGATGAGGGCTCCCACTACGACAAGCGCAAAGCCGACTACGCGGTCGCCTTCATCCAGGCCCTCAAACACACCAAGGGCCGCTGGGCCGGCAAACCCTTTGAGCTGCTGGGCTGGCAGGAGAGAATCGTGCGCGACCTGTTCGGCACCATCAAGCCTGACGGCTACCGGCAGTTCACCACCGCCTACGTCGAAATCCCCAAAAAGCAAGGCAAAAGCGAGCTCGCCGCCGCAATCGCACTACTACTGACCTGCGCGGACGGTGAGGAGCGCGCCGAGGTGTATGGGTGTGCGGCAGACCGCCAGCAAGCCTCAATCGTCTTCGAGGTCGCTGCCGACATGGTGCGTTTGTGCCCGCCGCTGGCCAGACGGGTGAAGATCCTCGCCTCCCAAAAGCGCATCGTCTACACCCCAACCAACAGCTTCTACCAGGTGCTCTCTGCTGAGGCCTACTCCAAGCACGGCTTCAACATCTCCGGGGTCGTCTTCGATGAGCTGCACACCCAACCCAACCGGGCCCTGTTCGACGTGATGACCAAAGGCTCCGGCGATGCCCGCACCCAGCCGCTGTACTTCCTGATCACCACGGCAGGGACCAACACCGCCTCGGTGTGCTTCGAGCAGCACCAGAAAGCCCGCGACATCCTGGACGGCAAAAAGAACGATCCTACCTTCTACCCGGTGATCTACGGGGCCGATCCTGAGGATGACTGGTTGGATGAGTCGGTGTGGCGTAAAGCCAACCCAAGCCTGGACATCACCGTCCCCATCGATAAGGTTCGGGCGGCCGCCCACTCGGCAAGGATCAACCCCGCCGAAGAAAACAGCTTCCGGCAGCTGCGCCTCAACCAGTGGGTCAAGCAATCCATCCGGTGGATGCCCATGCACCTGTGGGACAAAGGCAACGCTCCGATCGACCTGGCCTCGCTTGAGGGCAGGGTGTGTTACGCCGGCCTGGACCTGGCCAGTACGACCGACATCACCGCCCTCGTCCTTGTCTTCCCACCCCGGGACGAGGATGAGTCGTATGTGGTGGTGCCGCATTTCTGGATCCCCGAGGACAACATCGAGCTTCGGGTGAACCGTGACCACGTGCCCTACGACCAGTGGGAACGCGAAGGCCTGCTGCACACCACCGAAGGCAACGTCGTCCACTACGCCGCGATCGAAGCGTTCATCGAGGAACTCGGCAGCCGCTACGACATCAGGGAGATCGCCTACGACCGGTGGGGTGCGGTGCAAATGAGCCAGAACCTCGATGCTCTGGGCTTCACAGTGGTGCCTTTCGGGCAGGGCTTCAAAGACATGAGCCCGCCGAGCAAGGAGCTGATGAAGCTCGCCCTCGAGGGACGGATCCAGCATGGCGGGAACAAGGTGCTCGCGTGGATGGTCGACAACATCCACATCCGCACCGATCCTGCCGGCAACATCAAGCCCGACAAGCAAAAGTCCACCGAGAAGATCGACGGCGTCGTCGCCCTCATCATGGCCCTAGACCGAGCCATCAGGAACGGCAACGCTGCGCCCGCGCACTCGGTGTACGACGAGCGCGGACTACTCGTGCTCTAACCCAGTCAGGAGGAAACAATGGGACTACTTGCCTGGCTCAAACCACGCAGTGCTACCAACACGCAGCTCTCGTCTGGCTACTCGTTCCTGTTCGGCCCCACAAGCTCGGGCCGGGCGGTGAACGAGCGCACCGCCATGCAGATGACAGCCGTGTACTCGTGTGTGCGGATTCTGGCTGAGGCGATCGCAGGCCTACCGTTGCACGTCTACAACACCCGCACGGATGGCGGGAAAGAGAAAGCCATCACCCATCCGCTCTACCGCCTGTTGCATGACGAGCCGAACCCGGAAATGACCTCATTCGTGTTCCGGGAAACCCTCATGACCCACCTGCTGCTCTGGGGTAACGCCTACGCGCAGGTGATCCGAAACGGCCGCGGCGAAGTCATCGCCCTCTACCCGCTGATGCCTAACCGCATGACCGTGGGCCGCGATAGTGCGGGCCGGCTTTACTACGAGTACCAGCGCACGAGCGAGGAGCCACCGAGGGCCGAGTACGAGCGCGTCGTACTTCCCCCCTCTGAGGTGCTGCACATTCCGGGGCTGGGGTTTGACGGCCTGGTGGGATACAGCCCGATCGCGATGGCGAAAAACGCGATCGGCATGGCCCAAGCCTGCGAAGACTACGGAGCATCCTTCTTCGCCAACGGTGCCGCCCCCGGAGGGGTGCTCGAACACCCCGGCACGATCAAAGACCCCTCCCGCGTGCGTGAATCCTGGACAGCCACCTTCGGTGGAGCCAGGAACGGCAACAAGATCGCCGTGTTAGAGGAGGGCATGAAGTACACGCCCATCTCGGTTTCCCCTGAGCAGGCGCAGTTCTTGCAGACCCGCAAGTTCCAGATGGGTGAGATCGCCCGGATCTTCCGCATCCCACCCCACATGATCGGCGATCTGGACAAATCCAGCTTCTCGAACATCGAGCAGCAGTCCCTCGAGTTCGTCAAATACACCCTCGATCCGTGGGTGATCCGCTGGGAACAAGCCCTGACCAAAACCCTGCTCGACCCCCGCGATGCTGGCGTGTTCGTGAAGTTCAACCTCGAGGGCTTGCTGCGCGGTGACTACGCGAGCCGCATGCAGAGCTACGCGGTAGCACGCCAGAACGGGTGGATGAGCGCCAACGACATCCGCGAGCTCGAAAACCTCGACCGCATCACCCCGGAGGACGGCGGGGACTTGTACCTGGTCAACGGCAACATGCTGCCCCTGTCCCTGGCCGGGGCGTATGCCACCGCCCAACCCACACCCACGACTGAGGAGGACCCCAATGACCCAACCCAGAACACCCGCCAGAGAGGAGGCAGGGCATGACGGTTAACCGTTTTTGGAACTGGGAGCAGCCCCCAGCCGATCCGCCCGGTGAGCATGATGCCCACCGGGTTTTGCGTATCGGCGGCGTCATCGCAGCAGACTCCTGGTTCGACGACGACGTCACCCCCGGCATCTTTAGGAGCGAGTTGGAGGCCGGTTCCGGCCCGATCCAGGTGTGGATCAATAGCCCGGGTGGGGATTGCGTGGCCGCGGCCGAGATCTACACGATGCTCATGGACTACCCGTATCCGGTCACCGTGATCATCGACGCCCTAGCAGCATCGGCAGCATCGGTGATTGCGATGGCTGGCACCGAGGTGCTGATCTCCCCGGTGGGGATGATGATGATCCACAATCCCGCCACCCTGGCCACCGGAGACGCCACTGAACTGTCTCGCGCGGTGGAGATGCTGAGCGCGGTCAAGGAATCCATCATCAACGCCTACGAGCTACGCACCGGCATGCAGCGGGCCAAACTTGCCCGGCTGATGGATGAGGAAACCTGGATGGACGCGAAAGCCGCCATCAATCTCGGGTTTGCTGACGGCCTCTACCAACCCAGCGAACCCACACAGGTGTTCACGCCGCCCGCGCCAGACCCAGAGCCGGATGCTGACGCTGCTGTTGATTCTCGCCCCGTACCTGTTGGTGCGGGGTTCACCTTTAGCGCCGCAGCAACCACTGCCGCGTTGGTGAACAAGATCAACCACCACCAACCCACCCCGCCGCCTGTTCGTCTGGGTCGGCGGATTGCTGACCTGTACGCCGCCCTGGCCAACCAACCCCACTAGATCGTGAAAGGAACACTGATCATGACCATGACCACCACTGACCTCTACGCCCGCCGCGCCAAGGCCTGGGAGGCCGCTAAGGCTTTCCTCGATGAGCGCCGCGATGCTGAAACCGGATGCCTCACCGCCGAGGACGACCAGACCTATGCCCGCATGGAGGCAGAGATCGAGGACCTCACCCGAGAGATCGCCCGCAACGAGCGCGCCGCCACCCTCGACGCCCAGCTTGCCCGCGCAACCCGCCCACCGCTGACCGCCCGTCCCGGCATGAACACCGCCGTCTTCCACACCGACGAGGACGAACCGGCGGGTCGCGCTTCTGCCACCTACAAGCGGGCGTTTTGGGACGCGATGCGCCTGAACCACAGCCCGGCAGAGGTGCGAAACGCCCTGTCCGTCGGCACGGACACGGAGGGCGGCTACCTTGTGCCTGACGAGTTCGAACGCACCCTGGTCGACACCCTGGCCGACCAGAACATCATGCGCACCCTGGCCAAGGTCATCACCACCACCAGCGGGGACCGCAAGATCCCAGTGGTCGCCACCCACGGGTCCGCCGCCTGGCTGGATGAGGGCAAGCCCTACACCGAGTCCGACGACACCTTCAACCAGGTCACCCTCTCCGCGTTCAAGCTCGGCACCTTCCTCAAGGTCTCCGAAGAACTCCTCAACGACTCCGCCTTCGACATCGAGGCCTACCTCGCCTCCGAGTTTGCTCGCCGCATGGGCGCTGCCGAAGAGGAAGCCTTCATCAACGGCGACGGCTCAGGTAAGCCCACCGGTGTCTTCCATCCCACCTCCGGCGCACAGTCCACGGTGACCACCGCGAAGGCAACCGACATTACGGCGGATGAGCTGATCGATCTGCACTATGCGCTGCGTGCCCCGTACCGCAAGAACGCGGTGTGGCTGATGAACGACGCCACCGTCAAGACAGTGCGCAAGCTCAAGGACACCACCGGCCAGTACCTGTGGCAGCCGGCCCTGACCGCAGGGGATCCGGACACGATCCTGGGCCGCCCCGTGCACACCTCCACGTTTGTGCCTGAGATCAAGGCCGGGGCCCGCACTGTGGCCTTCGGTGACCTGTCCTACTACTGGATCGCAGACCGCGTGGGCCGCTCCTTCAAGCGCCTCAACGAGCTCTTCGCCACCACGGGGCAAGTTGGGTTCCTGGCCTCCCAGCGCCTGGACGGCAAGCTCATCGTCCCTGAGGCCGTGCAGGTCCTGGCCCAGAAGGCCAGCGCCTAAACCCCTACAAGCGATTAAGGAGGTGGCGGATGTCCACAGGAGACCTCACCGCCCTGGTGAAGACCAATCTGCTCATCGACTTCGATACGGATGATGAGCTGATCGCACACTTGGTGGACGCCGCCACCTCCTACGCTGCTTCCTTCCAACACCTGCCAGACGGCTACTACGCCACCCACGCGATGAGCCCGGCCACCACCCAGGGTGTGGTCATGCTGGCAACCCACCTGTATGAGGCACGCGATGGTGCAACCGGAGGGTTTTGGGCAGACAAAACCGACGCCGCCCGCGCCGCCTGGGAAGCGATCCACCGGCTGCTCGTCATGGACCGGGAATGGAAGGTGTGATCCTCATGGGTTTGGGTCAGATGCGCCAGTTCATCGACGTCATTGCCCTCAGCCACACGAGGGATAGTGCCGGGTTCGACATCGTGGCCGAGCAGGTCCTGGCCACAGTGCGAGCCGAGGTTGAACACCGCCACGCCAGCGCAGCGTGGGTGAACCGTGCGGCCTACACGAAAGCCACCGCGATCTTCCGCATCCGCACCCACCCCGCAATCCGGGTGGATGAGTCCATGGTGATCGCCGCCCCGGATGGGCGCTGGGTGATCGACAGCATCGAGCAGGTCGGCCGCTACACCGTGATCGAAGCACACCAACACACCCCAGAAGGCGGCGCTGAGAAGGGAGGCGGGTGATGGCGAAGGCAACCGTGAAACTCCCCAATGATGTGCTCGATGAGCTCACGGCGGCAGGAGCCCACCTCGATGAGCACGCCGAAGCAGCCCTGAAAGCCGCCGGCAATGTGGTTGAGCCGGTCATGCGCGCCAACCTCGACTCATCCATCACCGGTAGGTACGCAACCGGCCAGCTTGCCGCAGCCCTGGGCCTAACCCCGGTGAATACGGATCGGTCGGGAAACCACAACGTGAAAGTCGGCTTCGATGAGCCCCGCCAAGACGGGGGTGTGAACGCGAAGATCGCGACCATCCTCGAATACGGCTCCACCCGCCAGGCAGCCCGCCCGTTTCTTACCCGCACCCGCCGCACCACCCGCGCCCCAGCCTTGGAGGCCATGAAACGGGTGCTGGCCGAGCGCCTGGCGAAAGGCCGCACATGAGCACCCCACTGCTTGAACACCTCACCACCGTCTGCGAGGAGCTCGGCCTTCCGGTGAGGGTGGGCCTGTTTACCGAAACCCCGCTGCCGGAAGCGTTCGTGGTGCTCACCCCACTGGTGGACACCCTGGCCCTGTACGGGGATAACACCCCAGGGGCCCAGGTCGAAGAAGCACGCATGAGCGTGTATGCGCGGGGCAACTACCTTCCGCTTCGCGACCAACTCACCGCCGCACTGCTCGATGCTGGTGTCACGGTCACGGCTCGTTCCTATATCGGGTTCGAGGACGAGACCGGTTACCACCACTACGCCATCGATACCCAAACCCACCACAGCTACACCTGAAAGGAAGCCCCAATTATGGCAACCATCGGACTCGATTCCCTGTACTACGCGACCATCACGGAGGACCCCACCAGCGGGGAGGAAACCTACGGAACGCCGAAGCAGCTGGCTAAGGCGATCAGCGCGGAGGTCTCTATCGAGGTCGCTGAAGCGATCTTGTATGCCGATGACGGCCCTGCTGAGGTCGTCAAAGAATTCAAGTCCGGCACCCTGACCCTGGGGGTCGATGACATCAGCGCCGAGGTGTCCGCCGACCTGGTCGGTGCGGTCATCGATAAGAACAAGGTGCTGGTCTCCACATCCGAAGACGGTGGGGCGCCGGTCGCGATCGGGTTCCGCGCCCGCAAAGCCAACGGCACCTACCGGTACTTCTGGCTCTACAAGGTCCGCTTCGCCGTTCCCACCGCGTCGCTGACCACCAAGGGCGACAGTATCGAGTTTTCCACCCCGGAGATTGAGGGCACGATCCTGCGCCGCACCAAGCCCGACCCCTTGGGCAAGCACCCGTGGAAGGCCGAAACCACCGAAGGCGAAGCCGCCAAGACCATCACCGACGGCTGGTTCAAGACCGTGTACGAGCCGGCCTACACCACCACGACCACGGGCACTGGCAACTAAGGAGGACACGCATGGCCACCAAGAAGAAAACCACCCACTCCGTGCTGCCTGAAGGCCCGGGACACTCCGCGTTCATCCGCCTGGGCGGGAGGGACCTGGAGCTGGTGCTCACCACCCGTGCTACTAGGGAGATTGCCTCCCGCTACGGTGGGCTCGAGCAGCTTGGCGACAAGCTGGAATCCTCCAATGATCTGGGTGAGCAGATCGGTGAAATCTGCTGGCTGATCGCCCTGCTGGCCAACCAGTCCGTGTTGATCCACAACCTCACCCACCCGCACGACCCGCACGACGAGATCACCCCGGAGGCCATTGAGCTGCTCACCGTGCCCGGGGAGCTCGCCGACTACAAGGACGCGATCACCGCAGCCTTGGAGGCGGGCATGCGCCGTGAGGTTTCCTCCCCAAAAGCCTGAGCAGCACACCCACAGGTAGCGGATGGGCCGAAACCCTCACGAGACTGACCTATCTGGCCCACCGCTACCTGCACCTGGACCGCTGGCAGACCGCCCTGCTCCCACTCGGCGTGCTCCTGGATTTGGTCGAATGCCACTGGCAACACGAACAACCCAGCCGCAACGGTTCGCAGGTGACGATTGATGAGGTCATCCCTGCCGGGCTGTAGCCGCTGCCATCGTCCCAGGGTGTGAAGCATCAATAGGATTCTCACAGCACGCGGGCTTATCGTTAAAGAACTTCAAACGATAGAAAGAGGTCCACAATGTTGAGTCCGCCACCCCGCAAGCTCGGCGTCTTGCTTTTTGATGAATTCGAGCCTCTGGATGTCTTCGGCCCGGTTGAGCTGTTCGGTAACCTGCCCAAGCATTACACGGTGTCCTTCCACGCCCCCCAGCCAGGCCCTGTCACCGGGGCAATTGGAACGACAGTCCTCGCAGAGCACCCGATGGGTGAAGACGTCGACATTCTGCTGGTACCCGGAGGAATGGGGACCAGGCGGCACATCCACGATGAGGAGTTTGTGGGCAGGTTGCGCCAGTGGGGACTGAACACCCCGTTGGTGATATCAGTGTGTACAGGCTCTGCTCTGTTGGCAGCAGCTGGGCTGCTCGAAGGGTATCGGGCTACCTCAAATAAGCGTGCGTTTGATTGGGCTGCCAGCTTTGGTACGAATGTTCAATGGGTGCGCCAGGCCCGATGGGTCGCTGACCGTGACCGGTGGACCTCCTCGGGAGTAGCAGCAGGAATGGACATGACGGCCGCCCTCATCGCCCATCTCGACGGAGACGACACCTCACGCACCGTGTGCGACATGGTCGAACTGGAAGTCCACCACGATCCAACCCAAGATCCTTTCGCATAATCGCCCATAACCGTACACGACCCGCCCCGCTAGCCATTGTGGCTGGCGGGGCTTCGTTTACCCCCCCGGAAAGGCCGCGTGCATGTCTGATGCTTCGTTTGGTTTGAAGATTGGCCTGGAGGGCGAGCGGGAGTTCAAGAAGGCGATCGCGGACATCAACCGTGAGATGCGGGTGCTTGGCTCAGAGATGAAGGTGGTGGCCTCCCAGTTCGGCAAGAACGCCACCGACGCTGACGCCCTGACTGCCCGCAACCAGGTGCTCGGCAAAGAGATCGAGGCCCAACGCTCCAAAATCCAGGCACTCAAGGCCGCACTGGATAACGCGTCTGCTTCGTTTGGCCAGTCGGATTCGCGCACTCAGAATTGGCGGATCCAGCTCAACAACGCTACCGCCACGCTCAACGACATGGAGCGCGAACTCGGTGAGAACACCGCCAAGATCGACGAGCTCACCACCGCTGCAGGCAGCTCGGAGGGTGAGCTCAAGGACGCGGCCAGTGGGGCGGACAAGCTCTCCCGCGAAGTCGACGAACTGGGCGGCGAGCTCGATGACACCTCCGGTAAGACCCGTATCTTCGGTGATGTCTTGAAAGCCAACCTTGCTGCTGAGGCGATCATCGGCGGGGTCAAAGCTATTGTCGGGGCGATCGCGGGTATTGGGCGTGGGTTTGCCCAGGCGATGAAGGATGGTGTTGCCTACAACGCCTCGATGGAGCAGTACACCACGAGCTTTACCACGATGCTGGGCGATCAGGCCAAGGCCCAGCAGCTGGTCAACGACCTGAAAACCACGGCGGCGAAGACTCCGTTTGGGATGGAGGATCTAGCCAAAAACACCCAAACGCTCATGGCCTTTGGCATGAGTGCGGATGAGGCGAAGCTGCGCCTGGGGCAGCTGGGTGATATCTCCCAGGGGGATGCCCAAAAGCTCGAATCTTTGACCCTTGCCTTCGCACAGGTCTCCTCAGCTGGGAAGCTCTCCGGCCAGGATCTGTTGCAGATGATCAACGCCGGGTTCAACCCCCTGCAGGAGATCAGCAAGAAGACCGGGAAGAGTGTCGGTGAGCTTAAAGAGGAGATGGAAAAGGGCGCGATCAGCGCCGACATGGTCGCTGACGCCTTCGCTAGTGCGACGGCGGAGGGTGGCCAGTTTTATGGGGCGATGGAAGCCCAGTCGAAGACCTTCTCCGGGCAGGTTTCGACCCTGCAGGACGGGGTCGCGGGCCTCAAGGGTGCGCTGGCTGGGGGCCTGTCATCCATGTTGGCTTCCACCGCGCTGCCGGCGGTGAACTCCTGGGTCGATGCGCTTACGACTGGTTTCGAGACAGGCGGCGTGGCTGGTCTACTCCAGGCCCTGGGCGCGGTGGTGGAGCAAGCCACCCAGTTCCTCGTCACCGAGGTCCCCAAGATCGGGGTGGAGCTACTGAAAACCTTGGACACTATCGTCCAGTCGCTGTCGACCATGGGGCCGAGTATCGCCACCTTGGCCTCGACGATTGTCACCACTGTGATCGGCGGGATCTTGAACCTGCTTCCTGGCCTGCTTGAGGTCGGGGTACAGATTCTCACCGCCCTGATCGACGGTATCGGGCAGGGACTTCCCAGCCTGCTGGTCGGCATGGCCGAGGTGCTTGCCGCGATGGTGCAGGTGCTGGCAGACAACCTGCCGATGATCCTTGCCGCAGCCCTGCAGCTGATCATGGGCTTGGCTCAGGGGTTGATCCAGGCCCTGCCGGTGCTCATTGAGGCACTACCGGCGATCATTCAGGCGCTGGTGGACTTCATCATTGCTGCGATCCCCATGATCATCGATGCAGGTATCCAACTGCTCACTTCGATTGTGACGGCGTTGCCGACGATCATTGAGGACATCGTGGCGGCCTTGCCGCAGATCATCACCAGCATCGTGACCGGGATCTTGACTGCGATCCCGCAGCTCATCGATGCCGGCATCCGGCTGCTCACAGCCCTGATCGGGGCCCTGCCGCAGATCATTCAGACCCTGGTGGCCGCGATGCCAACCATCATCGCCGCCGTCATCAGCGCGCTGCTGGCAGCACTGCCACAGCTGGTCCAAGCTGGTATCCGCCTGCTGACCTCCCTGATTACGGCGCTGCCGCAGATTATCGGCACGATCGTGGGCGCGTTGCCGCAGATTATTTCTGCCATCGTGGGCGGCCTGGCCTCCGGCTACGGGCAGCTCGCGGACGTGGGAATGAACCTGGTGCGCGGCCTGTGGAACGGGATCCAGTCCCTGGCTGGTTGGTTGTGGAACAAGGTCGCTTCCTGGTGTGCCTCGATTTGGGATGGGATCACCGACTACTTCGGTATCCACTCACCCTCACGGCAGATGGCCTGGGTGGGTGACATGCTCACCCGGGGCTTGGCTGGAGGGATTACTGCTACCGGGGCGCGTGCGGTGGATGCTGCCCAGGCTATGGCAGGAGACGTCACCGACACCCTGGCTGGCCTGGCCAGCGGGGTGACCATCCCTGTCGCCGTAACACCCAATGGAACCTCCGCATCAGCGTCTGTCGGTGGGCTTACCGGTGCTGGCTCTATGGGTGGTGTGGATGTGGCTGCCGTTGCCACCCAGGCTGCTCGGGCGGTCATTGACCGGCTTGATATTCAGGTGCGCCTGTCCGACGGCACGTTGGTGGGGCGCCTGGCACCCCTGATGGATCGGGCGATCGCAGGCCGCGCACGCGCCTCGACACTGTTGCCTGCATAAAGGAGGACATGGTGCGTTCGTTTACTCTCGGCACCTTCAACTCACTGGCCACCGGGTGCCGCATCACCAACCCACCGGTGCTCACCCCGACAGCCAGGGTGGTGGACGAGGTGGAGATCATTGGCGGGGAGGGCAGGTTGATGCGCTCTACCGGCTGGAGCCTTCGCAGCCTCACGATCGGCCTGCTTGCCCCCACACTTGAGGTGATCGACCGCCTGGCCGGGGTGTGTGCCACGCCGGGGTTGGAGTTGCGGCTGAGCCACCTGCCTGGCCGCTTCTTCCTCACCGCCACCAGCGCAGTCAGTGAAGTGACCCGGTTTGGCTCCCGCTTTCAGGCCACCCTCGAGGTTGCCTGCCGGCCTTTCACCTACCTGGAGTCCGGGCTGGTCCCCATCATCCTGCCAGCCGGCGGCAGCGTGCAGGTGAGCAACCCGAGCCTCATCCCAGCCCGCCCCACCATCACCCTCACCGGCTCGGGGCAACCCACCTTCCGCATCGGGGCTACGCCGTACATGGTGCGCCTGCCGGGCTCAGGAGAGCTGGTGATCGACTGCGAGGCGCGCACCTGCACCGTCTCCGGGCAGATCGCCCTCGACGCGCTGACGGCTACTGATTTTCCTGTCCTGCCTGCTGGCACCACGACCGTCAGTGTCCCTGCTGGTGTGTCTGGCCGGCTCCTACCTCGTTGGAGGCACCCATGATCACCCTGCACGACCCCAGCCTGCAGCAGGACACCACCTTCACCACCAGCGGCCGCATGGTGCTCGACCCCCACCTGGCCAGCGCGCAGGTGAGTGAAGAGATCAACGGGGCCTTCACCTTGCGTTTGTCGTGGCCGCTGAGAGAGCTGGGCATGGTGGCCGAGGGCGACATTGTCGCAGCCCCGGTTCCTGGTATGGCCCGTCAGGGGTTTCGCATCACCACCCTGGAAGCCACCAGTGATCAGCTGATGACCGCCACCTGCACCCACATCACCAGCGACCTCGGGTCGAACGTGATCGTGGATAAGGCGGCCGTGAACCGCACCGCCAGCGAGGCCCTGGCCTACCTGCTGGCATCCCTGTTCGCCCCACACCCGTTCACCGCCGGGGCGACTACGAGTATCGGGTATCGCACGACGGCCCGGTGGGTGCGTAAAACCGGCCTGGAAGCCCTCATCGATGACGAGGTCGGACTGCTCTCACGGTGGGGTGGGGAGATCATCCGCGACAACACCCGCATCACCTGGGTGAGCGCGCGCGGAAGAGACCGCGGGGCGAGCGTGTGGGAAGGCAAAAACCTCACGGCTCTCACCGTCACGATCGACACCACCAGCCTTGCCACCCGCATTCTGCCGGTCGGGTTTGACGGGCTGACCTTGCCGGAAGTCTTCATCGACTCACCACGCATCACTGACTACCCGCACCCGTATATCCGCGTGGTCTCCTTCGACCAGATCAAGGCCGCCAAGGATCCCGCCAACCCCGGTGAGGGCGAGCTACCCATGGATGAGGCACTCGCCGCGCTGCGGGAGGCAGCCCGGGCTCTGTTTGACGTCGAGCATGTCGACCAGCCCGCCTTGGTCATTGAGGCCGAGATGGCTCCCGACCAGGTGGGCCTGGAGCAAGTGCTGATTGGGGATCGGGTGACGGTGCATGCCGACTCTTATGGTCTGCAGGCCAGTGCCCGTATCACCGGCTACACCTTCAACCCGCTTGCGGGGGTGTATGAGTCACTGACCTTGGCTACCAACCCCAGTGTGGTGGCGGCCCGGTCGCTGACCGGCCAGATCAAGGCGCTGACCGCGCATGCGGCCGCCCGGGCGGAAGACACTGCCATCGCCTTGATCTCAGCTAACGGGTCTAACACTGTCTACTACCAGGCAGATGAGCCTGCGGGTGCCCGCCTGGGGGATACCTGGTTTCAGGACGTGGGCGATGGGACGGTGGCGGTCTGGGTGTACCAAACCACCACTACCGGTGAGCCTGGCTGGGTGCAGGTCGCAGGAGACATCACCGCCGCCGCGATCAACGCAGAGCTGGAGAAAACCCGCGCCGAGATCGCCCAGATCAATACTGACCTGGGTGGGCGGATCACCCAGATGAACGCTGAGTTCGATGCCGAGGTGGCGTCGGTGCGCTCTGACATGCAGGCAGGTTTCGACCAGGCAGTACAGCAAGCCCAGGCCTTGGAAGAGGACATCAACGCTGCGATCGGCCAGGTGCGTGCTGACTTTCAGGCCGGGGACGCCGCAAACGGGCAGGCAGTCCACGATTTGTCGGCCCGGGTTGACGACGCTATCGCCAAGGCCAGGACTGACTTCGGTGACAAGGACAAGGAGCTCACCGATCGCATCAACCAGATGGACACTGACTTCGATGCCGCCTACCAGTCCCTCGAAGGAGAGGTGGGAGGCAAGGTTGGTGCCGGTGGGGTGATTGCCGCGATCAACGCCTCCCCAGAAGTCGAGCTGATCGCCGGCAAGCGCCTGCACATCACCGGGCAAGCCCTCATTGATACGGCCGTGATCAAGACATCCATGATCGCGGACGCCGCCATCAGCAACGCCAAGATCGGCGCGGTGGACGCCGCCAAGATCACCACCGGCTACCTGGATGCCGCCCGTATCAAGGCCGCATCCATCAGCTCCGACAAGCTGGTCATCGCGGCCGGGTTCATCACCACTGCGATGATCAAGGACGCGGCTATCACGAGTGCGAAGATTGCCAGCCTGGACGCTGCGAAAATCACCACCGGCTACCTGGACGCTGCCCGCATCAAGGCAGCCTCCATCAGCTCCGACAAGCTGGTGATCGCGGCCGGGTTCATCACCACCGCGATGATCAAGGACGCGGCAATCACGAGTGCGAAAATCGCGAACCTGGATGCTGCCAAGATCACCAGTGGCTATATCAGTGCCGCGCGTATCGCTGCTTCCTCCATTACGAGTGACAAGCTCAGTATTGCGGCCGGGTTCATCACCACCGCGATGATCAAGGACGCGGCGATCACGAGCGCGAAGGTCGCGAACCTGGATGCCGGGAAGATCACCACCGGCACCCTTGCTGCTGCGCGGATCGGGGCAGGGTCGATCACCTCGGACAAGCTCACGATCGCTAACGGGTTCATCCGAACCGCCATGATTGCCGATGCTGCGATCACGAGCGCGAAAATCGGCTCTCTGGATGCCGGGAAGATCACCACCGGCACCCTGAGCGCTGCGCGGATCGGGGCCGGGTCGATCACGGCGGACAAGCTCGCCTCCAACGCGATCCAAGTGGGTCTGGCAGGCTGGAACAACACGATCCGGATCACCCCGTACTCAATCTCCTGGTACGACGGATCCACGCTGGAGGGCCAGATCACCAGCCAGGGCATGGCGTTTTGGTACGGCACCCGCAAGATCGGCTGGATCGGCGAGCAGTACAAGAAGGACTCCCCAGACATCCGCGGGATCACCAACGCGCTGGACTGGCAGGGTGACTTCGTGGACTGGGCATACAAGCAGTCCTCGACAGCGTCGATGTTCACCACGATGCTCACTTTGGACCCCAAGGGGAAGTTTTGGGGCCAGTCCGGCATCCACCTGGGCACCGCCCTGCGCACACACGGGTGGGCGTTCTACACCGCCGGCAACCGCTCCATCGCCCTCAAAGACGTCACGCTGAACGGACTGGGCACCTTCCCGGGGTGGGCGAGCTCCAACAACCTGGCCAAGATCGTCTTCCACACCTACGACGTCATGGTGGTCACCAACGGGTCCTACTACAACATGACCCGCCTATTCGACCGGGTCAAAGACCTCATGGGACGGGTCAACGCCCTGATCAGCCTGCTCAACCAGGGCTGGATCAAAACCATCCGCGACGCCGGTGGCGGGCGGGTGACCTGGGAGTACTACTCGAACACCGGCTGGCAAACCATGTCCACCAACCTCACCTAACCATCCGTCCAACCACATGGAGGCACCTGTATGTCGATCATCATCACCAACCAGTACCTGCCCGCCATCTGCGAACTACTCGCGTCGCTGCCGCTTGCCGGTGCCGCATCCAGGGCCCGCTCCAAGGTCCTGGCCATGGCCACCGTGGCCGCCCAGTCCCTGGCCGAGAGCGAGTTGGAGCTCGCCCGCGAGCACGCCCTGTGCGATACGACTGGCACACCGCAGGTCGACGGCGACGGCCATATTCGCTTTAACACCCCCGAGCAGGCGGCCGCCTTCATCCAGGCACGTGGTGTGCTGCTCGCCGAGCGGGCGGAGCTGTCCGGCCCGTCGTACACCACCATGGCACGCACCCTGTATGAGGCACTGACCGCGCTCACTCAGCCGTTTGCTGGTGATGAGGCTGCTGCCTATGACCACCTGTGTGACGCCCTGGAAGCACACCTAGCCACCACCACCGAGCAGGAGGTGAGCGGTGATGAGTGAACCCATCACTGAGGCCTCAGCGGTTGAAGAAGGCACTGTGTCTGCCGATGTGAGCTCGGGTGTGCTTGTCGGTGAGGGGCATTCGGTGCTACTCGAACCCGACCACGACACCACACCCATACCACCGGCAGACCCGACACCGGTGAACCTGCCGTTGCCGCAGGCCAGCACAGGCTCGGTGGATGTGGCCTGGGAAGTCCTCGATGTCCTCACCGGCCCAGACGGCCTGCTCTAACACCACCCAGAAAGGAGAGGCCCATGCGCACTGCCTGGACTGTTTCACACACACTTTTCACCACGATTGGAGGCATTGTGGGCTGGTTTCTCGGAGGCACTGACGGCTTCCTGCTTGCCCTGGTCACCCTGGTGGCCATCGACTACGCAACCGGCGTCATCGCCGCCTACGCCACCGGGGAGCTCTCCAGCGCGGTGGGGTTTAAGGGGATCGCCCGCAAGGTCATGATCTTCGCCCTGGTGGGCCTGGCCAACATCCTCGACGTTCACGTCCTGGGTGAAGGCGGAGTCCTTAGGACAGCCACGATCTTCTTCTACCTGGCCAATGAGGGCCTCTCCATCGTGGAAAACGCTGCCCGTATCGGGCTTCCCGTCCCAGACAAGCTCCGCGACGCCCTTGCCACCATCACCCAGCACCCGGCCCGGGGCCGGCACGCCTACGACGGGCCACGAGCCAGTGACCAGGTTGGTGATTCGCCGCCGATCCCACCCGGGGACAGTGACACCCCCAAGTCCATCCAGCCGCCGCGCAGTTCTGCCGGCGGCTTTCTTGTACCCGACAACCATCCGAAGGAGACACCATGAGCTACCAGCAGTCGTTCACTCCAGCACACCCGTCGAACTACACGCGTGGTCGGGGCGGTAAGCGCATCACCACCATCGTCATCCACCACTGGGATGACCCGGCGAAGAACCCGCAACTGTCCGGTGTGATCGCCACCTTCCAAAACCCCGGCCGTGGCGCGTCCGCGCACTTCGTGGTTGAAGCCGGCCGCGTGGTGCAGATGGTGGACCTGGCTCACACCGCCTGGCATGCCGGCAACTGGCCGGTCAACCAGTGCTCGATCGGTATCGAGTGCAACCCGCGCTGCTCTGATGCCGATAAGGCGACCATTGGTGAGCTGATCCGAAACCTGCAGGCCACCTACGGGCCACTGAAGATCATCGGTCACAAGGACGCCTCATCCACCGCTTGTCCTGGCCGCTACTACCCGCCAGCGAGCGTGCTTGGCCCCTACATCACTGGTGGCGGTCGCCCGGCTGCTCCCGCACCCAGCGTCGGCGGGGACATTGAGGCCCTCGCTCAGGCGGTGATCCGCGGCGAGTACGGCAACGGTGAGGAGCGCAAAGCCCGCCTGGGTAGCCAGTATTCGGCAGTCCAGGCCAGGGTCAACGAGATCCTTGCCGGCCGCGCCTCCCAGCCCGCACCTTCAGCGCCCGCCAACCCGACACCAGCACCTGACATTGAGGCACTAGCGGATGCGGTGATCCGCGGTGACTACGGCAACGGCGCGGACCGAAAGGCCCGCCTGGGACACCTCTATGACGCGGTCCAGGCCAGAGTCAACGCCAAGCTCTCCGGTGCTGCTCCGTCTGCGCCGGCTCCAGGCCCGAACCTGGAGGCCCTGGCTGACGCGGTGATTCGTGGCGAGTACGGCAACGGGGCTGAGCGGCGTAACCGGCTCGGCCACCTCTACGACGCTGTGCAGGCCATCGTCAACCGCAAGCTCTCCTGACCACCAGTCCCTTTCTGGCATTGCGCCCCTGCCCACCAACACCGGTGGGTGGGGGCGCTTTTGTCGCATCCAGGGGTTATCACCACCAGCTTGCCGCCGCCTAGAGCGTGGCAGCACCCGCTGCCCCTAGAGGCAAGACGTCGTGTCCGGTTTACGTGCCGGCCAAGGACGCATGGGTGAAAGGACGGTGAGAGGACCATGGAGTCACACGTGCAGCGAAAGATCATCACGCTTCGGGAAGGTGGAGCCAGCTTCGGGCAGATCGCAGCAATAACCGGGGTGGGGCGCGAGACGATCAAGTCGTGGTGCCGGCGCAACAACATCACCCCACACCCCAGACGCACACCCACGGGTGGGGTGTGCGAGCACTGCGGGAAAGCCATCGACCAGCCCCGGCGTGGGCAGAGGTTCTGTAGCCGGGCCTGCCGCATGTCCTGGTGGCATGCCCACCCGATGATGCTTGAGCGGCGCGCCATCACCACCCACACCTGCGCCGGCTGCGGTGCCGCCTTTGAGGCGTATGGCAACAAGCACCGCAAGTACTGCACGCACGCCTGCTACATCCGCACCCGTTTCGGAACCCGGGGCGGACGCCCATGACCAGCCAGGCCACCGCAGTGTGCTGGCAGGCAGAAACCCAGACGGCAGCAGACCTGGACTTCCTTGATGCCCTTGCCGCCCGAGGGCTACTCACCGCCAGTCAGGTACGCGCCATTCACCGCCAGCTCGCCGCCTCCTGGGATGAGACCAGGGTGGGGTTTACCCGCGCCAGGACTTGATAAACCCGGCGTGTAGAGCGTTCATGTCACACACCAGAACACCACCGGCGAGACCCACGCGGGCAGAAAGGAGCAGCAGATGAGCCCAGACTTTAAGACCATCACACCACGACGCACACCCACCAGCCGCATCCGCGTGGCCGCCTACTGCCGGGTCTCAACCATGTCAGAGACCCAAGCAGGATCCCTTGCCGTACAAGTCGCTGCCTACTCCAAGCTCATCTGCGCTAACCCTGCCTGGCAGTTCGCCGGGATCTACACCGACCAAGGCATCTCCGGCACCACCAGCAACAGGCCCGGGTTCGCTGACATGATGGACCACGCCAGAGCCGGCGACTTCCAGATCCTGCTGGTCAAGTCCATCTCCCGCCTGGCACGCAACACCGTCGACCTGCTCTCATGCGTACGCGAGCTCGCCACGCTCGGGATGGCGGTGCGGTTCGAGAGAGAAAACATTGACACCTCCACCGCGGAAGGTGAGCTCATGCTCACCCTGCTGGCCTCCTTCGCCCAGGAAGAATCCCGCTCCCTGTCACAGAACGTGAAGTGGGCGATCCGCAACCGGTACAAGACCGGTGTCACCAACTCCCACCGCATCTACGGATACACCTGGGTGGGCGGGAGCCTGCACATCAACGACGATGAGGCCCAGGTTGTGCGCCGCGTCTTTGACGAGTACCTGGCTGGGGTGAGCCCCGAGGCTATTGCCGACCGCCTCAACGCTGAGGGGCTGCGCGCACGAGAAGGAGGAAACTTCCTCGGCTCGGTGATCCGCACCTGGCTGGAAAACCCCCGCTACGTGGGCAACGAAATGCTGCAAGCCACCTACACCGACGGTCCTGGAGGAAAGCTCGTCGTCAACGACGGGGCACTACCCAAGTACTGGGTGGAAGGAGCAAACCCTCCCATCATCGACGAGGCCACCTGGAGTCGGGTCCAAGACGAGCTCGCCCGCAGACGCGGCTCCGGCGGTAGGGCGCTGACCCCTAGTGGCGGGACGTGCGCGCTCACCCACAGGGTGGTGTGCAGCCAATGTGGGCGGCGTTTCCACCGGCGCACCAAAACCCGCAAGCACGTCTCCTACAAGTACTGGTGGTGCGAAACCGCCACGAGGGGGCAAGGCAACCCCTGCCGGGCACCTCAGATCAGGGAGGCCCAGCTCAAGAGCGCTATCACCGCCCACCTGGGATTAGGTGAGTGGGATGACCAGCAAGTCATCGAGCGTCTCGAGCAGGTCACCGTCTACCCCAGCGGAAAAGTCACCGTGACGAAACGAGGCGCACACACCGCTGAGCCCGTGATGGCAGGAAAGGAGTAACCCCATGGCCACCGTCACCACCATCCCGGCACGGCCCGCCAAGACGCTCACTCCTACGACGGTGCGCTCCCGGCGTAAGGTCGCGGCTTACGCGCGCGTGTCCACGGACCTGGAAGAACAACAATCCTCCTACCAGGCACAAATCGACTACTACACCAACTACATCCAAGGCCGGGCCGATTGGGAGTTCGTTGGTATGTATGCCGATGAGGGGATTTCGGGAACCTCAACGAAGCACCGGCAAGGTTTCCAAACCATGATCACTGACGCTTTGGCCGGCCGTATCGATCTGATCGTGACCAAGAGCGTGTCCCGGTTTGCCCGTAACACCGTCGATTCGCTCACCAGCGTGCGGGCTCTCAAAGAAGCCGGCGTGGAGGTCTACTTCGAGAAAGAAAACATCTGGACCCTGGACTCCAAAGGCGAACTACTCATCACCATCATGAGTAGCCTGGCCCAGGAAGAATCCCGCTCCATCTCCGAGAACGTCACCTGGGGACACCGCAGGCGTTTTGCGGAAGGCAAAGTCATGGTGCCCTACGCCTCCCTGCTGGGCTACAAGAAAGGCGACGACGGGGGCCTAGCTGTTGATGAAGACCAAGCCAGGATCGTGCGACGCATCTACCGGGAATACCTGGCAGGGCACTCACCCAAAACCATCGCCGCACACCTGACCGAAGATGGTATCCCCACGCCCTTGGGGAAGAAGACCTGGAACGTGTCCACCATCAACTCGATCCTGCGCAATGAAAAATACAAGGGCGACGCTCTGCTGCAGAAAACCTTCACCGTGGACTTCCTGACGAAAACCACCAAACGCAACGAAGGAGAGATCCCGCAGTACTACGTGACCGGTAACCATGAGGCCATCATTGCCCCGGCAGTCTGGGACCAAGTCCAGAGTGAGCTGGCCAGGCGCTCTGGCAGGTCACGCTCCTTTAGCCACCCGTTCGCATCGAAAATTGAGTGTGGGTGTTGTGGGGGATGGTACGGGCCGAAAACCTGGCACGCTGGCAGCCGCTACGAGCGGCGCATCTGGCGGTGCAACCGCAAATACGATCCCGCAATCGGCCAGCCATGCGCGACCAAGCACGTAACCGAGAACGAGCTGATCGCAGCGTTCGAGCAGGCCACCCGCCAGCTCGCACCACCACCCAGCCCGGAAGTACTCGAAGCAGTCCTCGACCAGCTCGGTGACCCTCACGAGCTCGAGGCCAAGCTCGCCCAGGCGATTAGCGCACGCGACGCGGTGGTGGACGAAATCAATGCCCCCATCCGCTCTGCAGCCAACACCGACTTCAACCCTGACGCCTTCGAGGCTGACCATGCACGGCTCGAAGCTGACTACCAGCACCAGCTCGACACCGTCGAGGCTATCGAAAAACAACTACACGAGCTCGAGGCAAAGCGCGCGGCCATCACCACATTCCACCAGTACCGCAGTGAACACCCCGCTATCAGCTACACCCCCGAAGCCTGGCGAGCCCTCGTCGACCACGCCACCATCCACCCCGACGGCACAATCACCATCACATTCAACGACGGCACGACGATCTAGATCAGCCGCCTCCCTTGCCCCAGGTACCCGTGGCCTGGGGCTTTATTGTCTTCGCCGGTAGCCAGCACCAACGCATGCACCCACCCACACATGAAGATGCACCCACCCGGCTCAGTTTTGCACCCGCCCGCATCCAGCAGTGCACCCACCGGGCCTCGCAGTGCACCCACTTGGCTTGCTCATGCACCCACCCCGGCTCTTGTATCCATCGTGACCACCTTTGGTCCAGGCATGTCCTTTGCAATTCTTCACCTCTGAGTCATTGAGTGACAGGCGCAAAACATTCGCATATTTCTTGACAGGTTTGCCGAATATTGGTCTAATCTCAGCAGTTCCCATTAGCTACAATTTGGGTAACGGGAAGTAGTCCAGTATCACTGAGCCCCTAAACAAGCTGGCCCCGATCTCATCCGGCAGTTTCGGTTTGAAAAGAAACTGGACATGACTAATGCCCCCGACAGAACGAGGGTACCTAAACTCTCCGTTCCTTTTATGCTAGGCGAGATACCGCAGGAGAAGGAAGAAGAATGCGGCATCGGAAAATCTATTGGTTCAGCTCAGGGTATCGATGCGGGTTATCTTCTGAATGAGCTCTCATCGTCATGCGAAAACTTAGATTCTTACTCCATTTCCTGTTCGGTGGTTGCGCTCTTCTTTTGACGAGCGAAAGTGAATATGAATGGAAAAACACAGAGTACAATCAACCAAACGATGCTGGCACTTTGTGTATACCTCGGAAAGAATGAAGCAGCTGTGTAATACAGAGTTGTTGATGTAACGAAGGCAAAAAGTCCGTAGAGTAATATGTAAAGTAATGTGCCTTTTGTTTTTTGTTTCATCATGTTTACCTGCATGCAGCTCGGTGGCTTATTGTTCCAACCCACAGCGTGGGGCGAGAAGCAGGGCATTTCCCGTACTGACTAATGTAGACGGTTGCGGCTCCGCCGACAAAAGCGATCAGTCCAGCGGAAATTACGCTACCAACAACTGTTTCGGCTAACGCAGCTGCTGCAGCAGTTGCCATCGCGGCAATAGCTGCCGCTCCCCCAGTGGCAATTGCTGTTTGATCAGTTTGATTAAAAGTGATGGCAGGTTCCCAACCCCACATAGCGCCCCAAATGCGTTCCTCGTACCGCGGTATTTCGGTTACGAAACTCATGACGACTGTCCCGCTGTCTGGATCAACGACTCCGTATTCTTTTTCGAATACTGTGGGTGTTTCATGCGAAGACAGGATCTTTAGCTTTCCTTCCTGAACAAGATCATTCAGGCCCTGTGTGAATTGTTCTGGAGTGATGTGAGGGGTATTTGTTTCTTTGTTGGATGAACTAATAGTTGCACCCTGAATGGTGGCGAGTTCTTGCGCGTTTGCGATTCCAGCAGAAACAAATACTAGTGAAACCGCTGTCAATGTCGCAGTAAAGATCTTCGATGGTGAGGTTTTCATAATGTTTCCTTTTCTGTTTGACCATCGTCGGTGACGGGAAAGCACGCAGTAGGTTCGGACTGCATATGCTCGTATTACAAAACAAATGTTCTATAGAGCGACAGTTTCACTATATCTACATTCGGTAAGTGCGTCAAGGGATAGAGCACGTTTCGCACCTGCTGCTCAATGACCCAGGTGTGAAGATTGCAAGGGATATGTCTGGATGTTTCTTGACCAATTTGGACACAAGAAATTTTGGCAACGCTGGGAGGTGTCCGGGGTGCTGTTTTTATTGTTCTGAGGCAGTTTTGGGGTGTAGGGCCCGGCAATTGCGGGATCGTTAGCGTATTCTTGCTGGAAGCTGATTACCGTCTAGGGGCACTTTTTCAAATTGCTTTGTGGCCCACTCCGGCCGGTCGCGTCAGAAAGTATGGGACTAGCATCGAAAGGTGTTGCCCATTATTGAAATCCGATGCTCCGAGGAGCTTCGCTAGAATTCATCCTTATCTACGCGGGGAATACTCACTCCTGGTGATGATCGGGACCAGGTTGGTCCTGCTGTGGTAAAAAGAAACCCGCAACCTGTTGGGTGCGGGTGGTCAATATTGTTGCTTGAAAGGGGTTAGGCGAGGGACCCGAGGCCTGCCCCAGGATTTCTCCCTTAATGGTGGGCTGGCTGGCTTCCCTCGCCTATAAAAGCATATTATCGAAAATTTCGATGAATGCATTTTATATGTGTTATTATCTTGATTGCGGGGTTGCCACCCTGGGCCCGGCTTGAAATAACAACCCGTTGGATGAAAATCCAACTAGAACGCCCGGGCTAAGCGCTCCGCTTTACTATGCCAACTCGATTTCAATGAACTGGTCACCGTTACGTGCCAAATTCATCCTTATCTACGCGGGGAATACTCTCGTACTGAGTTTCCTCAAGAGTGGACCCCGCATGATATTGCCAGTGCAATACGTGAGGTGTTAGAGGCTAAATGAGATGGGCAGCTTGTAGGGACCTATTCTGCTCAGGTCAACGGAAAAATGATCACAGTGAAAGTAAACCCTCCGAAGAAAAACAAAAACGCTGATACGACCACAGCAGTTAGTACAGCACATATGGGATTGCCTTATTAAGGAGGGTAGAAATGGTTTTGACAGATGAGGAATTTTCTAAGATTTTAGAAATCATTCATTACGACCCCGACAGAAAAGACACATTTTTGCCTCTTTATGTCAAGTTGCGTCCTTATTCCCTAAAAAACCCGCAAGGGCATCGTGATATTGAAGATGCTGACAGCATGCTTATTCCTGATGAGCTTTTAGAAGAATACCGATTACTCTGCATTGAAAATAACGGTACGGAAACCTACACGTACGAAGCCTATCTTGATGCGCAAGCACTTCAAGACGAGCTGAAAGCCGAAGACAAACACGCCACCTTATAACCCCACCTGAACTACCCATAAGAACCTCAAGCGCACGTGAGCTGCTCTTGGGGTTTTCTTATACCCAATTTTTTATCAACGTGCCCAGTGCCGCATGGTGCCGGGTTTTTCACTCCCCCCTTCCGCATGGAAAGGACACAGCTCATACCAAAGACTCATCTCTACTTACGCGGGAAGCAGGCTCTTGACAAGCAGTAGTGCACACGGGGAGAATTCTCATGCGCGTGCTGGGGGTATCAGGGAATACAAGACCCGCTAGCGGGGAACACCTGTAGGGCACCTTCCATTTTGCCCGAGAGTCGCCCGGCACGCCGCCTTTTTATAGAACGGGTAGTAGACTCATCCCCGCTTACACGGGAAACACCGGCCTTTTGACGTAGCTTCTTCTGAGCTTTTTCCAAGTCACGAAATTCGGGAGCCCAATACGGGTCTTCTGGCATTTCAGCGCGCAACCGGGCCATGAGCTCATCAGGCAGAATCACATCACCGTTGATGAGCGGACTCAAAATGAAAATGAATGCGGTGCCCGGATCCATCTCGTAATATTGATCCCCTATAGCAACCTGCCCGTAGGGATCACGAGTCTGAGCCGCATACACATGCAGATCGTCATAGAGCTTGCGGACCTCCATCATCTCATCCAACACTGCGTTCACCTCCTACGGTAGCCCTTGATGCACGGTTTTGATCTCCAACGCACCTGCTTTATTTCGATGAATAGCCACTGTTACTACTTCGCCTTTAATAGTAGCCGAAAAAGGACCAAGCGATTCCCTATCCCAGTGGTTTTCAAGGACTTCCCGTATAGCGTTGGTGATGTCACGTTGCGTCCACGACTGTGAAAACTCGCTACGCGGCCTCGTCCCCTTAACCTTCCACCCGTGACCGTACATGTGTCCGCCACCGTATTTCGGATTCCCGCCGTAGAGGATGTGCTCAAGCGGACTCATCCCCGCTTACGCGGGGAACACCAACTATCTGCTATGCTGTGTCTTGCGAGGTACTCCCTGGGCAAGGCTTGAAATAACAGCCCGATGGACTTTAGTCCTGTCTGAACGCCCGGAACGTGGCCCCGCTTTAATCTTATTTCAAGTGAATTTCTGTAAAGACCCTTCCATTTTCCGAAAGAACAAACAGACGACGTATAAGAAATTCGGGGCGTTCCTTGCGAGCTTGGTTGTATCGGCTTAACTGTGAGATCAACTTTGGACTAGCACTAAAGCGTCCTATGTCGATAACGAAAACATCCTTAGTTACTCCGTTTTTCAGAGCCTTCGCAACAGCGGATGAAATGTTATCGCGTATCGTGGAAGCTTTCGACGATGTGCATTTTAATCCGGATACTTCGTTATTATTCGTTAACCAAACAAAATCATTTGTTGAAAGAAACGTTTTCGTATCTCTTGGTATCCATTTCACTCTCTCCCCGCGTCTTTCAAATCTTTCGAGGAAATCCAGTTCGTGTTCGGCTCATCCCCGCTTACGCGGGGAACACACAAGCGGGGCGGCCTGCGTGGGGTAAAAATCGGGCTCATCCCCGCTTACGCGGGGAACACTGTATATGTGTGTGCCAGCCGTGTGCTTTCATGTGCGTGTCAAGTTCGGCTATGGCGCTTGTAAACGTGTTTGTGTTGGTGTGTGCTGCGGCAAATAGGTCAATGTCTTGGGTTGGCCGGTGGATGAGTCCATGTTCCCTTGCGGCTAGTGAGCCTGCTAGAGCAAATGAGTATTGCGAGAGGTAAGTGAGTAAGAGTCGCGCGAGTTCGCGTTGTGCGTGGGTGTTATTCATGGTGTGTGAGTTCGGGGAAGCGTGTTTCCCAGAGGCGTTTTACTCTGGGGCTGGGGTGTAGTTCAGGCCAGAGGCGACGTAGGTGTGCGGCATTGATGAAGGCGCATATGTCTTGTCTTGTGCCGCGTTCAAGAATATTTTTGTATGCTTCTATGCGCTGTGAATCACTGTTAATTGGAAAGTGACGGTTAGGTGCCCAAAACACGGTGATCGGCAGATCAAGCCACCCGTTTTCAGGTCCGCGTAAGTCCTCTAGGCGCTGTGGCACAGCCAGTGGAATAGTATCTGCAAAAAAAATACGCGGCGTTTCTTTTGAACAAGATTCTTGTCCCATGCGTGCTTTTCCTTTCTGCCTGTGTCTTTATAGTGTGGGTCCGCGTCTGGGGCCTTGGCCGGGTAGGAGGCTGATTGGCGGCTGCGCAATGTTCGGCGCATCCTCGCCCGTGCCTGGCGTGAGGGCTATTTCCAAGGTAGCGTACAGGCTCTTGATCCTGTCTAGCTTATCCGCGCTTTGCGGCGTAGCAGGAGTGCGACTTGTCTTACTGCTGGTGTCCTCACTGGTAGGGCCTGTGTGCGGGGTTTGCTGGCGCGGCGTGTTCTGCTCACGCAGAGAGGCTCATCCCCACTTACGCGGGGAACACAGATACTGGAAAGCCGTCTCGCCCACGGCTTTGGGCTCATCCCCGCTTACGCGGGGAACACGCTTTTTATCTGAGCTTGGACGATTCCCAATTCGGCTCATCCCCGCTTACACGGGGAACACGCACAGTGGTGCCGTCGCGCTGCGTGCCCCAAAGGCTCATCCCCGCTTACGCGGGGAACACTTCGTACCATCACCGACAAAAACGGCCACGTCCGGCTCATCCCCGCTTACGCGGGGAACACCGTTTGCGCGTGGAAGCAACAGGCGCGCGTTTCGGCTCATCCCCGCTTACGCGGGGAACACACAACCGTCGTGCCCCCATTCGACGTGTACGAGGTCAGGACGGCTTGTATGCGCAGGCCGCGCTTGGGTCGTGCCCCCATTCGACGTGTACGAGGGCTCATCCCCGCTTACGCGGGGAACACCGCAAAACGTGATCGACGCTATCGGTGTGACTCGGCTCATCCCCGCTTACGCGGGGAACACCCAGCAGGTATTCCCCTCACTGAGGGTCTTGTAGGCTCATCCCCGCTTACGCGGGGAACACAGTCCTGAATTTATCGCGCGTATGTGTGACGCAGGCTCATCCCCGCTTACGCGGGGAACACGGTGGGAAAACACTGATCGATGTGTACCAGTGGGGCTCATCCCCGCTTACGCGGGGAACACTCCTGTGCGCTGCCTTGTGATCGCCCGTGCGAGGGCTCATCCCCGCTTACGCGGGGAACACGGGTATGTGGGAAGCCGCGAAAGAGCGTACGAAGGCTCATCCCCGCTTACGCGGGGAACACCTTAAAGCTATCTGGGATAAGGTGACCGGATTCGGCTCATCCCCGCTTACGCGGGGAACACTCAACCGCCTTGTCGTAGTTGCTTTTCAGCGACGGCTCATCCCCGCTTACGCGGGGAACACCACGCATATTAGCCCCAAATCTTCAGCAGCCACGGCTCATCCCCGCTTACGCGGGGAACACAACTGCGTGCGCGGGTCGCGTGGGATAAAGCCAGGCTCATCCCCGCTTACGCGGGGAACACGAGGGCGTGTTTCATGCGGTGGCGTTTGGCTGCGGCTCATCCCCGCTTACGCGGGGAACACTTGTCGAAACCGGCCTGAATTTCATTAAAGGAAGGCTCATCCCCGCTTACGCGGGGAACACCCACGACGAGCCTTGCTCGCATGGAAGCGCTCAGGCTCATCCCCGCTTACGCGGGGAACACTGATATAGACCTATGGCATGAATGGGAAAAACAGGCTCATCCCCGCTTACGCGGGGAACACCGACTGTGGTAGCGTTCGCATACGACCGGCAGCGGCTCATCCCCGCTTACGCGGGGAACACCGCACAGGTAGCACACGCGTCGATCAATGAAACGGCTCATCCCCGCTTACGCGGGGAACACATTTTTCTTATGACCCATACTATCAGAATCCCCGGCTCATCCCCGCTTACGCGGGGAACACAAAACACCGCTTACTGTAGCCATATGGCTAATCGGCTCATCCCCGCTTACGCGGGGAACACCACATATCAGCGGATATCGCGCAACGACACGTAGGCTCATCCCCGCTTACGCGGGGAACACTCACCAACGAGGTCACTGCCCTGCGCGCCGCACGGCTCATCCCCGCTTACGCGGGGAACACTCGGTCGAAAGGTGGTTGCAGCATCGGTAGATGGGCTCATCCCCGCTTACGCGGGGAACACGTTTACCCGAGGTCGTTGGGTTGTGACGACCTAGGCTCATCCCCGCTTACGCGGGGAACACAAGAAGTGCAAAACATGAGTACTGCGGTAGCTCGGCTCATCCCCGCTTACGCGGGGAACACCCATACTTCGTCAACGTACGACGGGGTGGAGTAGGCTCATCCCCGCTTACGCGGGGAACACGACGTACTCAATTCCGGTTTCACGGGAGAGCTGGGCTCATCCCCGCTTACGCGGGGAACACTACGACTCTGTGATATGCCGGTTTTTCTAGCGAGGCTCATCCCCGCTTACGCGGGGAACACGGCATTTGAGGTACAGGCCGGGCGTGTTCCATGGGCTCATCCCCGCTTACGCGGGGAACACATTGGTTTCACGAAACCGTTAAGAGCGAGAGCAGGCTCATCCCCGCTTACGCGGGGAACACGCGCGTTAAGCGACGTTCAGCCGATGCCATCGCGGCTCATCCCCGCTTACGCGGGGAACACACTAGAGGCCGACCGAGAAAAGGACGCGGACCGGGCTCATCCCCGCTTACGCGGGGAACACACGGGAATGACACGCGAAACTGCTGGACGGAAAGGCTCATCCCCGCTTACGCGGGGAACACGCCTTATGGTGTTGCGCGGATTGTGTTGCATCAGGCTCATCCCCGCTTACGCGGGGAACACCGAAACGCGGCCTGCGAAAGCGCCTTATAACGGGGCTCATCCCCGCTTACGCGGGGAACACGCGCGCTCAAAAACCCCTAGCCAAAACGTTTTCGGCTCATCCCCGCTTACGCGGGGAACACTTTCTTCTTTTTTCGACGGGTGTTTCCTGTGAGGGCTCATCCCCGCTTACGCGGGGAACACTCTTCGTCAAGGTTTGCGATAGCATGTCCAACGGGCTCATCCCCGCTTACGCGGGGAACACTAGGGCGTAGGCTATCTTCCCCTGAACGGAGTAGGCTCATCCCCGCTTACGCGGGGAACACTTTCACTCATCGCCAGCCGCCTCATCCGTGCTCGGCTCATCCCCGCTTACGCGGGGAACACAAAAAGGTGGCGGCGAGAAAGTCCTTGCCCCACGGCTCATCCCCGCTTACGCGGGGAACACTCAAGGTCGCAACTGAGGTCATCAGCCAAGGAAGGCTCATCCCCGCTTACGCGGGGAACACGCGAACCCGAGTGTCACTATCGCGCATAACACGGGCTCATCCCCGCTTACGCGGGGAACACTCATCTATGACACCGCAAAGCTTTTTTAGACCCGGCTCATCCCCGCTTACGCGGGGAACACATTAATCCCGGCTTTTTCTATACGGTCATAACAGGCTCATCCCCGCTTACGCGGGGAACACTTTGACGATTTCGGTTGCTACCTCGGTAGGCAGGGCTCATCCCCGCTTACGCGGGGAACACCCCCCCCCTTTTTTTGTGTCGTTCAGCGGCTCATCCCCGCTTACGCGGGGAACACTCGCTAATGTTTTCGGGAAGATCGGCCCGGTCAGGCTCATCCCCGCTTACGCGGGGAACACTCTAGGAGAGTATGAGCAGGCGAGTGACGCGCGGGCTCATCCCCGCTTACGCGGGGAACACAATACGGTAACGGTGAGGATCGCAGGGCCGCGCGGCTCATCCCCGCTTACGCGGGGAACACTGCACTGTATCACGTTAGCAAGTTCACATTCCAGGCTCATCCCCGCTTACGCGGGGAACACGGTAGGTGCGCATCTGTGAATCTTTTGGATATTGGCTCATCCCCGCTTACGCGGGGAACACCCACGACGAGCCTTGCTCGCATGGAGGCGCTCAGGCTCATCCCCGCTTACGCGGGGAACACCAAAACCTTGAGCTCAAAAGGCTTCAAAAACAAGGCTCATCCCCGCTTACGCGGGGAACACCGTAGACCCAAAAGCGCTGTAATTTTCTACCTGGGCTCATCCCCGCTTACGCGGGGAACACTGATGAAGTTTTGTACCCACGGGTTCGACGAGAGGCTCATCCCCGCTTACGCGGGGAACACAGCGCACTTGGTGCGTGTTGTAGTGGTTGATGAGGCTCATCCCCGCTTACGCGGGGAACACCGCGCCTTTAGCGAACAGGAACAGCGCGTAGTGGGCTCATCCCCGCTTACGCGGGGAACACTGGCCTGTGCATGGTGAGCGTGTATGTGCAGTAGGCTCATCCCCGCTTACGCGGGGAACACAAGCTGATTGACAAGCGTCGAGAAAAAGCCGTAGGCTCATCCCCGCTTACGCGGGGAACACCGAGGGGGGCAGCATGTTTGAGGATGCCAGCGCGGCTCATCCCCGCTTACGCGGGGAACACCGGCTTTGGCAGGAGCCAGAAAGTCACGTTGAAGGCTCATCCCCGCTTACGCGGGGAACACATGTTCCACCCGGTAATGTCTTTTTGAACGTCCGGCTCATCCCCGCTTACGCGGGGAACACCCCACAACACGCAAGGGTACGATCTTGCGGAAAGGCTCATCCCCGCTTACGCGGGGAACACAAGACGCGGCCCGCGCCATCACCAAGCCCGGAAGGCTCATCCCCGCTTACGCGGGGAACACCAAGCCTCGCCTTGCGGTTCCTCGTCGTGTTAGGGCTCATCCCCGCTTACGCGGGGAACACATCGCGAGCACAAGGTCATCATGAACATCGAGGGGCTCATCCCCGCTTACGCGGGGAACACTTTGAGTGTGCCGGTAACGCTTACCGTGTCGCCGGCTCATCCCCGCTTACGCGGGGAACACGCAACAGACTGGCCGTTCCCACACACAAGCGTCGGCTCATCCCCGCTTACGCGGGGAACACGTGCTTTGGGTAGCCAGTGAAGCCAGATGAGTAGGCTCATCCCCGCTTACGCGGGGAACACACGGCTCACCGCACGCGCACAAGCGCAGAAACCGGCTCATCCCCGCTTACGCGGGGAACACGCCGTGCTCGGTTTTGATGATGTGGCCGCGCTGGGCTCATCCCCGCTTACGCGGGGAACACCTCACCCACACCACCTGAAGGAGACGATGATAGGGCTCATCCCCGCTTACGCGGGGAACACGAGAAACCATAAAATTTTGAACACGCGTTGATGGGCTCATCCCCGCTTACGCGGGGAACACAGGCTCAGCAAAGAAATGCCCCTTGCCGGGGACGGCTCATCCCCGCTTACGCGGGGAACACGCCGTTCCCACACACACAAGCGTCTTAAAATAGGGCTCATCCCCGCTTACGCGGGGAACACTCGATAGGGCTCTTGCTGTTAGTGGGATACCTCGGCTCATCCCCGCTTACGCGGGGAACACTCTTAAGAAGTCCTTATTTTATCATCTTTTATTCAACAAAAAATACTATTTTCGTGCGACTTTCATTTCTCTGCGCTAATTGCAAAGTTACCTTCGCACCTTATTCTAAATTTTTAGATTCACCAGTATTTCAACGGCGTATAGCTCGCCTATATGCCCTAGCTTTGCTCCAACCAGTACGTGCACGCTGATAATCTTCACGCGCATTTGGACGCTTCATCAAAGTCAATCCATCCATATCAACTGGTTCCCATGAATGCAGGTGCACACGGTAGTCATAGCCTTGCTCATTCGGCGCATTGAATATCATTAACGCCCTACCGTCTTTACAAAGTCCTACGGTTCTTTCCCATAAGGAATCACGTACACGTGCGCTTACATTTCCTACGAATACTCCTGGACTAATTTCTAGAAGCCATTTCGTTAAATCTCCACGCAATCCAGCTGGACACGCTGTCACCACTAAAGTAATCATGTGAGCACTACTTCTTCCGCATAATTTCGACCCGCACTGGTGTATCCATATTCGGACCATAATGTAAGGTCTGCGAGCGTAAACTCTGTATCTATTTCAGTGTCAAAAAGAACAGCAATATCTTTAACTATGCGGTGGAGTAGTTTGAATTTATGCGCCTTGTCACGAAACAATCTGCGACTGTTTCCTTCAACGTCGCTTTCTCCGTACGCAACTGCGTCGAATGCTAAAGGTATGGATATATCTGCTTTGTAAAGGTCTGCAATATCGTAAACAAAAGCTCGATCTTTACCGTTGTGTACAAATCCAAGACTAGGAACACAACCCAGGCTCACTATAACTGCATGCACTACACCATAAAGACATGCATGCGTTGAAGTCAGCGCTTGATTAATTGGATCGCTTCCTGCGTAATTATCGACGTCATAGACTCGGCCTTCCCAAGGAACACCCGTACGTTCCGAGTTCTCCTTGTAGATTCGTTTCATGCGCGCGCCTTCGCGCCCACGAAGCTGATGCATAGTCAATGTGCTCACATCTTCACCAGCAAAACGTAGACGATACATAGATCGTGCCACTGCTAGCCGTGTTCGTTGATTGCTTACAAGATGAGCTTGGATTTCCGCCATGCGCGATGATTGGGATAAGGAACGTCCATGAGCATAGTAACGAATCCCTTTCTCTCCGCACCACACTATCGTGACACCGCAGTCACCAAGCACACGCATTGCTGCATGAGTAATACGTGTGCCGGGGCCGAGCATGAGTGCTGCTAATTTTGCAGCTGGCACATGCACTATTCCTTCACTATCTTGAAAGGTGATGGCATTGTTTTCCCTGTGTACCGTGCAGCATTCCGCGTAAAGGAATGAAAAACGATCACTCACACGCGCAAGTTCTTGACGTTCAGGTGGCCCAATCCCATTCAGCATTCTTACGCTACTCCCTATTTTTATCGCTAGAAAATACAGGAGCCAAGGTTAAAAGACCACATCCATAGGCTTTACCTCGTCCAATTCCACTAACAAGTGCGTGACGAAAAAGATCGACATTTTCAATACGAAGGGCACCGTCAAACTGAGCTTGACGAAGCGTAATTTGTTCTTTCCCAAGTCGATTTTTATTGTAATGGTCAAAAATTCGATCTCCGCGTTCTGTCACCGCTACCGTAGGTATGCCTTCCTTCACCTGTTGAAGATCTTGGATTTCATCATTTGTCCCAAAGTTAGGAATGAGAAACCCATGCTTTTTTCCTTGTGCGCAGAGCCATGCTATTTGTTGGGTAACAGTTACATGTGGAAGAACTTTCCCCCTCTGCCCTTGCACAGCAGAAGCTACGCGATGCGCTGGATTAGCACGTAAACGGAAGCGCCATTCCTGCCCTACACGCAATTTGTCTAACAAAGGTTGATAGTCGGCACTTTGTGCGGGCCGGGTTTCCCATCCTGCTTGTTCAACAAAACCACCGGTATCAGGGGTTTCAGGAGCAACGATATAGAGGATATGTCTGTGTTCCTGTGAGTCAATCCTCCATAGAACGCGTTCTCCTTTTTTACTTTCCATATCGGGCGGAAAGAAGCGCAGAACCCTAGCATGCATTGCTTGTGGGTTAAGTAAAAGTTTACGTCCTTCATATTTTCCTGGATTTATCAGGACTTGAGTAAAAGTTGTCATGATGTCACCACTGTTGAAAAGAAATCAAGTACGTCATTTCCATCAGGATTTTCCATGCGGACTGGTTTCGCTGTTACAATTTCACGCCATAAATATTTACGGTGTTCCGGATTGAAACTAACAGCAAGATCACGACGCCGATGCCGAGGTGCTGTATTTTCGTCCGCTAGAGGATCACGAAAAATCGGTAGATCTACTATGCGTGATAGTAAGCGTTTATGTCGTGTATTCGCATACCATTCGGCGTGTTCTCTTAAAGCCGTATCAATATCCTGATCGACTATGCCAATCACAAGATCAACATTGGCTGGACAAGCTCGTCGACCAAGATAGAGTGGGAATCGTGGCGATTTTAAGGCTTTTTCTAATGTTTCAAGCAGAGCACGCTCCCCACCGATAGCAACAAGGAATACAGCATTCGCAATGTAATACCGGCTGATAAGTGGCAGAGGGTCTTTCGCTCCTGCTGGTGTCGCAGTTTGGAAGTCTTTCATAAGGCTCCCTGGTTGATCGACACGAACTCCAAAGTGCAACAGAGAAAGATCGTCAATATTATCTTCACGTCTGCGCCCAAGGGCCGCTGCAAGTAGTCCTACTACTCCAGATTTTGTAGGGTAAGCGTGAGAAGTACGTGTAGCAAAACGAGACTCGTCTCCCCATGATTGCATGGGGCCTCTAAATAAGAGGAGCAGAGAAGATTGTGTTTCACTCACTGTTCTTCCAATTCTGCTGTAAGAATTCCTGGCAGTGTTTCAAGAAGTTCTGGGAAGGTGACTGCCTGCGCTCCTTCGTATTCTTTCCCAAGATCATCGAGAGCAACTATGAAACTCACTTTAGTTGGCATCCCGTAAGTACTTTCAATTGCTCGCGCAGCCTTGGCAAGTTCAAGTGCAGCGGCTTTACGCACACCTCGTGTTCCATCTTGTTGTTCTTGGGGAATGGCTTCTTCAAAGGCATGGACAAGTGACACCGCACGATCGTCACGTAAGGTGATGTAGACAAGATCTGGCAAGGTGTTGTTGGCAAAACTGTTCAGTTTTCCAGTTGGTAGTGATTTCACGAAACTTTCAACGAAACTCACAGCGGCATGTGCCGTAGTTTTTGGTTCTTGCGCGAGGTTTTCATGCAATGAGAGTAGATCAATTGTGGCGAAACGGTACAGAGTGGATGAGGCCATTTGGACCGTTCCGATCATTCCTGCTCCAACTTCATTTTCGTTTCGTTGTACTTCATCGTCAACAGCGGTGAAGTAATCGAAGTCAAGCGTTGTTTCACTTACTCCAATAGCATGTGCAACTTGCACCGAAGCATCAACATTAAAGTCCACAGCGTCAGCTAACATACGTCCAAACATGGCAATGTCAATGCTATGGTATTGATCCAAGAGCTGTGCGACTTCCTTCTTTGAGGGTTTTTTATCCGGATGTTCAATAATGTATCGTGCTGCTTCATTCAACTGACGATTGCTCAAGAAAAGTAAGTATTCACTTTCACCGTGCTCAATGTCCGTTTGCGTTTCTGTTTTTGAAGCTTTTTTGGAATCTTTAATCTTGATGCCAGCAGCAGTGAAAAGCTCTTTTGCGAGTTCAGCAGCACGTTGTGGATCAAAGTCAGGAGCTATTTCAATGACGTGTCGCGCAAGTAGATCAACAACTCGTTTGGAGCGTACCCCAAGGTCTTCAGCATTGAAGTGATGACGAAAATCGTCACGTATAGCTTTTTTCCAGGCTTGAGATGACACACGATGGCGAATTACTCCTCCGTAGAGAGCTGTTTTTGGCGCTCCTGTATCATCACGGTTGATATTGCTGGGTGGGAGGGTTTGAAGTGCGTGAATATCTAATGTTAGTGACATGATTGTTCCTTTCAATTCTAGTTTTCTGTTGTAGATGTTTCTTGTGAATCGTGTAAATGGCTATTGAGCCCGTAGCTGAAGTCACGTGCCCATGTCAGAAGTATTCGCTCTTTTTTTCGCGGGTCCCTAAGTGCGGCAAGATCTGCTGCAAGTTGACCGTAGTCACAGGGGATTTCTTCAGATCGCAGGAGCGAGATAAGTCCATGTAAGTGTGTCAGTCGTATTTCATCTGTACGGCTGCTGAGGATTTGATTAAATCTGACTTTCAAAGAGGCGGACTCGCGTCGAGCCATAAGTATGCCTGCTGCACGTGCAATGGTTTGGTTTTGAGCGTGCATAGGTTTTTTCCGTGACTGCATATGACATGCAAATAGACTTAACGCTTCATAGGCAGCTTTTTCTGAGGCAGTGATATCGTGAAAACTCTTTTCTTTGATGGTCTTTTCTTCACCGAATATTTGGTCAAAACGATCGGCGAATAGCTGTTCAAAAGCACTTTGCCACGCAAAGAGATATCGTCCACTTTTAGTTGATATCCCATGTCGCAGTTCAGCAAGTATCGCTTTAGCTCGTGGGCAGCGGGCTTCGTTTTCGCTTAAGTAATCGCTTTGCAGACGCTCAACACTTTTTCTCACAACGAAAGCGAGCGTGGGATATTGGCGAGTAGTTTCGGGGGGTTTACCTGTGTCTGCGCTGACAGGTTCAGTTACCATGGGTTTCCTCCTGAGTATTGTCATGATGCGGTAAAAGTTTACGTAGTCGATTTTTGAGCGTTGATTGAGCGCTACCTGCACTTATAAAGCGTGTTTTTCCCTCATTTTCATTGATATCACGCCCAATCAATGCACGAGTACCTGATTGTCGGATGAGTTCAGCACTACGAATAAGCACTTCATTTTCAAGGTTTTGACTCCATTTATTTACTGACTCATACCCTTCAGTTAGGTTGCGCATCCAATCCATGAAAGGTGGTGTCATAGAGTCAAGGAAGGCAGCAGCAACATTATTTTGGTAAGCATATTCTCCCCCTGCTGCTTGTATGAGCTGTCCGGCATATTGTCCCAAGTAAACAGAAGTTGTCCGCGTCAGGTATGCAGCACGAACGATGGCACGTAAAAGTCGTGGTTCTTCTTCAGCAAAAGCATCCACTGGGAAACTGAGGCGCAGATCGACAATATTTGCAAGGGAAGCTGCCTGTGTACCGTATATGGCACTGATAAGCTGGATGTCGATACTTTTCCCTGAGAGGACTCCTCCTCTTTTTTGTTTATCCGCAAGTGCCGCCATAGTTTTAGCTGCTCGGGGAGGTTTTCCTTTTTTCTTTCCATAGCTTTGAGCTGTTTCTATGCCAATATCTTTACCTTCACGTATGAGCAATGGGTCCAAGCTGCGCCATAACGTAAGGTCCTCATCGTGCGGACGTGGATAAAAAACTTCTTGGGTCGCTGTGGATTTATTAGCTGAGTAGCGATATGGGGTCATTGGATCATGAAAGGTATTGGCACCAGATTCAGGAATACGATCACCATTACATAGAAGCACTCCAGTAACTTCTTTCCCCCCTTCATCAGTAAATAATCGAATACGACGGGCTTGCCATGTCAAAAGATCGCATGGCCCTTTAGGAATGGAGACGGCACGTTCTTTTTCTGTATCTGGGGTACGTTCCCACACTGGGAGATCTTCATCGTCAAAAATAATTCCCGGCACAGTGTTCAGCAGCAAACTTTCATTCATATTTTCGCCATGTATGAGGATCCCTCCCGTTAGCCCTGTCCATCCTTGACCAATGGGATACCCCTTCCCGCCTTTTACTCTGGGATCACCTACAGCACCACTCTTAATTCCTGAAGGGTCGTAGCTCTGTGCACATATGAGCCAGCGCGCCGCTTCAGCTGGGGTAAGCGCTTCAAGGGCCACGCCTTGACGAAGGGCGAATTGTTTTCCGACATATTCGGGTACAAGTTCTTTTATTTCTTTGTGATCTTTTTTAGTAGTAGCCAAGTTTGCAACTTGCATAAATGGGGTCAGAGGATGAAACAGGTCAAAACGATCAGCCCATTGCTCTAAGTAATTCAGTACTATTTCGTCTTTTCTTTCACCTTTGATTTTTTCCCACTGATCTTCCCACCACTCCTCACTATCACCTAGTTTAAGTAGGTCAGGGTTTTGACGATGTGCGCACCAAAAGATCACAAGAAGTAGCCTGAAAATCGCATAGTCTTGTAAAGAGTTATCTCCGCTGATACAGCGAATACGCATAGTTCCATCAAAAATATTACGTAAAGAGGCAAGGTGAATTTTTTCCTTATCGTCGGTCACTTGTATCCAAGGCTCTGTGATAAGCGAAAAAGAGTAGGGCTGTTCCATCATTTTTCATCCCTCCTTTGGGATCATTCAAAAAATTTTACTTAACAAGTAGAAGTAAAAAACAAATATTGTATTCAGTTCTCAAAGACCGCAGTTGATATAGGCCCCTGCGATGATTGAAGCAGCGATCAGCTTGACTACCTTCAGTCTACACAACAAGTAGATTATTTTCAAAGAATAATAACGCATTATTTTAATGTGTATTCCAACTGAAAATAACAAGATTCTCCCCGTTCTCAGGGACCACTCTGAAGCCAGATCTCTAAACAATAATAACGCTGGCTCATCCCCGATAATCGAGGCCTCCTTATTTTACTCATTCTCCGAGGTCGCGTCATATAGGCCGACTTCACGTGAATAACGTAAGGTCCTGCCAAGCAGTTCACATTGCAAGTATTTCACTGATTCCCCTTCCTTCAAGACCTCAATTTCTTCTAATTCAAGTGCAACCATGCCACGTAGTAAAGGATCGTGCTGCCATCCTAGGGGCGTATGCTTTTCTAGTTCCGCAAGTGCCCGATCAAAAGGGCTTCCTTTCGTCCCACCTATACAAAATCTGCGTGGAAGCCTGACAGTGGATGTCGCTAAAATATAGGACAGGTGCCGCGGTAGTTCACAGTCTGGTAAATACACCGCTGAAAGCGCTTCGTTTTCCCCTTCACATAACCACGGTAGGGGCTGATATCCACTTAAACGTTTCACTATAAGTACAGCTTCAATACTTGGATCAGTGTCACGCACTTGCGCATAACCACGTTCTTCGCTTTGTGAGTTCCGAGCTATCTCCCCCACATCGTAACCAAAAACCTCTGGCAACTTGTTGCATTTATCTGGTATAGCAAAGGTTTTAGCACGCATCCTTGAGCGCTCCTGTTGCTTCTCGGATTCTGTTTTAAGTTCAGCCCATTGCTCTGACCATCCTTCTCCGCATGGACATGGGAATTCAGAACCATATGTTGCATGCACTAATTCAGGTATGTCATCAGGACGAGAAAGTATGCCCCCAGTACGTGATAAATGTTTGAGTAGTACATGGTAACTTCGCATCATCGTATATTCGTCATACAAATAGAGGCTGGCTCGATCAAAGAAATCAGACTTTGGATGTTTTGCACTGAGATCTTTTATCTTCGGTTCTTTAAGAGCACGTATCCAGACTTGCGGCACCTGCAGCTGAGCAGGCCGATCCTCAGCATTCCGCTTATGCCGATGCAAACGACCAACACGCTGCAAAAACAAATCAATAGGAGCAAAATCTGTCACAAGTAAATCAACATCAATGTCAAGAGATTGTTCAGCAACCTGCGTAGCAATAAGGATGCGACTACGAGGACGCACTTCCCCGCTGTCCGCCCCGTTTATGGGAAGATCATGTGATTCTTGTCTGGGGCTCCTATGAGCTTTGGCTCCAAGCTCTGTCATAAGTTTTTCTTCTGCTTCAAGTCGGTCTATTGCAGCAAATCTCGCATGAAGTAAACATACTTCGTCTTCATGTCGCCTACTATCCGCTACCAAAGCATCTCTGAAAGCCATGTATGTTTCCTGCGCCCGCGTCACAGTATTACACAGAACAAGGACACACCCTCCGTCTTCAGCAGTTACTTTGAGAACCTGCTGAATCAGTTCAGCAATCTCATCAGCTATGAATGACACCTTAATTTTCGCTGAACGATCTTTCACTTCCTTTTCCGGAACTTCCACCGTTTTTTCCATGAACTCTTGAGAAGAAAAAGCGGTAATCAGTGGATAGGCTTTGGAAAGTGATAATGGGATTAAGCTTTTATTCCCGCACCCCGTCGCATAGGCGGTCACTAGTCTACGTTTCACACCTATTGGTAAGGTAGCCGACAAGAGAATAACAGGAACACGGTAACGAGCCAGCCATGTGAGCGCACGCTCTAAATATTGTGACATATATGCGTCATAGGCATGTACTTCATCGATGATAACGACCTTACCTGCGAAACCAAGGTGCCTAAGCATGACATGTTTAGCCCGAAGCGCCATGAAAAGTAGTTGATCGACCGTTCCTACAACAAAATTAGCAAGTATCCCTTTCTTTCTCCCACTAAGCCATTGGGAAGCGACAATATTTTCACCGATTCTCTCCTCTACACTTTCATCATCAGAAATATAGAGACGCGGTAATTCTTCGTATTCATTATTAAGAGCAGCTTTCGAATGAGCTAAAAACATAGACAGTACCTGATCACTTACACTTGTACGCCTTTGCGCCCATCGCTTAATTCGCGCGAACAGCATATTTGACGTGGACATGGTGGGCGCTCCAAGAAAAATACCGCCCAGATTCCAACGCGCAGCACATATTTCAGCCGCAACAAGAGCAGCTTCTGTTTTTCCTTCACCAGTGGGTGCTTCAACAATAAGAAGACCTGGTGCTTGCATCTGTTCGCACACTGAAGCAGTTGCCCTTTGGACGGGACGTGCCTGCGCAGTATTTGGCCACGAAAATGCCTTTCTCAGGTACGTATCCAATTCCTCAAGTTGCGGGGCTTGCGCTTCCCATGGTCGAGTAAGTGCAAGAGCTTGATATCCTTCCCTCACTCGCACAGACTGCGAACATGGTTCAGCCCCACCAATGAGCGGGAAAATATCAGCATTTGAAGCCATCCAGTCAGCACAAATAATTAGACCCGTCATTTGCATTTGTGCCTCTACACGGAGTTTACATTTTTCATCAAAAATGCATTGGAGCACATCATGCGCTTGTGTGTACTCGGTCATGAATTCACACAGCTCATCCCATATTTCAATCCATTCATGTTCATGCTCACCTTCCCGCACATCACGTGAAAGTAAGGAGATTATGTTGGAGTCGATATCTGATGTGGTGCCATGATGAGCTTGAGCAGGATAAACCAAAGAGTCAATCGTGCCTCTAGGTGCTCCATAACGTTCAAACAGCCAATCACCAAGAATCAGATAGCTTGCGACCGAATGAAGGACTTTCTGATGCTTGTCATATTTATCTAAAGATAACCCTGCTGCACGCACCCGTTCAGCGAATATGTGTTGTTCAGGTTTTCCGCGCTGTTCAAGCTGTCCTTGAAAAAACTTAGTTGCTTTTCCTATATCATGTGTTCCTGCCATCCAGCGCAGTAATTTTCGAGTTTGTTCCTCAGTTAAACAACACAGTTGACTGATGGTGTGGCGAGTAGAGGCAGGAAGCCATTCATCCCATAAAATTCCTGCAACATCGGCTGTATCCATTAAATGTTGGGGAAGGTTCAGCCATGCGCTACTGTCATCATCACGAGCAGTTTTGGCCCACAGTGCACGACTTTGTGCAGAAAGATCTTTGATCGTAAGCTCGGGATTCACTGGCATAGCTTTCTTCCTTCCTTTTCGAGCTAATAACAGTGAAACACGCGCCCCTAACATCTGCGTTCAATTTGTGAGCGTAAAAGAAAATATCCATAAATTATGACGCATATCACTTTTATTTTTATGGGTCATCACCTATCACTAGCGAATACGTGACTCAAGCCGTAACACACAGCAACAGGATCACAAAATAAGCAAAGCTTCATCCGATCCCGCTGTATTTTTCAGCATAAAGAAACCTAAACAGGCGGCACAAAAGATGCACAAACAGGAGCAGCTATGACATGCAAATGCCAGTCACCTAAACCATAAACCGTACCTACACCCCACCAGGGAAGCCGAGCTGACGCCAGGCTTCATATAAAACAATGGAGGCAGAATTAGCTAAATTCAACGAACGTAAACCAGGAAGCATATGGATACGCAAAGCATCGTGAATACGTGGATGAGCAAGAGCGTCCGATGGCAGACCTGTTGATTCCCTCCCAAAGAGCAAACCGTCACCATCTGCAAATTGCGCATCAGAGTACATCGTGTCAACGTGTCCAGTTAAAGCCCATATTCGACCAGGCACTTCTGCAAAAGCTGAGTCCAAATCAGGGTGCACTTGCACATGGGCGAGATCATGATAATCCAGACCTGCTCGACGTAATTTAGCGTCATCCATGTCAAATCCTAAAGGCTCAACAAGGTGAAGCATCGCACCTGTACATGCACATAGACGAATAGCCGCGCCAGAGTTTCCTGGAATTTCTGGAGTAAGAAAAATCAGATGAAGCACTCACTCATTGTTTCATGTCCTCGACAGTTCTCTCATATCAAGCCTACTAATAGACATGCGTCATACCCTCTTAAAAACAAGGGAAGCCCTCACTATTTTTGCTGATAAAACACAGTTATAGACGCTCGCCCTAATACATGCTCATTTGCAAGGAAAATAGCCATGGCAATACTTGCTTCATCATCTACGTGAAGCGTGGGAACATCTAGAGCATAAAGGGTGAAAACGTAACGATGCTCCCGGTCCCCTTTGGGTGGAGCCGCACCAAAATATGATGCTTCCCCATGGTCAGCACGAAGATGAAAAGCAGCTCCTTCAAGTTCAAGGTCAGATGTTCCTGCACCGGATACAAGTTCATACACAGATGCATCAATATCGACAACACACCAATGCCACCAGCCCGAAGGAGTCGGAGCGTCTGGATCAAAGCAGGTCAGGAGGAAACTTTCAGTTCCTACGGGCGGATTTTCCCAGCGTAACTGAGGGGATATATTTCCACCGTCAGCCGTATGCTCCGTAGGTAAAAACTCGCCTTCAATGAGGGTAGGCGAGGTGAGCTTAAAGGAAGTAGGGCAAGGAATCGCAATATCTGGATGAATAGCTTGTGGGCGCACAGAGAGATCCATGTAAATGCTCCTTATCTTTTTCTTGTAATCATGACATACGCACACCTGTACCGCAGATGATATAGACCCTTCTTACTATAAGAACATATGTTCGATAAGGAGAGTTTTTATGCAGTATCTAGCGGTTTACATTCCCAATTGGAATTCACAGTGTGTGAGTGTGGATGTTCCTCCAGACTCCCCTGCTGCCACTGTGAAGGATGGGCTGATTGTGACGGTTAATCGTATTGCGCAACGATCAGGTTTGCGGATGAATATGCCAATTGTTGTAGCGCAATATTTATGTCCTCACACTATTTTCTTATCAGATAATCCCGAGCGGCCTGGAGTCACTTTTTCCACGCTCATGAACTGTTTACAAGCTTTTGTCCCACAGGCGCGTTGGATAGATGTTGGATGGGCATACGCACTGCTTGATTCGGGTACTTCTAAATCCGCATATACAGAAGAATGGGCTGCGCAGATCGGTCAGATTCTCACTAATTACACGCATGTACCCTGTTATGCAGGTATTGGCACGAGTATTATCAATGCTCGTCTTGCTGCTCATAATCAAAAAGCTAGTGAAGAAAATTTCAGAGGAACGGAAGGTACAGATCTTCCCCTTACAGCATTACTGCCGCTTTTACCCACTTCTTGGCAGGAAAAAGCCAGCGAAATCATTCAAAAACTAGCAAATCTGGATGTGCGTGCTTGTCATACTTTCATGATTTCATGGCCCACACTCACAAGTAGCACACGCATACCTGCTTGTCATTTATTCCACCACCTCATCAGTGGACAAAGTTTTGATTCTTTCTTTGAGTTTTTCTTCAAGGAAACGCTAGAGCATAAAAATATTTCACTGAGATGTTCTGATTTCCTGAATCACTCAGATTCGCCTCCCTCAAAATACGCGCAGCAAGCGCAAAATGAGCAAGCTTTTACTTATCCTAAGGGGCAGATTACATGGAGTAATCAGAGCGCAGAAAACACTACTCACCTAACAGATTCGCACAATGCAGCTCTAATGGTTCCACACGTTCCTCCAAAAAGACATCGTCATGTAGATACAGTTCTACAAGGATGGGCTACTCAGGCACAGAAAACAGGTTTTCATTCGTATTCTTTGACAGCTACTTTTCACCTAAAAGATGGAACACATTGCCAGCGCGTATGGCAAGGAATAGATATTCGCGATAGTCACAGTGTAAAAAATTATGTGAAGTGGCAGTTGCTTTCATGGGAATTAGCTAAAAACACGGGTGATTTTTACAGGCTCCGCTCACCGATTGAAAAGATCACTTTGTGCGCGCGAGGCTATTCCTCTTTTTTGCAGGATCATTCGCTCCCATAATGGCTAAGCGGAACACGTTCAATACGCTCTGCCAATTCAACAATACGTCGCGGATTAGAAAACCACAGCCACACAATGCCGATCCCATTCACAACAATTGGCAGGTACCAATAATCAACGCCGAAACGTCCCCATGCCGAACGCATGACAGAAAAAGCAGGCATCCCCCAGCTAACAATTCCAACGATGATTGGGGCAGTCAAACAGATCAAAGTTGTTACCCAACCGATCATGCGCATGCGCCGCCCATTATGGGTAATCGCAACCGCTGCAGTTATCTGCAAAAACCCAGCCAAAACAGATCCCAATAGCGGCCCAACAAATGCATCATTTGGCCGCACGAAAAGTAAGGCAACAGATTCAATGAAAATCCACAATCCACACAACCAATACAACACCATTACAAGACGCCCCATACCTAAAGCGGGAGGACGGCTATCATGTATTTGTTCTTCCAGAGGCGAAGGCTGTGTCATCTTGACCTTTCTTTCACAATATCTCCCGATATATCCTACGCGAGAGACTCTTTTCCTACGCAAGAAAATTTTTCACATCTCCGCCTTTCGCAAGTTCGCAACAAAGCAGCGTATATTCCGCTGTCGTCACCCAGGAATATGACAATAAAACACAGAGGTTTTCATAAACGTTCCTTACAGCGAAAACACAAAGCGACGCAAAAAGCATTTCCTTTCCACCTGCCACGACACACTTTGTGGTTATCCCCACCACAGTATTGCGCTCGCTAGTGGGACATATGAGCTACAGAGTGGGACAATAGGCCCTGATGGTATTTCAAGCCATATAAAAATCGACATCTAGGAGTGGATCACGTGAGCGAGCCCGGATACGACGTTGTCATCCTCGGGGCCGGTTCTGGCGGCTATGCAGCAGCTTTACGCGCCTCTCAATTAGGTCTCAAAGTAGCCCTTATTGAAGGCGATAAGGTAGGCGGTACATGTCTACACCGCGGTTGCATACCTACGAAGGCCTATTTACATGCTGCTGAAACGGCAGATGCGGTGAAAGACTCCGCTGCCTTTGGCGTTCAGTCAACTTTCCACGGCATTGATATGTCTGCCGTTGCAAAGTATCGCGACTCAGTTATTACGAAGCTTTTCAAAGGACTCCAGGGCCTACTGTCTTCACGCAATGTGGAGATCATCCAAGGTTGGGGTCGTTTAGTCTCTCCTGACACTGTTGAGGTAGATGGTCGCCGCATCACCGGACGCCATATTATTTTGGCAACGGGTTCATACTCACGCTCTATTCCTGGCCTTGACATCAACGGTCGTATCATCACTTCGGATCAAGCCCTCCAAATGGAGTGGGTGCCTCAGCGCGCAGTCGTCCTGGGTGGCGGTGTTATTGGTCTTGAATTTGCTTCCGTATGGCGTTCCTTCGGGGCTGAAGTCACCATCATTGAAGCACTGCCTCATCTTGCAAATAATGAAGATGAAGCAGTCTCAAAGCACCTTGAACGCGTATTCCGTAAACGTGGAATTGCTTTCCATACAAACACTCGTTTTTCAGGCGCCACGCAAGATGATTTCGGTGTGCATGTGAGCACGGAAGATGGAAAAACTTTCGATGCTGATGTTTTACTTGTCGCCGTTGGACGTGGACCTGTCACTGACGGTCTTGGCTATGCTGAACAAGGTATCCGCCTAGATCGTGGTTTCGTCCTCGTTGACGATAATTTACACACAGGTGTAGGGAACATTTTTGCTGTAGGCGATATTGTTCCCGGCTTACAGCTTGCACACCGCGGTTTCCTGCAAGGTATTTTCGTGGCTGAAAAGATCGCCGGCCTCACTCCTGTTCCCATCGTGGAATCCGGAATTCCGCGTGTCACTTTCTGTGAACCAGAGATCGCTTCGGTTGGACTCACAGAAAAGCAAGCTCGTGAAAAATACGGTGACGCTGTTAAATCTGTGGAATACAATCTTGCAGGTAACGGTAAGTCAAATATTTTAGGAACCTCAGGTTTTATCAAGTTAGTTTCCGTTGAGGATGGACCAATCGTTGGTTTCCACGCTATCGGTGCTCGCATTGGTGAACAGGTTGGTGAAGGTGAACTTATCGTGAACTGGGAAGCATACCCTGCCGATCTTGCAGCCCTCATACATGCTCATCCAACAGAAAATGAATCCATTGGTGAAGCTGCCTTAGCGCTTGCTGGCAAGCCTTTACACGCACACAACTAGAATCGGTAACCGACAAAGGAGGACCACCATGTCAACTGATGTGACTATGCCCGCACTGGGCGAGTCGGTGACCGAAGGCACCGTCACCACTTGGCTAAAAAATGTAGGCGACACTGTTGCCCTTGACGAACCGCTCGTTGAAGTTTCAACCGATAAGGTAGATTCCGAAGTTCCCTCTCCTGCTGCAGGTGTTCTTCTAGAGATCCTTGCGCATGAAGATGACACCGTGGAAGTGGGAACTGTTATTGCTCGTATCGGCGATGCTTCTGAAGCCGCCGTTCCTACTCCAGCGGTTCAAGCTCCGGCTCCAGTTACAGCACCAGCGCCAGCTCCTGCATCTGCAATTCCAGCACCGTCTCCTGCAGCGACTCCAAGCTCAGGTGTTGAGGTCACGATGCCTGCATTAGGCGAGTCTGTTTCAGAGGGCACTGTCACCACCTGGCTGAAAGCTGTGGGCGATCGTGTCGAAGCTGATGAGCCTCTACTTGAAGTTTCTACTGACAAAGTAGATTCTGAGGTACCTGCACCTATTTCAGGATGGCTCGCGCAGATCCTCGTTGAAGAAGATGAGACCGTTGAGGTAGGAACAGTCGTTGCTGTTATTTCTGAGGCCGAACCGACTGCTCAAACCCCAGTGCCTGTTCAGGCTGCTACCCCCGCACCAGTTGCAGCACCAGCTCCAACACCCATGCCGTCTGCTCCTGTGGCACCGGCAGCACCAGCACCTGCTCCCACACTTTTAGACACGGCACTACCACAGGGCTTTGGTGCTCCCCTAGCTCCGGCTTCAGCACCGGCAGCACCAGCACCGGCAGTACCAGCATCAATGAGTGGCGGCTATGTCACACCTATCGTGCGTAAACTTGCCCGCGAAGCAGGAATTGATTTAAGCACAGTGACAGGTACCGGCGTTGGTGGACGCATTCGCCGCGAAGACATCGAAGCTGCGGTCGCAGCTTCGGCAACATCTGCTTCTCAGGTGACTGCTACTTCTGCTCCCGTAGCAGCGGCACCTGCGTTCACCGAAACACGCACACCTTCACCTTTGCGTGGGACCACTGAAAAAATGTCGCGCCTACGTCAAACTATTTCACGCCGGATGGTTGAGTCTTTGCAGACTGCAGCTCAGCTCACCACCGTCATCGAAGTTGACGTAACAAAGATTGCACACTTACGCGCACGTGCGAAGAATGACTTCCTTGCACGAGAAAACACCAAGCTCACATTCTTACCTTTCTTCGTGAAAGCTGCGACAGAATCTTTGCTGTACCATCCAAAGATCAACGCAACTATTCGCGACAAAGAAGTCACATACTTCGATCACGAGCATGTGGGTATCGCATGTGACACTGAACGCGGCTTGCTGGTTCCTGTCATCAAGAACGCAGGTGAAAAGTCACTGGCTGATATTGCTCGCTCAATTAATGATCTTGCTGCCCGTACACGCAACGCCACAGCAAGTGCTGACGAGCTTTCCGGTTCCACTTTCACCATCACGAATACCGGTTCAGGCGGAGCACTCTTTGATACTCCTGTGTTAAACATGCCGGAAACCGCGATTATGGGTGTAGGCACAATCGTTAAGCGCCCAGTTGTCGTCAAAGACGCTCTCGGTGCCGATTCAATTGCGATCCGCTCAATGGTGTACGTCTCTTTGTCATATGATCATCGCCTCGTTGATGGTGCTGACGCTTCTCGTTTCCTTATGGATGTGAAGAAACGCCTAGAAGAAGGAGCTTTCGAAGCCGAACTTGGACTCTGATTTCACTTTCATGAGCTCCAAAACACTTAGCTGAAGTTTCGTATTACTTCTGCTGAAGGGAGGTACGCAATTGCGTACCTCCCTTCATTTCTCTCACAAAATAACGGCCTCACCTAAGCATTGAAGTAAGGGCTCAGATCCCTAAAAGAAGCGCTCCACAAAAGAATCAGCGGTATTTCCACAAAATATGCGGACCATTGATGCATGTATCGTGCTCACGTAAACCATAGCTCACGCTCATATGTCTCTGACTTGAGTCAGTTGCATAGATTCACCCGTCATCAGCCAAAGCATTTCTTTTTCTTCGGCCGCCACCTGTGAACATGCAGAATCATCGCAACGCTGATAGGAGTCTTGTTTTACTCGGAGCCGAAGTGTTACCTCCTGGCTTGCGCATTGCGTAATCCTCACCGCACTCCCTTGCGTATGGAAGCCTCCAAGGAGCGTATGCGAGCGCTGCAATGCCTCAATAATTTTCTTATCTGATTCCCATGCTTCTCCTGTTAAAAGTGAGGAAAGAAGCTGAGGATTTAACTGGCTCATGGCCTGATCGCGCACGGATAAAATAGCATTCACTTGTTCGCTCACAGCTGTGGGATCACATATATCAGGTTGAGCCACAGTGTTTTTCCTCTTAAGATCCTGACTTTCATCATTACTGTGAGAAGTAGTGCCGCCCCGTGTTTTTTCGCGTGATGCCTGAGTATTATTCTTCATGTGGATAGAGCGGGCTTTCTTCCTTTCTTCGCCCTGTGCTTGCGCAGATTCATTAGGGCTTTTACCGGGTGTCAAAGGTGGGAATGTGTGGAGCTTCGTATTTTCTGTACTTCCACTGTGATTGCGCATATCGGGTGATATCGCTTGTGTTTCGTGCGTAAAATTTCCTTCGCGTGGCAGGTGTATCCATATAGCTGCAATCAAAACAAGCAAAAGGATGACTCCAGAAAAGAGCATATGCGGACGATGGGATACATGAGGCTTTTTCCGCCTTGCCATTTTGCGATAACGTACCAGCCCTTTCGGTACATGTCTTTCACGCGGAAATACAGTTGTGGTACGTAATGCGATGGCGCGCATATTGTCGAGGATGTCTTTTTCGTTTCGTGTCAGATCTAAAACATAATCAAAGTGACGCACAGGGCGTGACGATGCTCCTTTTTCTGATTCATGAGGTACATCAATTTCTTTTCCTGGAGGATATACCCGCGCTATTGCTTCATCATCTGCGGCATCATTGCCTGCTTTTCCTATTTTTCTTCGCTCTTTTTCATCACTAGTGATAAATTGCGGTGTTTTTGCCCGCAAGGTTAAAGGCGAATTATCCGAGAAGTCGCTTTGATGAGCGAGTGCACGTGGTGCCTGTGAATTCATAGTGTTCAGGTGTTCCTTGCTATTTTCCCTTGAAAGCAAGGCGCAATGCGCTTCACCATCACGATGCAGGCCTAATGCGTATGCAATTCGTTCCACAGCTTCTTGGTCTCCGTTTTGTCCCCCTGCACATTCGGCTGACCATTGAGGTGTTCCGCCTTTTGCTGGCACTTCATCTATAAGATCAATGAGGACTGCTCCCCTGTTTGGAACGCATATCACATTTGATGGGCTGAGATCAGTATGCGCAATACCCATGTGATGTAGGGCATTTACTGCTTCACATATATCGTGAATATATGCCTGTCTTTGCAGCGACTCGCGTAGCGCTCCTGTTTTCATGAGGACATCAAGACGTGTCCCGCGTAGTCGTTCTTGGACGAGTGCTACGCGCCCATCATCGCATTGGATAATGTCGATAAGTCGGACAACATGAGTATTTTGTACTTTTTGCCAGCGTTTCCACCGTTCATGTAAATTGTGGGAGTCTTTTTGGCTGCGCATACATATCAGCGCTTCCTCGCCTTTTGCGGTATTTGTTGCCCACAGTGGCCCTGATCGGCTAATCGCCACAATTGCCCCAACATCGTATGAACCAATTTTCATGGCCTCATCATGTGAATATAAGGTGCATTCAGCAAGTCATGACAGCTATCCTGTGGACAGTACTTCCCGCAGTCATCATAGAGGCTGACGATCGATAGAATGGTGCATTATGAGCGATAAACAACCTACACCGAAAAAGCGCCGCTGGTTCCATAACCTACGCGATGCATACACAATCACTGCACGCACATATCCCTGGATCGGATGGGCAATGGGCGGTTCTGCTGCTGTCATCATTGCTTTAGGCGTTCTTATTGCCACTCTTTCACATGGCTCTTACATTTTGTGGGTACTGCTGGGTATTACAACTTCGCTTTTAGTTTCTACTTCATTGTTAGCTTGGCTGGTTCGTAAGGCAATGTATGCTCAGGTGGATGGGACTGTGGGTGCTGTTTACGCTGCTATTTCACAGATTCGTCGCGGGTGGATTATTTCAGAACAGCCAATTGCTATCACACGCGATCAAGATCTCGTGTGGCGTCTTGTTGGTCGTCCTGGTGTTGTTTTCATTTCTGAGGGCCCTTCTTCCCGCGTGCACGCACTTTTAAGTACTGAACGTCAGAAGGCTCAGCGTGTTGTTAAGAATGTCCCTATTCACCTTATTCAAGTGGGGCATGAAGATGGGCAAGTAAAACTCGCGGATCTGGAATCGGCTCTGCGTAAGTTAAAAAATATTCTGACTAAAACGGAAGTTCCTGCTGTTCATCAGCGTCTTGCAGCATTAACACGTACGACTGCTCCCATTCCAAAAGGTGTGGATCCTACGAAGGTACGTCCTAATCGGAGGGCTTTACGCGGGCGGTAAGTGTCACATGGTGAGACACCTTTATGCATAATTATGCATACAACTGCATAATATATACATCGTTCATTAGTGAGAGGTGAATCCCATGCGCAAGTTAACTACAGTTTCCGTCATTGCGGCCGCTGCTTTTGCCCTCGTTGGATGCTCTGATCCACAATCAACTCCAACTGCACAGCAGTCAGATTCTGCCGCAGCTTCTGGCAATACTAAAACTGCGATCGCATCCTTTGATGTCTCAACAATTCCAACCGTTGATGAGATCGCAGCCCTCGTTCCTCAAGCGATTAAAGAACGTAATATCCTGCGCAACGGTGCTTCCACAGACTATGCGCCCGGCGAGTTTCGCGCAGAGGACGGACAAACCCCCGTTGGCTACGATATTGATATCGTGAAGGCATTGGCTCGCGTCATGGGACTTTCCGATGGAGTAACAACACACGCTGAATTTCCAACGATTTTACCGGCCCTTGGAACCAAATTCGATGTTGCTGCCTCCTCATTCACTATCACTGACGAACGTATCCAGCAGGCTCATATGATTTCTTACGTTAATGTAGGCTCTGCCTTCGCTGTGGCAAAAGGAAACCCAAAGAAATTCGATCCTACGAATGTATGCGGTTCAACAATCGGTGTACAAAACGGAACATTCCAGCATGAATATGCACAGGAACTTTCTAAAAAATGTGTCACTGAGGGCAAAAAAGAAATCAAGGTCATGCCGCTGGACTTGCAAACAGATGTCGCTACAAAAGTAGTTGGCGGTCAATATGACGCCACTTTCGCAGACTCAACAGTTGTGGGTTACAGCATCGAGCTCTCTCAGGGAGCGCTCGAACAAGTCGGTGATGTCATCGAAGCTCTCCCCCAAGGAATCGCTGTTGCACAAAACGATGAGGCGCTGACGCAAGCTGTCCAAAAGGCCATGCAGTACCTTATGGACAAAGGGTACCTAACAAAGATTCTTGCCGCCTACGGCGCTCAGAATGCTGCTTTATCAAACGCTGAAGTGGATCCGGTTCAGCAATAAATAATCACTCGCAGGGCATCCGCTGAGGGTGCCCTGCACAGCTCTTGGTGAGGAATTTATGGCACAGGTGAAAGACAACATCACATTACTTGATCCCCGCCCTGCCCCACACCCCGGGCGTTGGGTTTCAGCGGTCATCGTCGCACTTATCGCTCTTGTTATTGCCTATGGACTTATCACTAACCCAAATTATCGATGGGATGTTGTCTGGCAGTGGCTTTTCTCAGAGTCAATCATGTGGGGGGTGGCCTACACAATTTTCCTCACGATCGTTGCCATGCTTTTAGGCACCATACTCGCCATCACCATGGCAATTATGCGTCAGTCCATTAACCCTGTTTTGCGTTGGGTCGCCACTTTTTATATCTGGTTCTTCCGTGGAACACCTATTTATACACAGCTAATTTTCTGGTCACTCCTCCCCGTTTTATATCCTCAAATCACCATTGGGCTTCCTTTCCTAGAACCAGTAACCACTTTAGATACTTCCGCAGTTATTACCCCTATTTGGATGGCTTGCCTTGGCCTGGGGCTCAATGAAGGCGCATACCTCGCAGAGATCATGCGTGCAGGTCTTCTTTCAGTTGATAAAGGACAATGGGAAGCAGCAACAGCTTTAGGTATGCCTCGCAGCATGGTTTTTCGTCGGATCATATTGCCACAAGCAATGCGTGTTATCGTTCCGCCAATCGGTAACGAAACCATCTCAATGCTGAAAACCACTTCCCTCGTTGCTGCTATTCCTTTTACTCTCGAACTTACTTTCGTTGCTCGAACAAAAGGCCAGTCTTTATTCCTACCGGTTCCCCTCCTTATCGCAGCTGCCCTATGGTATTTGCTCATCACTACGCTGCTCATGTGGGGGCAAAGCCATATTGAACGACATTTCTCAAAAGGTTTTGAACGACGTGTCGCACATAAAATCGGTGGCCCTTCTGCTGATGTCCACACGGAAACAACATTCATTGAGGTAACACCATGAGCACCTTCACCCCTATGATTCACATCAACGGTGTCCACAAATTTTTTGATGATCTCCATGTCTTACGCGGCATAGATTTAGATATTACTTCCGGTGAAGTATGCGTTATTCTTGGCCCTTCAGGCTCTGGAAAATCCACACTTTTGCGGTGTCTCAATCAGCTTGAAAGTATTTCTGCAGGGCGTATTGAGATTGAAGGGGAACTTCTGAGCTACTGGGAAGAAGAAAAAAACGGGAACATAATTTTGCATGATCTGCCAGATAAGAAAATCGCTGAGCAGCGCTCACGTATCGGCATGGTGTTCCAACGTTTCAATTTATTCCCTCATAAAACAGCCCTTGAAAATATCATGGAAGCTCCCATTCATGTGGGAAAAATGTCAAAAGTTCAGGCACAAAAACAAGCTTTTGATTTGCTAAAGCGTGTTGATCTTGCTGATCGAGCACATCATTTTCCTTCTGAGCTCTCTGGCGGCCAACAGCAGCGTGTCGCTATTGCTCGCGCGATGGCTATGCAGCCAGATATCATGCTCTTTGATGAGCCAACCTCGGCGCTTGATCCTGAATTGGTAGGTGAAGTCCTGTCAGTGATGAAAGATCTCGCGGCTTCAGGAATGACGATGGTGGTGGTCACCCATGAGGTTGCTTTTGCGCGAGAAGTCGCCGACACTGTTGTTTTTATGGATGAAGGACGCATCATTGAAATGGGTAACCCTTCAGATGTGATTGATTATCCGCAACACCCTCGCGCACAGGAATTTTTCTCAAAAGTTCTTTCATAACTTGAGCGCATTATCAATAAGAATGTACTCGTTCAACGCAAGGTGCCCCACATGCTTTGCATAGTGTTTCATCCGTACTACCCGTGTGCCTAGCAAGGTGTAGGCCCCTCCACACGCATTACATAATAGGGTGTGAAAGGGAGCTAGATCTCGACCCTGATATGCACCCACTCCCGCAGGCATTGTTTAGGGCCTCGATACCCCTCCAATCCCCCGTACAGTACCGTTCAATCACTCACGTTAAAGTCACCAAATCAAGATAGGATTCATCCCATAAATCTTCATCCGCATCAGGAAGAATTAACACTCGTTCAGGTTGTAAAGCAATAACAGCCCCAGGATCATGCGTCACCAGGATAACCGCTCCCTCATACGTACGTAACGCATGGAGCACTTCTTCACGTGAAGCAGGATCAAGATTATTTGTTGGCTCATCAAGCAGTAAAACATTCGCACCTGACACAACAAGTGTCGCTAATGCCAGACGAGTCTTTTCACCGCCAGACAACACATTCGTCATCTTATGTACATCGTCGCCGCTGAAAAGGAACTGACCCAATACATTACGCACATGCGTATCATCAAACTGCGGCGCGCTACGTGACATATTTTCTTCAACAGTAGCGTCCAGATCTAATGTGTCGTGTTCTTGAGCGTAATATCCGATACGTAGCCCATGCCCTTGGATGACCTCACCGGTATCAGATTTTTCAATTCCCGCCAGAATACGTAGCAGCGTTGTTTTACCTGCACCATTGAGACCTAAAACAACAACTTTCGCTCCCTTATCAATCGCCAAATCGACTCCCATGAATACTTCTAAAGAGCCGTAGGTTTTTGACAGTGACTGCGCACTTAAAGGCACCCTGCCGCATGGCAAAGGTTGCGGAAAACGCAGGCGTGCAACTTTTTCTTTATGTTGCTCATTCCCAACTGCAGCAAGTAATTCATCTGCGCGGCGAAGCATTTGCTGAGCGGCCACTGCTTTTGTTGCTTTGGCACGCATTTTTTCACCTTGCGCACGTAACTGTTCTGCTTTCTTCACAGCTTGCGCACGTTCTTTACGGCGACGGCGTTCATCTTCTTCACGTTGTTTTACATAGGCGTTCCAGCCCAAATGGTAAATATCAACCTGGGCTCGCTGAGCATCTAAATGAAAAACCTGATTCACGGTTTCTTCTAAAAGACTAACATCATGCGAAATCATCATGATGCCTCCGGGAAAAGTTTTCATCCAGTTACGTAGCCACATAATTGAGTCATGATCTAAATGATTGGTTGGTTCATCTAGTAGGAGGATATCTGCCTCAGAAAAAAGAACCCGAGCCAATTCAACTCGTCGCCGCTGCCCGCCTGATAAGGTTTCAAGAGTCTGGTCAAGGACGCGATCCGGTAGACCTAATGCATGAGCAATTTGTGCTGCTTGCGCATTTGCTGCCCACCCGCCTGCGCGGGTAAAACTTTGATCGAGTTGCACGTATTTTTCCATTGCTTTTATTTGACGAGGCCCTTCGAGGGTGGACATGTCATGCTCAGCTTTACGGATACGTCGAATGATGCTGTCAAGACCGCGCACTGATGTGATACGTTCACGTGCCAGTTGGCTTTGGTCGCCTACGCTCGTGTCTTGAGGTAGGTAGCCAATTGTGCCGTTGCTTGTGATGTGTCCATCGTATTCAGCAGCAGCATGATCGCGTTCACCTGCAAGTAAACGCATTGTCGTTGTTTTTCCTGCGCCGTTTCGACCAACTAAACCAATGCGCATTCCTTTATCTAAACGAAAAGTCAAATGTGACACTAATTCTCGTGGCCCAATGCGTAAAGAAAAATCTTGAACGTTAATCACTCGTGTATTTTACTCTGCTCACTCTGTGCGGAAGTAAATACTCTCCCTGTTGGTGTTATTCCTACTATTCCGTTTCTTTGTGGATATCGCCACGCCTTCATCACGTGTCAGAATCAGCATTTTTTCCGTACAACAGGCAGAATTAAATATGCATTTTGTCTACGCATAGAGGTTTATTGTGTCTTTTCCTGATTCTTCTGTTTCACCGTCACTTCGTATTCCCCGCGTATATGACATTGTTGCTGTCATGTTTGTTGCTTTTTTGCTGATATCTAATATCGCTGCAACAAAAGTAACCGCATTGGATGCAGGGCCTGTTCACCTTGTCTTTGATGGTGGCGCATTACTTTTTCCTTTGACATATATTTTGGGCGATGTCTTAGCTGAGGTTTACGGCTTTGGTCGAGCACGCAGAGTCATTATCATGGGCTTTGCGGCTTCTATACTTGCTTCGCTTTCTTTCTATCTTGTCCAGATTTCCCCTATCGGTCCGGGCTATGAAGCGCAGGAATCTTTTGAAGCTGTTCTCGGCTTTGTTCCACGTATTGTGGCTGCTTCTGTCATTGGCTATCTTGCCGGTCAGCTGATTAACGCTTTTGTCCTTGTTATGATCCGTCAACGCTGGGGTGCGCATCGTTTATGGGCGCGTCTTATCGGTTCTACAATGGTCGGTGAGGCAGCAGACACTGTGCTTTTCTGCACGATTGCCTTTATCGGAGTTATCCCCGGCTACGAGTTCCTGAACTACATCATCACGGGCTACGTGTATAAAGTAGCTGTAGAAGTTGTTCTTCTGCCGATCACATACCGCGTCATTGCTTTTATTCGACGTGTTGAAGGGCTTTACGGGCAGGAAGTACTTGCCGCATGATTGAAAATTGGCTTTCTGCTGCGCCTCCTCAGGAGCACACTGCATCTTCTTTCCCTGAGTCAATTCGTGACCGCGGTTTTGATATTCGTACCCGTTTAACCACGGGAAACGAGCTCGGACGAACAGGGACACTCCATACTGCACATGGGATTATTCGTACTCCTGCTTTTATTCCGGTGGGGACAAAGGCAACAGTCAAAGCTCTTGTTCCTGAAATGATTCGCTCATGTGGTGCTCAAGCTGTCCTAGCGAATGCGTATCACTTGTATTTACAGCCGGGCGCAGAACTTGTTGACGAGGCGGGCGGCCTTGGTTCTTTTATGAATTGGGCTGGCCCGACATACACTGATTCAGGTGGTTTCCAAGTTCTTTCCTTGGGGTCAGGTTTTAAGAAGGTCCTTTCGCAGGAGTTTTCTGGCGCTTCTGATACAGGTGATCCACGTATTCATCGTCAAGCAGTGAAGGCTTCCCGCGCGGTTGTTGACGATGATTCTGTAACTTTCCGCAGTCATATTGATGGCGCGAAACATCGTTTCACTCCTGAAGTGTCTATGCGTATTCAACATCATCTGGGTTCAGACATCATGTTTGCTTTTGATGAGTTGACCTCACTGCTGCACCCGTACTCATATCAGGTGGAGTCGTTGGAACGTACTCACAGGTGGGCGCGTCGTTGTTTAGCTGAACATAAACGACTGACCGAGGAACGTGCTTCTTATCCGTATCAGCAGTTATGGGGTGTTGTTCAGGGCGCTCAATATGAGGATTTACGTCGCCATGCTGCTCGAACACTCGCTGATATGGAGGTAGAGGGCCAACGTTTTGATGGTTTTGGTTTAGGTGGTGCGTTAGAAAAAGAAAACCTCGGGAAAATCTTGACATGGGTTTGCTCAGAGCTTCCTGAGGATCGTCCACGTCATCTGTTAGGTATCTCTGAGCCTGATGATTTTTTCCGTGGGGTCGAGGCCGGAGCGGACACTTTTGACTGTGTGAATCCTTCGCGTGTGGCTCGTAATGCCGCTATTTATGCTCCTCATGGTCGTTTTAACATCACGAACTCACGTTTCCGACGCGATTTTTCTCCCCTTGTTGATGGTTGCGGCTGCTATACATGTACGCATTACACTCGTGCGTATATTCACCATTTATTCAAGGCGAAAGAGCTGTTGTGTTACACGCTGGCAACCATTCACAATGAATGGTTTACTCTGCGTCTGGTTGATGCGATTCGTCAGTCAATTGATGAGGACTGTTACACGGATTTCCGCGACGATATGCTTGGCCGTTTCACAGCAAAAAGGTCAACTTCTGGTTCATAGTTTATGAACTTTTCACAGAGTGACTGTTGTATTCACCCCGTTTCTCTTTGCGCCTATGCAATAAGCGGGGTGAATATTTTTGGGTATGACCCCATGTTTTATGCTGCGTGTAATACTTGAGTTGGTATGATGCGGCAATTATGGGTAGACCTCGGATAAAACTTCATCATCAGTAGCGGCAGTCCATAATCCGCTCTTACTTTTTACTTTCAGCGTTGTTTTATCCGCGCAATATGAGCGTGTGTTTGAGGTGAAGAAGTAAAAGATATTCTTTCTTCCTTACCTCCTACTGAAATGCCGTCAGGCTTCAGCAGCAATTAGACATTAAAGCCAATCGCACGCAGTTGATCGCGCCCATCAGGAGTAATACGATCCGGTCCCCATGCTGGCATCCATACCCAGTTAATTGATACATCTGCACTGAAAATAGCCAGAACCATTTGTGCTTGTCTTTCAATCACATCCGTCAAAGGGCAGGCAGCAGATGTCAAGGTCATGTCCAATGTAATTGCGTCCTCAGGCGATACGATAACCCCGTAAACTAAACCCAAGTCTACGATGTTAATTCCCAGTTCAGGGTCAATCACATCACGTAATGCTTCAAGGATATCTTCACCATTGACACTGCCATTTTCAATAATGTCTGTGCCTTCAATGTTACGTACCTGTGCGTCGGATGTCGCTGCTGATTCCACAGGAGCAAAGCGCTGCTCCACTGGTTCAGATTGGGCCATTGGATTATTCATTTATTTTCTCCTGCAATATCTGTGCCAAGTTTAGTCAGTGCATCACGTAAAGCGTACCAACCTAAAAGCGCGCATTTTACGCGGTTAGGAAATTGCGATGTCCCTTCCAAAGCAGCAGCATCTTCTAAGATGTCAAGAATATCTTCTGATACTCCTCGCCCACGTGAATGCATCATTGTTTCCATTGCTGCATATAAAGCAGCTACTTCATCCGCATTTTTTCCACGTACAAGGTCATAAAGCATCGACAATGAGGCTTGCGAAATGGAACAGCCTTCCCCATCCCACGAAATACTCCCTATCCGCTGGTCAGCATCTAAAGTCACACCTAACGTGACTTCATCACCGCAGGTAGGATTTACCTGATGTGACTGCACCGCGTAACTACCTACAGGTCCACTGCCGTGTCGTTCTTTGGAATGATCCAAAATGACCTGCTGGTACAACTGGTCAAGACTACTCATCGGGCACCTCCAAAATAACGACCCACCGAAGCGAGCGCCTCTACGCAACGATCTACGTCCTCATTATTTGTCATGATTCCAAGAGATGCACGATTTGAGGATCGCACTCCAAAGAAAGTATGTAATGGAATAGCGCAATGGTGTCCTACTCGCACAGCAACATCTTCTGCATCCATGACTTGCCCCACATCATGCGGATGCACACCTTCCACCGCAAAACTCACAACACCTATGCGTTCATGTGCAGATGAGGGGCCAAGGATACGCACATTCGGTATCTGTGAGATTCCTTCAAGTAAACGTTGTGTGAGTACTTTTTCATGTGCTTCAAGGCGGCTCATTCCCCACCCCGAGAGGTATTCTAATGCGGCTGTCCATCCAGCAATTTGTGCGACCGGTTGCGAGCCTGCTTCAAAACGTTCCGGCGCTGGCATGTATTCTGCCTCTGTCATCGTGACCCCTGCGATCATGGAGCCTCCTGTAAAAACAGGCGGCATCATTTCAAGCAGTTCACGTCTGGCCCATAAAGCACCTACCCCTGTAGGGCCGAGCATTTTATGTGAAGAAAAAACAGCACAATCAATATCGAGTGCAGCAATATTCACAGGCATGTGGGCACTTGATTGGCATGTATCTAAAATAATAAGGGCGCCCACACGACGTGCAGCAGCAATGATAGCGTCAATAGGCGAAATCGCTCCTGTCACATTTGATACATGTGTGAAAGCGACCAGACGAGTGCGCTCAGTGATGACGGATAAAGTATTGAGGTCAATTTGTCCATCTGGGGTAAGGTCGAGCCATGCAAGTTCTGCACCCGTACGGGCACACAGTTCTTGCCATGGAATAAGGTTCGCGTGATGTTCAGCTCGTGTGACAACAATACGGTCACCTGCGCCTATTCGTAAAGGTGCGGCTTGGGCTCCTCCGCGCCCCATTGAGGCATGTCCCATTGATAAGGCAAGCAGGTTGATAGCTTCTGTCGCGTTTTTTGTCCACACGATTTCATCGCTTGCTCCACCTATGAAATGTGCTAGTGCGTGCCGGCCGTCTTCATAAATCTGTGTGGATTCATCACCTAGTAGGTGGGTACCACGGTGTACAGCAGCATTTGAGTGACGATAAAACTGTGCTTCCGCGTCTATAACACAGGCAGGTTTCTGCGAGGTCGCTGAAGAATCAAGATAAGCGATTGGTCGTCCTCCCCTGCCTGTACGTTTCAGGATTGGGAAGTCTCGACGAATCTTTTCTATTTCGTCAGCGTTAAAAGGACTCGCAGAAAGTGCCTCTGTCATGAATTTTTACCCTCAGCGTGTCAGGTATTCGTCGTAACCGTTTTCTTCGAGGGCGTCAGCAAGCTCAGGACCGCCCTGAGCTGCAACTCGACCATTAACGAAAACATGCACGTGGCTTGGACGAATATAACGCAGGATGCGCGTGTAGTGAGTAATCAGCATGACACCGCATTGGGTTGTGTCATGTACTCGGTTTACTCCTTCAGATACGATACGCAGTGCGTCGACATCCAAACCTGAATCTGTTTCATCAAGGACAGCAAAAGATGGTTTCAGCAATTCCATTTGGAGGATTTCTAAACGCTTCTTTTCACCGCCTGAGAATCCTACGTTCACATCACGTTCAGCGAAGGCAGGATCCATACGCAGATTATCCATTGCGCTCTTGACATCTTTCATCCAGTGACGGATCGCAGGTGCTTCACCGTCAATGGCGGTTTTTGCTGAGCGCAGGAAATTTGATACGGATACCCCTGCAACTTCTACCGGGTATTGCATAGCCAAGAAAAGGCCTGCGCGAGCGCGTTCGTCAACTCCCATTTCGGTAATCAGTTGATCGTCAAGCCATGCTTCACCTGAAGTGATTTCGTAGGCGGGGTGTCCTGCAAGCGCATAAGCAAGAGTGGATTTTCCTGATCCATTCGGTCCCATAATGGCGTGGATTTCACCGGAACGAATAGTAAGGTTTACACCTTTAAGGATTTCTTTCGGGCCGTCACTGGTTTCAACGGTGACGTGAAGATCTTTAATTGTCAGAGTGGACATTTTTCCTCCTCAGCGTTTGTACCACCAATTATTGTGGTTTCCGCTCGTCGTCTATGAAGTGGGATCAGGATTTACTGCGCAGATCGCGCGAGTTCTTTCTCAATAGCGGTCATCAGATGTTCCTGTACGGAAGGCACACCGATTTGGTCGATAAGTTCAGCAAAGAAGCCTCTGACAACCAGGCGACGGGCTTCTTTTTCTGGAATACCTCGACTCATCAGATAGAAAAGCTGTTCATCGTCAAAACGTCCTGTCGCTGATGCGTGGCCTGCGCCGGCGATTTCACCGTTTTCAATTTCGAGGTTTGGCACAGAGTCTGCTTTCGCTCCCTCAGATAAAACTAGGTTGCGGTTCAGCTCGTATGTGTCTGTCCCATCAGCGGCTTCACGTATGAGGCAGTCACCAATCCATACTGAATGTGCGTCGCGCCCTTGCAATGCGCCTTTGTAGGTCACTCGCGAGTAGCAATTCGGTTGTGAATGATCCACAAAAATACGATGTTCTAAATGTTGTCCTGCATCAACGAAGTACAGGCCCAGCATTGTCAGTTCAGCTCCGGGGCCTCGGAAATCTGTTTCCGCATTTACACGGACCAGATCGCCGCCCAGAGTAACGACGATGTGTTTAACACGGGAATCACGACCGATCGCTAAACGATGGCTGGAAGCATGGGTGACTTCCTCATCCCATTCTTGAACACTGACAACGGTCAGTTGTGAAGCGTCTCCTGCTGTGATTTCAACAGTTTGCGCAAGTGCGGATGTATTCCCTCCGCTATGGGTAAGAATAACGGTGGCTTGGGATTGTTCGCAGGCGTCAATAAAAATATGTTGCGCACGGATATCAGCCAGTTCATCCACAGTCACTATGATTGGGGTGTCCAAAGTAATGCCTTTGGGAATAGTAATCACAGTTGATGTGCTGAAACGATCCCATGCCACAGCAGCGGCGCGGTCTGTTGGTGCAAGAACACTTCCCAGACGTTTATCTGTGCGTTCAACTGTTTCTACCTGTACTCCTTCAGGAGCATTCACCGTCACAGGGGCATCTTGTTCACTGTAGAGCGAAGGATCAAGGATTCTCTCAATGCGACGCATCGGGGTGAAACGCCAGTCCTCTTCTCGTCCTGCTGGCATAGGCATTTGAGCCAAATCAAAGGTGGCAAAACGATCAGCACGGTTAATAGTAGAAGGGGTAAGCCCATGAGAATGTGGGCGTTCAGTGATATTTGTTGTAGTCATATCAGCCGACGGATCCTTCCATCTGCAATTCGATGAGACGGTTCAGTTCAAGTGCGTATTCCATTGGTAGTTCTTTCGCAATGGGTTCAACGAAGCCACGCACAATCATTGCCATAGCTTCAGATTCTTCTAAGCCACGGCTCATCAGGTAGAACAATTGATCTTCTGAGACTTTAGAAACGGTGGCTTCATGTCCCATTTCTACGTCGTCTGTGCGCACGTCAACGTAGGGGTATGTGTCTGTGCGCGATACTTTGTCAACCAGTAATGCGTCGCATAACACATTTGATTTGGAGTGGCGTGCACGCGCGTTTACTTGCACAAGACCACGGTAGGAAGTGCGGCCACCGCCTCGTGAAACAGACTTTGAGGTGATTGACGAGGAAGTGTGCGGTGCCATGTGCACCATCTTTGCTCCGGTGTCTTGGTGTTGCCCGGGTCCTGCGAAACCAATGGAGAGGGTTTCTCCTCGTGCGTGTTCACCCATCAGGAAGCAAGCTGGATATTTCATGGTGATAGCGGCTCCCATGTTGCCGTCTACCCATTCCATAGTGCCGCCTTCTTCAACCATGGCTCGTTGTGTCACGAGGTTGAGAACATTTGTTGACCAGTTCTGAATTGTTGTATAGCGCACGCGGGCATCTTTTTTCACGAAAATTTCAATCACACCGGAGTGCAATGAATTTTCGTCATAGATTGGTGCGGTGCATCCTTCAACGTAGTGTACGTAAGAGCCTTCGTCCGCAATGATCAGTGTGCGTTCAAATTGACCGAGGGCTTCAGTGTTGATACGGAAGTATGCTTGTAATGGGATATCAACATGCACACCCGGTGGTACGTAAACAAATGAGCCACCCGACCATGCAGCGGTATTAAGTGCAGCAAACTTGTTATCACCTGCGGGTATACAGCGCCCGAAGTATTCCTCAAAAATTTCAGGGTATTCACGTAGACCCGTATCGGTGTCTAGGAAGATCACACCTTGTTTTTCAAGGTCTTCTTGAATTTGGTGGTACACAACTTCGGATTCATATTGTGCAGCAACACCTGCGACGAGGCGGTTCTTTTCAGCCTCTGGGATTCCGAGGCGATCATAGGTTTTACGTATATCGTCAGGCAGATCTTCCCAGCTTGCGACGGTGCGATCTGTTGGCGTGACGTAGTACTTGAAATCATCAAAGTTAATGGAAGATAAATCTGGTCCCCATGTTGGCATGGGTTTACGTTCAAAAATTTCAAGAGCCTTCAGGCGGCGTTCGCGCATCCATTCGCTTTCGCCTTTACGGTCTGAGATTTCGCGAACAACATCCGCGTTAATACCGTATTTTGCCCCCTGCGAATAGTCATCGTTATCGCGCCATCCGTATTCGTAAGCGCCGATTGATCCGATGATTTCTTCGTCAGTCATAGGCTGATCCACGACTTTTTGTGTCTGTGGCGCTGCCTGCGTCATACGTGTTCCTTCTTTGTTCGTTTTAACCGTGAAAATAACAGGGATTAAGCACCTGAATGCTTTACTTACGTAAAACAGTCCTCGCGCTTGAACGCATCAACGGAGTATTTACCGGAATATGCGTTGTACACACGTGTTCGCCACCGGCAAGTGTGGCAAGTCGCTGCACGTGTACAGAAAGCAATCGTGAAAATGCTTGTGTTTCTGCATCGCAGAGCTGTGGATAATCTCCAGCTACTTGCTGAATTGGACAGTGCCCTTGGCATAATTGGATGGCGAAACCGCCGCCGCCAATGTCACGCACAGTCGCCGCGTAACCATCTTGTGTAAGGGCATCCGCGAGCGCTTGCGCGCGGACTCGTGGGTCATTACCTGCGTCTCGAACGATAGGCGCATAGCGTCGTTCAATTTCGCGTGAACGCGCAGCAGCAAAGGATTCCACTGCTTCTTCGCCGCCAACTTGTCCTAAATATCCAAGTGCTTTGACTGCGATTTCACTGTAGGCATCTGTCAGGCGTTCGTGTGCACGCTCAGTTGCTACATAGTGACGTGCTGGGCGTCCTCTCCCGCGTTTACTTTGATGACGCGGGTCGTGTTCAGCAATTTCATCACCATCTAGCAAAATAGTAATGTGACGACGCACTGCAGCAGTGGTCAGCCCTAAAACTCGGGCTATCACTGAGGCAGTGACGGGGCCTTTTTCAACGACAAGGTCAAGAACCTGCTCGCGAGTACAAGCATCAGTATGCTCAGCCATTAGGCCCTCCGTCCTATTTCATCCACTACCTTTCAAAATTCTACGGCCTTTTCGACAAAATGGCGTTGTGAAATTCGGTGAGGTGGCATAATTCGCAAGAGCATTTATCGCATCCACTGCGCATTGGCTTCACGTAAATCTGCCCAGCACCGTGAACGAGCCGCATAAGCTGCCATGATGCCTGTTATTGCAGAGGGATTATGTATATTTCCTTCAAGGCATTGCCTCAGAGCGTCATCAAGTAAAACCCAACGCAGTTCAGCTTCAGCTTCTTCTTCCGTGCGCACATAGCCTGTTTGTATCGTGTGAAGATTTTGCGCAAGAAAAATACGAACAGATTCTGTAGAACACCCAGGAGAATTAAAGTATTCGACTAAGACATTCCACTGATCCGCTGCTAAATCTGTTTCTTCCGCTAATTCACGTTGCGCTGCCTCAACAGGCGTTTCACCCGCACAGTCCAATAATCCTGCAGGAATTTCCCATAGGAACGCTTTTACAGGATGCCGATACTGGCGAATCATCAGGATTTCTTCTTTGCCTGCTTCACCACGCAAAGCCACAACAGCGACAGCACCAGGATGTGTGACATATTCACGTTTGACTGGCTTGCTTCCTGCTTTCAAAAGCACATGATCTTCAACAACACTTATTATTCGACCATCCCAATGATGCGAGCGTGCAATAACCTGTCGTTTCTCATGAACATCTTTCAGCGCATTTTCACTCATGACGATGTTTCCTTTCTGCCCAAAGCAATATGACACTATCGTCACTTGAGATATCAAAATTATCGTCACCTGACACTAAACCATACAAAGTGTTGCAGTCATACTTTCTTTTCACTTCAAGGCCAAAACTGTTTCTTTCACGTTCAGCACTCATCGCCTAAAAGAATCAGAGGAAGCAGGCAAGGCCTCCTCCCCCTGTTTACTTTGTCATAGGCTCAGGAAATTTTAGGCATTCCCTGTTGTGCTCCCAAAGCAGAACCGTAAGCCACTGACTCATTTTTTGCTTGAGGTAGTGCAAGGACTGCGGATAGAGCCGCGGTCGCTGTTCCTACAGAATCGACTGTAGAAATTCCTGCTCCTAATGTCCGGACTTGCGCCAACATAGCTGAATCAGATGAAGCATCACCCAGTAGAACACCTGACTGGGGTGCTTTTGCCACTGCTTGTGCGATACCTACCCACGCTGATACTGCACGGTCAGACACAGCCGCCTGCGCCTCACCAGAACCGGTTCCTCCGCTCGAACGGGGGCCTATAAGCAACAGGGCCTGCGCGGGAGTTTCCAACTGTTGGTCAATCGACATAATCGGAGTATTTGCATCTGTCAGAATTTCTTGCACTAAATCGCGTTCTGCTCCACTTGATGTCAGAACTTCAACGATCGCAGCACCGATGACTCCATCGGATGTCACATTCGTTCCGAGCGAAGATGTCAGATGCGATTGAATTGGAGTTGCAAGGGTTTGCCGGTACGTGGCCATCCGATCCGCGTCCCAGTTGTCACTGAGCGATACTGCTCCTGCAATTTTAGCTCCGGCAGTTTCGAGGTGAGTACGAACCAGCGCGACATCATCGGACGAAGCACCAGGCAGAGCCACCGTCACAACCGCTACATCTGATAACTTACCGGTGAGGATTTGAGCGGCGATAGATTTCACACCTACTGCTTCAGCTTCAGCAGCAGTTTTTAATCGCGCTGTTTCCGCGCTGTTAGCTGCAGAGTCATTACGTGAGGAAGCCACAGAAGCCACACGTGTTTGCAGCGGCCCTGCGCCCAGAACTACCCCAATTGCTAAGGCAGCAAAAACCGCAATTAGGGACACCACATGGTAACGAAAATTCACCATTTATCAGGATTCTTTCTAATTAGTAGGTGTCAGAGATGACGGTGAAGACCATCCGAAAAGATGAGAGAAGTAATGACCAAGTACAGCAGCCATGTCTTGCCCCCACGGAGTAGTCATTAAAGCAGCACCCATAGTGCATACAACGACGCAAGCCAATAAAACTATGCTGGTAGCGCGCAGTCGTGGGCGGTGCATAGCAGCTACAGCTCGAGAAGACACAATAAGGTCTTGCGCAACCAAGCGTGTAAAGAATGTCGGAGCCATAGCTCCTCGCCCGCGGTCAATCAGGTCTTCAACGCTGTGATGCTGTCCGACAGTGACAATAACCGTGGGTTTTGCGTATGAAAGAAATAGTACGGCTGCGTCTTGCGCAGATCCGCCAAATTCGATGACATCATGCGCAACACCCATTCGTGCTAATCGTTCACGACCAGGAGCAATTCCATCATGGCCTTGCCGTACAAGAAGTTGAGCTCCTGAACGTAAGATCTTTTCAGGAACAGTATCCATATCGCCTATCACAATACGCGGCTTGAGATGCGCACGTCTGGCATGTTTTGCCCCAGCATCAACGACTACAACCACGGGGTCAGTGTCACGGATCCATTTCTTTAGGGCTTTGAGTTCTGCGGGCGTTTCTTGCGAGTCGGATATTAATAGCACTGGTTTGCCATGAATATCGATTTGCGACTGTGGGATTCCGTGCCCACGAAATAGTATGTCACCATCTTGCGCAAGGTAGTTTTCGACAGAAGCAACAAAAGACAGCAGCTGTGTATTGACGCGATCAGTCTGATCCATGTCGTCATTAAAAGACGTGTGTGTTCGCAGTGTTCCTGTTGCAATTGTGAGGCCGTCACATTGCACGTGTCCGTTATGGTCAACTGTGATTTCATCACCTTCACGCAACGTCATCACATCAGGTCCCAGATCATCAATGACGATGATGCCAGCTTGTGTGAGGATGCGTGCACCAAGAACTTGGTGCCGCCCTGTGACGCATGGTGCAGCATTCAAAACTGCTTGAGGACGAGCAGCCAGTAAGGCATCAGCAGTTGAACGATCAAGGTCAGGATGGTCGATCACGGCAATATCGCCAGGCTCCAGTCGCGCGGCTAATGCGCGAGTTTTTTCGTCAACACGAACACGACCAGCCAGTAACTGTTCGTTTCGTCCAGTCCGATCTGTAGCACTCATTTGCCTTATTCTGGCACGGTATGCCGCAAGATTTCTGAAGCATGTCGGCGTGCCGTCTCTGAGTGAGGATCTCCACCCATCATCCGTACCAGTTCGCTTACTCGTTCCTGACCACTCAGCGAACGCACAGTCGTTGTTCCTGCGGTTTTCTCTACTAGCAAATGAGTGTCGGCATAAGCTGCAACCTGCGCAAGGTGAGTAACAACAACTACTTGTCTGCCTTGAGCTAAACGTGCTAAACGGGCACCTACTTCAATTGCTGTATGACCACCAATACCTGCGTCAACTTCGTCAAAAATGTAGGTACGTGCAGCTTCACGTGTTCCAATGACTACTTCAATGGCAAGCATCACGCGCGATAGTTCGCCTCCTGACGCGCCTTGTCCTAGAGGGCGCGCTGGCGCAGAGGGATGAGGCTGCAAGAGCATACGCACATCTTCCGTACCGTGAGGCTGAGGTTTTGTTTCTTCGAGGGTGATAGAAAAAACTGCCTCAGGCATGGCAAGGCCGTGTAGTTCATTTGTAATGCGCTGTGAGAGTTCTTGGGCAAGCGTATGACGAGAACGACGTAAACGGCTTCCGCATTCAATAACTTTTTGCTGTGCTCTCGCTAAATTTTCGGCGCATACTTCAGGATCGTTTTCCAAAGAATTTAAGGCTTTGAGCTCAGCCACTGCCTGTTCTTGCCAGCGCAGTAGCTCTGTAACGTCACTGGCTCTCCCTTTCATCAGGGAACGCAACGCTGCACGTCTTTCATGTATTTCGGCAAGGCGTTGCGGATGCGCTTCAAGCTGTGTGAGGTATCGTTCTAAGCCTTCACCTGCTGCTTCAAGTTCTAAAGCGAGGGGTTCAAGTTGTGAACGATACGGGCTTAGCGAGGTATCTAGTCGTTCTGCTTGTTGTATTTCTTTAGCAGCATCACGCAGTATGTCAATTATACCGAGGGTATCCGTTGTCCCTGACAGCATTGTGTGCGCACGTGTTATGTGAGTGCGTAAGTCTTCGATATGTGCGAGGCGTTCCGCTTCGAGTTTCAGATCTTCGTCTTCGCCTTCATAGGGATCAAGTTCAGCGATACGGGTGGTCACTTCTTTCAAGTAGGTTTGACGCGCACCCATGTCGTCAGTTTTTTCTCTGACGGTGTCGAGTTGTTGTTTTGCTGCTACGGCCGCCGACCATGCTTGTTGGTATTCGTGTAGAAGTTTTTGATGTTCAGCTGATCCGCATGAGTCAAGGGTGTGTCGTTGCGTTGATGCTGACCGTAATTGGAGTTGGTCTGCTTGCCCATGAATGGTAACTAATCGTCCGATGACATCAGAGAGGATACTTGCTGGGACTGCGCGGCCTCCAAGGTAGGCTCGTGATCGTCCGTGCGTTGCCAGAGCACGTGACACAATCAGTTCATGGTCCTCAGTTGTTCCTCCGTGTTCTTCTATGAGCGGTATGAGGTCATCGCTAATGTCAAAGAATCCATCTACTTGTGCTTTTTCTGCGCCTGCGCGTACCCAAGCGGGGTCTGCCCGCGTACCTAAGAGGAGTTGCAGCGAGGTAAGGATCATCGTTTTACCGGCACCAGTTTCACCGGTCAGTACAGTTAGTCCTTGACCAAATTCAAGATGAGCCTCATCAATGACCCCTAAAGATTGGATGTCGATTGTTGAAATCACTGGCTGTTTCCTCGGTTGTCGTTGTGCCTCCATCCGCGAACTGGTAAGCGGAATTTGTGAACAAGGCGGGTAGAAAAGGGAGTGTCATCCAATCGTATGAGGTGAACGGATCGTGTTCCCACGCTCACTGCCATTGTGCTTCCTATGGGAGCGGCAATTGCTCGTAAGCCATCGCACCACACTACAGCATCAGTTCGTGCGCTTTCGAGGACGCTGACTTCTATACGTGATGAGGGACCTACGACCAGTGGGCGGGTAAAAAGCCCGTGCGCGGCCAGAGGAGCCATGATGATTGCTTCTGTATCTGGCCATACGACTGGACCGCCTGCAGAAAATGAGTAGGCGGTTGAGCCTGTAGGGGTTGCTAATATCATGCCGTCTGCGCCGTAAGTTGATACGTCTTGCCCGTCTACTGCTAGGACCATATCTACCGGATGTGTGTCGTCTGTATGTGTCAGAACGGCTTCATTTAAGGCCCAATCGTGGTGGATGTGACCATCTGGAGTGTAGACGTTTACTTCTAAAGTCATACGTGTATCAATTAAGAAGTGTCCGTCAGATATTCGGTCAACGAGGTCTGCAACATTTTCTTGAGATTCTTCTGCGAGGAATCCCATGTGCCCCATGTTGAGTCCTAAAAGTGGAATATCCCAGTATCGCGCACAGGCGGCTGCTGACAGTATCGTTCCATCCCCACCAAGAGCTAAAACAAGGTCGAATTGTGCAGGGCTATCAGTGGTTTGAGAGGCAAGGGCACGTCCTGATGCTTGTATTGGAGTAACTGACAGCTTATGTTTTTGTGATAGGTGCGCATCACTTGAGTGCGGGAACTCAATATCCGATATGGGTTGTGTAGCTGCGTGTTTCAATGCCATTTTGTCAGCTGAGGAAATCCGCCTCACGTCATATCCGCGTTGTCGTAGTTGCTTCTCGGTTTCCTCAGCGGCGATACATGCTCGAACAGCATGGTAGATCAAAAGAACACGGTGAATACTCATAATGGACGCGCATTTCCCATCGGTCCTCGTTGGACGGCTTGCTTCACATATGTTTTAAGTGTCTCACGAGTAATTACGCCTTCTTGCTGACAATGCATGTATATGAAGTATTCGACATTTCCTGCTGGCCCTGGCAGAGGGGATGCTTCAACAGCGCTGATCCCTAATCCATGGTCAAAGGCACACTGGGCAACTGAGCATACGGTTTCGACGTGATGTTCAGGGTTACGTACGACCCCGCCGTGTCCTAATCGTTCTTTCCCAATTTCAAACTGGGGTTTGACCATGAGTAAGAATTCGGCATCATCGGAGGCTACGTCAACAAGTGCGGGGAGCACGAGTGTAAGGGAAATAAAAGAAAGGTCGCTTACGATAAGCGAAGGTGGTGGTGTAATGTCACCTGCGCGCAAGGTGCGTACATTTGTGCGGTCGTGTACTTCTACGCGCGGATCCGTACGCAGACGCCATATGAGCTGACCGTAGCCTACGTCAACGGCAACAACGCTGGAGGCCCCCCTACGTAAGAGGACATCTGTGAAGCCACCTGTTGATGCGCCTGCATCTAAACAGCGTCGTCCTGCAATACGTGGGCCTTTTTCACCGAGGGCGTCAAGAGCTCCTGCGAGTTTATGTGCCCCTCGTGATGCGTATTCGATCTGATCTGATTCGCGTATGACGATCGCTTGAGCAGGATCGACTTGTCGTGCAGGTTTATGTATTTCCTCGCCGTCCACGAGGACTCGCCCTGCAAGTATGAGTTCTTGAGCGCTTGTCCGTGAATGTGCGAGGCCTCTCCTGACAAGTTCAGAGTCGATCCTTCTGAGTTTCACATTATTCTCCGTGCCCTGTCAGGGCTACCCGTAGTTTCTTCTCGATTTCTTCAAGGAGATGCAACTGTTCTTCGATTGCTTTGTCTTCAAAATCGACCAGCGCGTCCTCCACATCAGGTAACGCTGTTTGTGCCATAGTGTTCACCTGATGTTCGGGATGAGCGGGAAGTGGCCCTGTCATTGTGTTTACTCCGTCATATCCTCATCATCTAAGCGCAGGATTTCATCAAGTTCTGCGTTGTCAATTGGTCCGAGAAGTTCTGCTAGTTCTTCTTCTCCTGGCAGGAAAGTCGGTGTTTTTTCCGTAGTTTGCTGGTTTTTACCCGTGGATTTTTCGTCGCTTTCTCCTTCTGGCTGCAGGGGTTCCTCTGCTGGTTCAGGAGCTTTGACAATACCGTTGGGGTCATCATTCGGTACCACGTGTATAAGCGGGCATGTTACTTCACGCCCTTCACTGGCGTATTCCCATGCTGCAGCAGCCAGTGCTCGGTATGAGTCAAGTGTAACGGTGTATTCGGGGCCTTCAAGAGCAATCCCATCGAGGCTGAGTTTGCCGTAGCGGTCAGCACGAGCTATCTGTGAGTAGCCGCAGGTCCATGTACCATCAGTGTGATGTTTTGGTATGGGATGTGTTTCGTTGAGGCCGCGCATATCGATAGCCAAGAAAGAAGGCCTTTGACCTTTAGGCGCTGTAATGACGGCGCGAGCGTCATGAACGCCTGTGAGAACATGGAGTGATGGGATTCCTGCAGCGACTGCACCCATGATGTCAGTCTCTAATCGGTCACCAACTGCGATCGGGTTGCTACTTTCTACTAGTTGAGCGCCTCGCCGATAAATACCAGGTTGTGGTTTACCCGCAGCAATGGGACGCTTTCGTGTGGCTTGTTGTACTGCTCGTACGAGCGCGCCATTGCCTAGGGCTTCACCGCGTTCAACGGGAAGTGAGCTATCAAGGTTTGTTGCAAAGTATGCTGCCCCTTTTTGAATGGCAAAAGCAGCTTCGTTGAGTCGTTCCCACGTGACTTCTTTATCGAGTCCCTGAATGACTGCTTCTGGTTCTTCATCAGCGCTCTCAACGATGATGTACCCTGCTTGAGTCACGGGTTGACGTAGGCCTTCTGAGCCGATAACAAGTACTCGTGCACCTTCATTAAGGTGTTCAGACATAAGAGCAACAACATCCATTGAGGATGTCATGACCATGTCTGTTGTAGCTTCGTGGCCTAGTTCTGTCAGGTGTTTGGCTACTTCTTCAGGTGTACGTGCCGCATTATTTGTTACGAAAGCAGTTTCCATACCTACAGCACGTGCTGCTATCACACCTTCAGCAGCGTATGGAATTGCTGTTTTCCCACTGTAAGCTGTCCCATCAAGGTCAATAAGAGCTGCGTCAAAGAGTTCAGATAGTGGAGTGTCACTGCCACGTAGGGTACTGCGTTTGTCATCGACATCCGCATCAGCAATGAGGCCAATATCAATGATATCTGGATTCTCATCATCAGGAATTGCAGCTTCAATTTCGTCAGCTTCGTCATTTCGCCCTAGTTCTCGGAGGCGATCAGCTTTCACTGACATCAGACGTGCAACGAGGAAAGAATCAGCATCAGCAGGTAAAGCTGTTAAAGCATCGTCAACGAGGAGCAGTCCGACTTCTGATTGACCAAGATCGGCACGGGCACCTGAGGAGACAAGGACGAGTTCGACTTGCTCATTCATGTCGAGCGTACGCGGATCTGTTGCTTCAATGATTTCAACAGCTTTTTCGGGCCGTCCAAGTGCGCGCTCACTGTCGACTTCGATGGCGCGTAATGAGTTATCACCTCTCATCCGGCGAACAGCACGTACCTCACGTAATGCTTCTTCGTATCGTCCAGAAGCATAGGCTGTGAGGGCAGTTGCTTCTCTGACGACATCAACTCGACCTGCACGCGCAGCTGCAGCAGTTGCATATGTGTGGGCCAGTTCAGGATCAATGTCAATGAGCTGTCCTGCCATGACAAGGAAACGTGCCACTATATCTCGGTTAGGACCGGAAAGTGTTTCAAGGGCACGCAATGCCTCATGGTCAAGTTCATCTGCTGACACACCGGCAGGGATAACTGGCTCTTGAGCTGCTGGTGATTCATAGCGGTCTGTACTGGACCATGTTTTTGTCTGAGGCCCTTGTTGACGTGAATCGTGTTGCCGTGGTTTACGTGACTCTGTGCGGGTAGAAGCAAAATTTCTGCGATCCCCACGGTCATCACGGTTAAAAGAACGACGATCTCCACGAGCGAATGAATCACGCCCCCCACGATCATCACGGTTAAAAGACCTGCGATCACCTCGATCATCACGACTAAAAGACCTACGATCCCCACGGTCATCACGGTTAAAAGAACGACGATCACCTCGATCATCGCGGTTAAAAGAACGACGATCTCCACGAGCGAATGAATCACGCCCCCCACGATCATCACGACTAAAAGACCTACGATCCTCATGGTCGGCATGATTATGAGAGGAATGATTTTCTCGATCACGCCATTGTTTACGTTGGAACCCGCCACGCTCATCATCGCGTGAACGTCGTTGGAATTTTTCTGCCATGGCGTGTTCCTCTATTCTGCATATTCGCATTTATCGTCGTTTATTAAAGGTCTGCGATTAAAGTCAATCACAGCATTGTATCCCTGAAAGATGATATTAAGTATATTATTGCGTGGGTTTGGTGGGTGACAAGTTATCCACAGGGTTTTATTTCATTGTGCCGCGTACATATATTCTTCGCTTGTCCGCTGCTCGTGTTGTTGCGCGTGTTTACTGCTGCCCAGCCGTACAGTGTGTTGTTCGCGTGCGTTGTTTGCTCCACGTTTGTTTGCTTGTGCGCTGTCCGTGTGCCCGTGTGCTCGCGTGTGTTTGGGCTTGTTCGCCCCGTGTGTTTAGTACCCGTCCGCAGGGTTGTGTTTCTTTGTCTGTCCTGCTTCTTTGCTGTTCGGCGTGTTTGAGTTTGTATGCGCGCGCGTTGTTTGTTCGCTTGTGCGCTGTCCGTCTGCGTGTGTGTGCGCGTGTTGGGGGGGCAGCCACAGTAGTGTGGTTGCCCCCCTTCTTGTTGGTTGGTTGCGGTGGTGTCCTACTCTCCCACATTCTGTCGAGTGCAGTACCATTGGCGCTGTAGGGCTTAGCTTCCGGGTTCGGAATGGGTCCGGGCGTTTCCCC